>NZ_JBHIOQ010000018.1:0-79335 GCF_042195565.1 Bartonella sp. AP88XZML | reverse complement strand
TTATCTCCTTGAATATGCTGGAGATACAATGCCTTTTTGCTAATTATGTTCCAAAAGGGATAAAGATATGCGCCAAAAGGAATAGGAAAGATCTAAAGCTAAGATCGAGACCATCATGGTGGGGCATTTTCTTTTGAAACTTTGTTTAAAGCGCGTTCATAGAGAGTTTTTGTTGATCATAAAAAAGGGGGGTGAAAACGACAAGGCATGTCTATAGGGCTTTATGAGGTCATTATAATATAGATGCTATAATATAGATGCTGTTTTGTTTATATTCTTTCATAAATTTGAATTTTTATCTCATGACAATGTTTTGGTTGATAAACATATGATAAGCGTTACGAATGGGAATATATTTATGTTTCATAAATAAAAGCACATTTTGTATAGAGAGATCTTTCTTTGTGTTTTCGCTATTGTATTCTTTTGACAAATGCTTTTCTTTTTGATTGTATCAAAAAGTTTAAAGAGAGATCTTGTTAGGATATAAAATGTTTCGTTCAACTTTTTTTAAAAATCGTGAAATCTATGGATCTCTTTGTATTGGCTTTGATCCGAGCCATAAAGTTTTGCAATCGTGGAAACTAAGCTTTGATTATAAAGGTCTAAAAGATTTTTGTGATATTCTCTTAACAGCAGTTGTTGGTAAAGTGGGTATTATAAAGCCGCAAGTCGCATTTTTTGAATTATATGGTGTGGAAGGTCTTCAAGCTCTCAAAGAACTGATTGAAAATGCACACGAACAAGGCATATTGGTTCTGGCGGATGCAAAAAGGGGGGATATTGGCTCTACTGCTGAAGCCTATGGTAAGGCTTGGCTTGGTCCAAGTAGTGCGTTCAAGGTGGATGCCATGACAGTTAATCCTTTTTTGGGTTTTGATGCTCTTATTCCTCTGATAAAGGTTGCAGAAGAAGCAGGAGCAGGGGTTTTTGTGGTTGTTCAGTCTTCTAATCCAGAGGGGAAACAAATACGAAATGCGCTTATTGGTGATCAGACACTCTCTCTTCATCTTGCACAGTGTATTTGTGATTATAATAGTCAGTCTTCGGTTATTCATCATAATATTGGCCCCATAGGTGCGGTTATAGGAGCGACATTAGGATCTGAATCAAAAGACACAATCGAGCAGTTAAAAAATAGTCTGTTTCTTGTTCCGGGTATTGGCGCTCAAGGTGGAACAATGACACAACTAGCAAATCAATTTCCACAAAGACTTTGGCAGAATGTTATTCCCTCTGTATCACGCTCTATTACAGATGCTGGACGAAATATTGTTGATTTAAAAAATGTTATCAATCATTTTGCAGAACAAGCGCAAAGCACACTGATGTCTTGAGGATTTTTGCATCTGTAATAAATCTGAAGAATTCTGAAAGGGAGGGCTTTTGAGGGGGATGCTTCCGATTTATCCAGAATCAACAGTCGCTTTGAGGTTTCTTTCAACAAGCACAGATGTCTTTTCATTGAATGTTAAGCGGGCATTTCATGTTGAGCGGGGGGCTATGTTCCTATTGAAAATGCAAATATTTTCAGTAGATTGCCTTAAGGGTAAAGGTTTGCATCTTTTAAAAGCAAAAGCTTATGTATATTGTTACCAGTTTCCAGTTGATAAAGTTATTGCAGCGTTTGTTTCTATAAGATAGACACACGTTATCGGTGAATATATATTGTTGTTAGAGAAAAATATGTTATCAAAACAAGAAAAAACCAAAGCCCGTTTACCCCGGGGTTTTGTTGATCGTACAAGTGCACAGTTGTATGCAACTGAAACAATGATTGCGCAAATTCGTGAAGTTTATGAACTTTATGGTTTTGAAGCACTGGAAACACCAATTTTTGAATATACAGATGTGCTGGGTAAGTTTTTACCGGATTCAGATCGTCCAAATGCGGGCGTTTTTTCGCTACAAGATGATGATGAGCAATGGATGTCTTTGCGCTATGATCTTACCGCGCCTCTTGCTCGTTATTTTGCCGAGAATTTTGAAGTTTTGCCAAAGCCTTATCGCAGTTATCGTCTTGGCTTTGTTTTTCGCAATGAAAAACCAGGTCCAGGGCGGTTTCGGCAATTTATGCAGTTTGATGCGGATATTGTTGGAACACCAACGGTAGCAGCTGATGCCGAAATTTGTATGATGGCAGCCGATAGTTTGGAAAAACTAGGGTTTCAGCATCATGAATATGCCATTCGTCTGAACAACCGAAAAATTCTCGATTGTGTTTTAGAGAAAATTGGTTTGGGGGGAAATGAGCAGGCTGAAAAGCGCTTAACTGTCTTAAGAGCAATTGATAAGCTGGATAAATTTGGTTCTGAAGGGGTGCGTTTGCTTTTGGGAAAAGGGCGTTTGGATGAAAGTGGTGACTTTACAAAAGGGGCGGAGCTTAAGGATAAAGAGATTGAGTGTATTCTTACCTTAACTGCTGCTGGAGCTGAAACAGCAGAAGAAACGCTTGAGGCTCTTAAAGAAGTGGTTGGTGATCATGTTCAAGGGCGTGAGGGAATTTGTGAGCTTGAGGAAATGCAAGCAATTTTTGCCGCAAATGGCTTTCAGAATCGTATCAAGATTGATCCATCGGTGGTGCGTGGACTGGATTATTATACAGGTCCTGTCTTTGAGGCTACGTTGCTGTTTGATGTTTTCAATGATGATGGGCTGAAAGTTGTTTTTGGCTCCGTTGGTGGTGGTGGGCGCTATGATGGATTGGTGGCACGCTTTCGTGGTGAAAATATTCCAGCAACAGGTTTTTCAATCGGGGTCTCACGCTTGATCGCTGCTTTGCAAAATCTTGGAAAGTTGCCTATGAAGGAGACAACAGGGCCGGTTGTGGTGCTGATGATGGATAAAGAGCCAGAGGCGGTTGCTGGTTATCAAAAAATGGTGATGCAGTTGCGTGGTGCGGGAATTCGTGCTGAGCTCTATTTGGGGGCATCGGGGATAAAAGCGCAGATGAAATATGCAGATCGACGCCAAGCGCCTTGTGTGGTTATCCAAGGCTCACAAGAACGTGAGAGCGGAAAAATACAGATTAAAGATTTGATTGAAGGGGCGCGTTTGTCTCATGAAATTAAGGATAATCAAACATGGCGTGAAAGTCGACCAGCACAAGTGACGGTTGATGAAGAACAATTGGTCAAAACAGTACAGGATATTTTAGCCGCCCAAAAATGATAATGGTAAAGGTCTTTATCGAAGTGATTGTTTGAAATATTTTGGAAATTTGAAATTCAATTTTTAAAATTTGTGCTTTGCTCGTTTATACGTGTTGGTGCACGCGTTCAAAAGCGGGGTTTTGAAGTGCGTGCGGCATAAAAGAGAGATTTTTTAAGAGATAAATAAGCGCTATTTGCTATAAAACGTGCCCTTCTGAGGATGCGATGATAATGCGTTAAAATGAGCAAAAAAAATTGTAACGAACAAAAACTCTGAGAAAATTAAAGGGTTTCACGTAAAGCTTCTGCAAAAGTTTATAAAAATATTGACAAGTTCATATTGGCTTCATCTTTGAATTCTCATCTATGAGTATCAAATCCTTTGATGTTCTCTTCTTGGACATTACAAAATCTAGCCTTATTGCAAAAGGAGGGAGAACTAGAGCGTTTTATCCTAAAAGACTTTTTAAGCTTCAAAAAACAATGGAATGACTTAAATCGAACAATTTTTTACAGGAGCATGTTTGGATGAATTGTAAGCTGCCATAATGGTAACTTACTAATAATATGCATTTTTCATAAAGTCAATTCTTTAACGGAGAAATGAAAATGGTCCAATATGATTTTACTCTGCTCTATGAACGAAATCCCTTTATTCTTGAAAGACCTGAGAATATTGGAAAATCATTTAAACTTCCTCCTTCAAATTTCGGATTTGAAGATCTTCCGCAAATTACCTTTTCAGGCGCCTCGTCGTGTCGGCGTATGATTTTTGGGCTATCATTTAGTGGTATGAAAGCATTTTTTGTGATGTTGTGGCAGGTAGGGAAAATGTTAGATGAGGGGGATGATGTGGATTTATGGTTTGATCAGATAACATTGGATCATGATATTCTTGAAGAATTTTTGACTTGCGATCTTTCAATTCAAGAACCAGAATATCTTAATTTTGAAAGTTTTAAAGAAGGTATCAAAGAATTAGAAACAAATAAAATTGTAGCGAAGGGGACAAAAAAAGATTGTTATTTCATCAATCCAGATATTTTTGGTCTTCCTGAATGTGATGAAGATTTTGAGTTTGATGAAGAGGAAGAGATAGAAGCACACTTTACGGTAGAATACCCGAATAAACAACTTCTTTAACCGTTTTTCTCTTAGAGAAAAATAAAAGCTTAGAATAAATGGCTATGAGAACAGTAATGAGTCTGTTTATGGTATGTGAATTGGAATGTTTGCGGGATTTTTTTGATTGAATCTTCTTTATAAACGGTTCTTTATGCAGAGCAGTTTTTATACCATATTTGCTTCTTTTTATGAGACATAAGTTAATTTGAACTGTGCGCCTCTTCAAACAAATGTTTGATCTGTATTTTCCCTCTTGATGCTTTTGTGAACCTTGCAGTCTTGATGTTCACAGCTTTCGCCTTTGAAAGCATTTACGAGAAGCATTTCCACTCTTTTTAATCGTTTATTCATATGCCAATCCCACATGTCGTGGGCAAGAAAATGGTTTTGATGGTTGCAATATAAGAAGGGATAAAATGAGACACTCTTATGATATTCAGCTTTCACATTCAATATGCAAAATTATAAATTATCTCTATAAATCAAACCATTTTCAACATAAAGGTTTTCTCAATATGAGGAGCTGAGCGTTGATTTTGCATAGTTTATCTATATGTTAATCCTTGATGTTTCCGAGAGAGTTTTGCATGAATTTGCGCATTTGGCAATTGCATCCTCATTTTTTGATAGCGTGCAACAGCTGTTAACTCTTTGATTTTTTAGTCCCACAACGGGATTTTTCATCGGCAATTTTCCAAGCTTTTGCAAAGCCGTTAAAACATGAAAGATTTATTGAAAAATTATTGTTGGAATATTTTCTCACTGAAGGCGCACAATCAACTTATCGTGTCTGCTTTCACGAATAGAGGTTGCAAAAAGTAAACGACACAAATTTCCTGAGGAGGGAGATTTGTGTCGTAAAATTTTGTTTAAATAGACGATTGGGGGAATTAGCTTTTCAAGGCTTTTAAAACATTTTGTGGTGAAGAAACTTCGTAAGGATCTGTTGCACAATTATCTGAAAAACCTGTTTCTTCGAACCATTGTTCAACCACACCATCATTAATAACAGCTGCATAGCGCCATGATCGCATGCCGAAACCAACATTGTCTTTTGCAACCAGCATACCCATTTTGCGCGTGAATTCACCAGAGCCATCGGGAATTAATTTCACGTTTTTGATATTTTGTGCTTTTCCCCAAGCATTCATGACAAAAGCATCATTGACGGAAAGACAATAAATTTCATCAATACCCGCTTGTTTAAATTCATCATAGAGTTTTTCAAAATCAGGCAGCTGAAAGGTTGAGCAAGTAGGGGTAAAAGCTCCAGGAAGAGAAAAAAGAATAACACGCTTTCCTTTAAAGTAAGCATCGCTGTTAACTTCTTGCCACCGATAAGGATTGTCTCCATCCACTGATTCATCGCGTACGCGTGTGTGGAATGTTACATTGGGAACTGTTTTTTTCATCATCATGATGCTCCTGTATTCTTTTACGAAAATTTTGTTTTAAAACAGCCTTCGTATTTAAAAACATATGGCAAAAAGCGTTTTAAATAAAAGGGCTTCTTTAAAAATTCTTACTTCTGGTGAGTGTGCAAATATTTCACACTTCCGTCAAGTAGAATTAATGGTCGACTTTGGATACTCTTCACCTTAAAGTTAAAGGAAAGAATATGAAGGATTGATATGACCGTAAAGACAGTTTTAACCACGGCTTTTGAGGGGCAAAAACCGGGAACGTCTGGTTTGCGCAAAAAAGTGTCTGTTTTTCAACAACCCCATTATGTAGAAAACTTTATACAGTCTCTTTTTAATAACATTGGGCCTCTTGAAGGAAAAATGTTGATTCTTGGGGGGGATGGGCGCACTTTTAATCGTACTCTCCTTCAGATTGTGTTGAAGATGGCGGCGGCGCATGGTGTCTCTCTTATTAAAATGGGAAGGGGCGGTATTCTTTCTACACCTGCCGTTTCGCATCTTATTCGTAAAACTCATGCCCATGGTGGACTTATTCTTTCTGCAAGCCATAATCCTGGTGGTCCAGAAGGAGATTGTGGTATTAAATACAATGTTTCCAATGGTGGGCCCGCTCCTAATTCTTTATGTGATGCTATTTTTGCAACATCGCAACGTCTTTCTTTTTATAAAATTCTTGAAGCACCAGATATTGATTTAGATAGGCAAGGTACGATCTTTATGGGAGCCATGCGGATTGATATTATTGATCCTGTCGCTGATTATGTTTCTTTGATGCAGGAGCTTTTTGATTTCGACTGTATTGCCAAGGCCGTTGATCGAGGTCTTACTTTACGGTTTGATGCCATGCATGCGGTAACAGGGCCTTATGCTCATGAAATTTTTGAAAAATGTTTAGGATTTTCTGAAGGGACGGTGGTTAATGGTATTCCTTTGCCAGATTTTGGAGGCGGTCATCCAGATCCCAATTTGGTTTATGCCAAGGCTCTTTATGATTTATTGATGTCAGAGAAAGGACCAGATCTTGGCGCAGCCTCTGATGGTGATGGAGATCGTAACCTCATTATTGGTCGTCAACAATTTGTTTCGCCTTCGGATTCTTTGGCTATTATGGCTGAACATGCACACCTCATTAAAGGATATCGGAAAGGCGTGGTGGGGATAGCACGTTCTATGCCGACGGGGCGTGCTGCTGATCTGGTTGCGGAAAAAAAAGGACTAAACTTTTTTGAAACGCCAACGGGATGGAAGTTTTTTGGAACCCTTTTGGATGCGGGAAAAGTAACCTTTTGTGGTGAAGAAAGCTTTGGAACGGGCTCTCATCACATCCGCGAAAAAGATGGTTTATGGGCTGTATTATTTTGGTTAAATCTTTTAGCGGTAACAGAAAAAACTGTCGCACAAATTGTTCAACAGCATTGGCACACCTATGGGCGTTTTTACACGTTACGGCATGATTATGAAGAAGTCGAAGCAGACAAAGCTTTGGAAATTATAGAGCATTTGCGTGCGCACTTACCACATGCAGGAACTGAAATTGCTGGATTTTTCGTCAAAAAAGCAGATGATTTTACATATCATGATCCCGTTGATCAGAGCGTTAGTACGCAGCAAGGTATCCGTATTTTTTTCGAGAATGGCGCACGGTTGGTGGTTCGTTTGTCGGGAACAGGGACGCTAGGTGCTACTTTACGGCTTTATTTTGAACAATATGAAAGTGATCCGCGCAAACACAATTTTAATCCGCAAGACGTTCTTAAACCTTTGCAACAGGTGGCATTAAAACTGTTAAATATACAACAAGCATTGGGGAGAGATCACCCTGATATTATCACCTAAGATCATTGGAATGTTTTTTTGTAAAGGTATGATGATTGATCACATGGGTGTGATTTTAGGGGCGTGATTTTATGTGCATAAGGGAGATCTTCCATTTTCAAGCTCTCTTTGTTTTTTCCTCTCTTACATATCAATCGGATTCCTAAAACTGCCGGATTCTTAAAACTAAATGCTGTAGGAAATTATAATCGAGCATAATCGGAGCATTTATGTCCAATGGGTTTGCTCAATGGCTTGATAGAAATTTTTGTTTAATAGGAGAATGTTTCTCATACAAAACAAAATACGATCATTGTTGCACATTTCATATGTTTGTTTTAAAGAATCTTCTCTCTCAAGACACTAAAAACGCATCTTATGCGTGTTGCTTTGAAAGGGATAACCGTCCCTTCATTGAGCAGCACCATTTTTACGCTTATGAGAGAGTAAGACGGCACCATTATTCACTTTGCCCGCTTTCAATGTTGGCTCTTATATTTGAGAGTATTTAGTATTTTGGATAATCGTTTTACACGGCTTTTCCTACTTGTAACATGCAAAAGGTTTTGGTTGTTTCAATGTAAAAGGGGTTGAGAGAATCTCAGCTTATTTATCGGCTCTCATTCAATATACAAAACCATTGACTATGATCATAAATCAGTCTGTTCTCTAACATTATGACTGTTATCTTTACTTAAATAAAAGGTTAAGTTGGGGACATCATTTTCTTGTTTCTCAATGCTGCAATAGTTTTTAGCTCTTTGAGAACGTTTTATTCAGAGATGTTCCTTTTCTAATTGTTTTTTTATCCATTCGTTAATTGCATTGGTGATGTATAAGAAAATGATTTTGATTAATTTATTAGAGAGAATGAAATGCGTAAATTTTATGATATGCGGGGACTCATTTGAGTTGTATAATGATCAATCATTTTTATAAACCCATGTATGGTATGTGATGAGGGCATTCATAAACACTGTTGACAGATGAGGATTGAAACAAAGGGAAACATTTTTCTAAAATAATGGACAATAAGCACTTCTTGCTTTATGACCAGTCATAATGAATGATTTTTCTTTTAATAAGGGGAATTTATGACCCAATATCCCAAATGTCCTCGTTGTGATTGTCTTTATACTTATGAAGATGGTGAAAATTTTGTGTGTCCTGAATGCGCACATGAATGGCCACAAAAAAACGATGATACGGTTCTTGTCAATACTGTTTATGATGCCAATAGTCAGATTTTAACAAACGGAGATACCGTTATGGTGATAAAAGATCTGAAAGTAAAAGGCGCTTCATCTGTTTTAAAAGCGGGGACGAAGGTAAAGAATATTCGCTTGGTGGATGGGGATCATAATATCGATTGCAAAATTCCAGGGATTGGTCAGATGAGTTTAAAGTCGGAGTTTGTGAAAAAAGTTTAGGCATTTATTTTCTTGCAATTGTTTTTGCATTTCATTGGTTTCCTATTTTTACATTCTTCTCTAATTGGGCATATTTTTCTCCAATGGGCTTCTTTTCTTGTTTCATAGATTACACCAATCAGATAGAAGCAATATGTTTTCCTTTATTGCAAAGCCATGTATCGCAGAGAAATAGCGACTCTTTCTTTTCTTTTAATATGCGGTTATGAGGGGACTGGATATTGACTCACAAGCAACAATAAAAGTATGCGCTTTATGAGAAGAACAACGCCGTAAAGTAGACAAACTTATTCCTGCTGAATTGAAAAAATATTCTTTCTTTTTATCAGATAATTTCTCAAACAACCATAATAGATCTGGCTTCGATGTATTTATTTTTTATGGGTAGTTACACCTTTTTCGTCATATTTATGGAAATGAGATTGAAAATGATAGGGGGGGAATTCTTGATTTTAAGAATGGAAAAAGGACGCTATGATCTTGACAAGGTCGTACAGTCATTCATTTTCCAGCTCTTAGTTCTGCAACAGTCTCTTATAAAAGTGTGCATAAGCGCTATTAAAAATAGTTTTTGTTATTATCCAGTTTGTGCTGTGTAAGCGGACGATTTTTATTGGTGCAACATAAACAGAATTGAAATAAGAAGAATGTCAGAATTCTCATTCAAGTTGCAAAATGTGATCTTTGTCAACTTGCTGCTACAACATATTGATTTATAATAATAAATTAGCATTATTCATATTGAATTAGAACCCCGAATAACGTGGGATTCTCTCATTTCAAATCTGTTCCATGTTAAATCAATTAAAATCACTTGCTTGCATACCACAAGCGGGGCTGGCGTGTGGGTAAAAACTGTACAAGAAAGGATTAAAAATGACTCTTATGAATCGTCTTAAGTGCCAAGGGCTATTGAATCGTCTTAAGTGCCAAGGGCTATCGCAACATTGGGGGCTGGCAGATATGATGATGGTGCCGGCTTGCTACAAGAAGTATTTTGCGTGATTTGTCGTTTGGAGAGCTGAGAAAGATGAAGCAAATGGGCACTCTATCTTGCAATGTTTTCTTTTTTTGGGGGCTTTTTTGTAACGAGGTCGTGTTTTCTTGATTAAAATTGCATGACAAGATTATGAGATAAAATAAATTTAAAATGTACGCTCATGCGTTGTACTTCTGTGTACGTAAATTGGTTTGTTGAAACAACGTATGTTTCCTAAAGGGAGCTTTGAAAGCTTTTTAAGGTATATGTGGAGGTGAAAGGTGGGTGAAGGTATCATTATTGGACAGATTTTTTTTAACAGTACTCTATTTTTATGGCTGCATAGCTTACTTCTAAAATTTCAGGAATAAAATGACGTAAGATCTTTACATTCCATGTTTGAGCGCTGTTGAAGAGGGGCAATCGGTGTGGTTATTTTACCTATTGAGGTCAATATTTATTGTGATTTATTGTGGCATGGCTTCAACGCCTAAAACTTCAGGGATAAAATGACGTAAAAGATTTTCAATACCATGTTTGAGAGTTGCTGTTGAAGAGGGACATCCAGCGCAGGAGCCGCGCATATTGAGATAAACAATACCATTTTCAAATCCGCGAAAAGTAATATCTCCACCATCATTGGCAACTGCGGGGCGGATACGCGTTTCAAGGAGCTCTTTAATGGTTAAGACAATATCAGCATCTTTTTCGTCATAAAATTCTTCGTTAAGGGCATGGGTTTGTGCTTGTGTTGTAGCGTTGGTGGTGATCACTGGCTCATTGGATAGAAAATGTTCCATAATTGTGCCTAAAATGACGGGCTTGAGATGTTGCCATTCTCCTTCTTTTTTGCTTACGGTGATAAAATCATAGCCTAAAAAAACACCATTGATATTGGGAATATTAAACAGTTTAGCCGCCAAAGGTGAGTTTTTAGCTGCTTCTTCACGGTCACGAAATTCTAATACGCCCTCAGAAAGAACCACGCGTCCTGGCAAGAATTTAAGAGTTGCAGGGTTTGGGGTGGTTTCAGTTTGAATAAACATAGATTCTCCTTTTATAATGAAGGCTTGGGAAGATCTTACGTTGTAGAATATTATATTTTTTAGGCAATAGATCTAATATCTTCATCGGCAAGATTGCTAGGAATAACAATGACAGGGATTGAAAAAGCTGTTCCTTTATTCCCGATTAATTGAACAAGGGGTCCTGGTCCTTCTGTATGTCCACTGGCTGCTAAAACAATTAGTGCAATCCTTTTATCTTCGTCGACCAGTTTGGAAATCTCATCAATTTTTTTTCCTTCACGCACTACTATTTCTGTTTCAAGCGCATGGGTGGTGCGGACTTCACTGGCAATGTCTCCTAATATTTTATGAGCACTTTGCTTTGATTCTGTACGCATAACGTTGTTTACACCCAGAAAATGTTGAAATTCTACACTATCAACGACACAAAGTAATACCAATGTTCTACTGGTATTTTGGGCATGCTGTGCGGCAAACGCAACGGCACGCCGACACTCTGGTGTTTCATCGATAATAACTAAGTTTTTTTTCTTTGGTTCTTTTTTCGGATTTTGGGGTTTGGAAATCATGCACTTTCTCTATTTTGTACAAACGATTTTTTTGCTCTCTACAGTTTTTAGTTTTATTATTTTTATGTATTGTGCAAAAATCCAATAATTTCACGAATTTTTTTCATATTTTCTTCTGCGAGCATACTAGCACGTTTAGCGCCATCATGCAAAACAGAGTCGATATAACCGCTTTCTTGATGAAGGCGACGTAATTCTTCTGTTATAGGGGCAAGCTTATGGACAACAAGGTCGGCTAGAGCTGTTTTAAAATGGGAAAATTGTTGACCAGAAAATTCTAAAAGAATCTTTTCTTTGCTAACTTTGGCAAAGGCGGCATAAATACCAAGCAGGTTATCTACTTCTGGTCGTTCTTTTAAAGCGGCAAGGGTATCGGGAAGTGGAGCTGAATCCGTTTTGGCTTTGCGTATTTTTTTTGCGATAAGATCAGCGTCATCGGTCAAATTAATGCGTGAAAAATCTGAAGGATCTGATTTTGACATTTTTTTTGTCCCATCGCGCAAAGACATAACGCGTGTGGCTGTTGTTCCAATAAGCGCCTCTGGGAGGGGAAAAAAGCCTTGTCTTTTTTCTTCATCTGTTTGCATAGAGATACCAAAATTTAATTCGGCAATACGCTGTGCATAGTCGTTGTTAAATTTTTGTGCAATATCGCGTGTGAGTTCAACATGCTGTTTTTGATCTTCGCCTACTGGAACATGCGTTGCTCGATAGACTAAAATATCAGCAGCCATCAAAGTGGGATAGGCAAAAAGCCCGATGGATGCTTTTTCGCGATCTTTTCCCGCTTTATCTTTAAATTGTGTCATGCGTTGAAGCCAGCCGATACGGGCAACACAATTAAAAATCCAGGCGAGTTCAGCATGTTGAAAAACACGTGATTGGTTAAAAATAATGTGTTTTTGAGGATCGATACCGGCGGCTAAAAAAGCTGCTGTCACTGTTCTGGTGGATTCGCGTAAAGTAAGGGGATCTGGGTTGACTGTGAGCGCATGCATATCCACAACACAATAGAGGCAGTGATGAGAGTTTTGCAGTTCAACCCAACGCTGAATGGCTCCAAGATAATTGCCAAGATGTAAATGACCACTCGGTTGTACGCCGGAAAAGACAAGTGGTGTGAAGGTATCCATAGGAGTGCTCTTTCTTCAATTAAGGTTATTCATTTTATTGTTTTTGACAAAGTATAGATATTATGAGCGTTTTTTCAAATTTTTAAGCGTGTGAAAAAAGGAACGGGTGTTGAATAAAAAATAGGCACTAAAATAGATCAAAAATATGCCAATCATGATCCCAGCTAAGGTGATCGCGCGCAAGAAAAATGATGCTTGTGAGGATAAAGGAAAAGACAAAAAAACAAACACATTCAATCCGTAATAGAGGGCTAGTGCACTCAAAAGAGTTGCCATCATGAGACATAATATTCGCTTTATCAGTTGGAAGTCGTATTTCCAATAACCGCGTTTGATAAGGACACTCCACAGCAAAAGGGTGTTGGCCCATCCAGAGGTAATTTCAGCAATAACAATGCCTCGTGCAGATAGAATAGGAAATAATGTTAAGGCGAGACTGATATTGATGAAAACGCAAATACCTGTAAAAATCATCGGTGTTTTGGTATCTTCATGGGCAAAAAAATTAGGAATAAAGACCTTAATAAGAACAAAAGCTGGAAGTCCTAGTCCATAAAGCTCCAATAATTGTGCAACATGGTGTGTTGATTGACTGGTAAATTGTCCTCGTTCAAAGAGCAAACTGACAATGGGAGTGGAGAGCAGTAAAAAAGCGATGGATGCTGGAAGTGTTAACAACAATGTTAATTCAATAGAGCGATTTTGTAAATGGTGGGTTTCTTTATGCTTTTTGCTCCGCAAAGCACGTGTTAACTCTGGTAAAAGAACGGTTGCAACGGCAATGGCGATTACGCCTAAAGGCAATTGATAAAGACGATCAGCATACATCAAAGAAGAGACAGCACCCGATTGACTAGAAGCAATGTTGGTATTAATAAGCAAATTAATTTGCGTGATGCCACCTGTGATGGCTGCTGGGAATGCTAAAGTTAATAGCTTACGAACATTAGGACTTAAATGGGGCTGGCGGAAGGAAATTTTCATTCCACTTTGACGCAAAGCAAGGGCAATTAAGGTGAGCTGAAGAAGCCCTGCTGCCAATACACCCCAAGAGAGATTTAAGCCAATATGCCAAGCGTCAAGTTTATAGATCCAAGCATAGGCAAGCACACCAATCAAAATAATGTTTAAAAAGAGTGGGGCAATGGCGGCAATAAAATAGCGTCGCAGCGCATTAAGCATGCCCCCCATCATGGCAGCAAGCGACATGCAGGTTAAATAGGGAAACATGATTGCAGTAAAGTGAATTGTAGCGTTAAATTTTGTTGCATCTTCGGTAAAACCTGGGGCAATAATGGTTTGTACCAAAAAAGGCATACTCAGTTCCATCGCAATCGTTAACAGTAAGAGCAGCGAAAAGAGAACGCCAAAGACTTCTTCTGCAAATTTGCATGCCGTTTCGTGACCTTCTTCAGTGATTTTTTTTGCAAAAAGAGGAATGAAAGCAGCGTTAAAGGCACCTTCAGCAAAAAAACGACGAAATGTGTTGGGAAAACGAAAAGCAGCGTTAAAGGCATCAGAAACAGGACCTGTCCCTAGGGCTGCGGCCATAAGCATTTCGCGTACGAAGCCAAAAATACGGCTCATGAGGGTTCCAGAAGCAACTGTTGCAATTTTTTTAATCAATGTCATAAAGATATATCAGCTTTGTTGTAAAAGAGAAGCGATGACAGGAGAAATAAAGCGTTTTAAATCGTAAAAATCTGATCTCTATCCTAATCAAGGATACTTTTTGAAAGCGTTTTACGACGGTGTTTATCTTTCTGTCAACAATGGTGCTTGAAGACTTTTTTATGCTCCTTGTTTACTGTTGCATTAAAATTTTTATTGTTGCCATAAAATAATTAAAATTTCTTTTTCAAACTGAAATATGCGAGTGATATTATAACAGTTTGAAGGGATATGTAGGGATATATAATGATAATTTCTCTTTATGGTGTGATGTCGTGAATAGTGCAACCCAATACCGTTCTGTTTTATGTGAGGGGTGTGACCCTATTAAAGAACGCAAATAAAATAAAAGCGTGGAGCAATACGCAATTTCCATTATTTATTCATTATTAAAAAAAACAGCGCTTTAGATGTTTTAAAAAGTCGTAAGGCTGAGCTAAAAGGTGATGGTAAAGCTGGTGATTTATTTTTATCTTTACGGCTTTATATTCTCCCCAAATTTGGCTGCCTTTTCGTTTTAGAGATTACATAAACAAGAGGATAGGAAGACATGATCTTTCAACAGCATTTTTCCTGTTCAGGTTTCTTTTCACAGTTGATGAGGATAAAATCTGAGGAAATAAGATCAATTTGTTCTCTCATGGTTTCCATTCTCGTTGAGGTGCAATTGATTTGCCGATGAAGGCAGAGGGGGGGTAAAGGCTATCATTTTTACCAGAGGGGGCAAAAAAGTTAAAGTTTATAAACCTTTTAGATATTCATTGCCATTTCTTTTGTGTGCTCCGTTTTGTGAGGTTGAATATTTTCTTGTCTTTTGGGACTCTGATTGACGATTTCTGTCATTTTTTGCACTTTAATTGCTTCTTTATCAAGGGTGTTGGAACATTTTTTTTCATTATTTTTCTTATAGATTGATGCTGGATAGATTGATACTGGTTTGGTGCTAAGCGCTCATCGAATTTATGGTTATAAAAATACATGGGTTGTATATGCGGTTCTATCTCTTTTATCTGCTTGACTATTTCCATAATCTCTTTTGCTTTGATGGTTGATGTGCCAAGACTCTTCGCAAGTCTTTCAGGATTATTTTCTTTTATAACTTCATGCTCATTTGAAGATAAGCGCTCATTGATTTTTTTGATATAAGTCCTTATCTCTCCCCTTAATTCAGGAGAGTTTGATAAAGTTTCTTGCTGTTGTGCTTTTGACAAGGAAAGGAGATTTTTCATCCAAGCCTTAGGCATTTCTACCGACTGTTCACACCGCCTTTGTTTTACATGATGGGTATGGAGAATGTCTCTTTCTGTTTGTTTAGAAATATTGATATAACGATCAATGGCTCTACAGAGGGGAAAAATATTTTCTTCAGCATGGGCGCGCGCGTTGTTTTTGATGCCAAATACATTGCTACCAGAAAGCTTAGAAATCGATTGGGGAGAGGTGGTAATTTGATAGGTGAGTTGTTCTCCTTCAGTATGATTTTCATGGATCATCTCAATTCTTTCCCGCAAAATATGACGATTGCCATAAATGATTTGGCACAAAGTTTCTATTTCTTTTCTTCTTGCTTGAATGGATGCGTTGTTTTTTATCCTTGTGGCAATTTCATTGTTGGTAAGGGGGGCTATTGTTTGTGCGGGGATAAGCACTTCTTGCTGGTTTTGAATTTTTGGTGCTTTAAAGGAGAGGGCGTCACCGATTTTTAATGTCTGTATTTGCTCTGGGGTGAGATCTTTTTTATTTCCCAAGATGAAAATTCCGTTAGCATCAAGCATAAAGCCATTGGGTCCACTGCCTCTGTAAAAGCCTTTATAGGTATGACCTTCTTTTGCTGTTATAATAAGATAATGATGAATACTCTCAAGCCCGATATGTTTCATGCTGTCCATGAATTCTTTTAAAATAAGTGTTTTTTCTGGATTTGAAATATCTTCAAGCAGATGTTTCATTTCTTCTTTATCGTTATGTTTTAGCGATGCAATGCTGGCAAGATTCATACGTTTTTCTGTTACAAGAGAAAAGTCGAGTGTGTGGCCAGCAACTTGCCCAAGTTTTTCAAAAAACATTCGTTGCGTGCGTCCATTGCCTTCTCTGAAAGGATGTGTATAGTTGAGCTGTATCAACATTTCAGTGACATGTTCAACAAATGTTTCGCGGGTTAAGCCTTTTAAACTATTCGTTTCTGCAAGTATTTTATCTAAATTTTCTAGACCCTCCTGTATCTGTTTTGCTGAGGCAAAAGAAATACCAGCTTTTTTCATCATTGGCATATAAGCAACGGTACCATCTTCAAATGTAAATGGTTTTTCGCGTGTTTGTCCGGCCCATTCAAAAGTATTTTTAAATAGGGTGTGATGAATATATTGGAGATATGTGGAGGTTAGTTTTTGTGGTGGCGCTTCTTGGCGCAGATGAATGATTGCTTTTGTTGTATCATGGGCACATTGCACTTTTAATTTTCCATAGTCTTTTATTCCATATTTATTCTTTAAGGTGATACTATTGGGATAAAAGAAATTACGATGTATTGTCTTATTTTCTTCGGTTTCAGGCAGTGATGATAATTTCTCCTGTAAGGTGAGAGGGACGGTGTCCGTTTTTCTTGTACCAGTATCCCAGTATGCCATTGATTTTTTTTGGGGTTGTTTTGTTCTTTCTTGATGATCAGAGCGTGTTTCCTTTGTCATTTTGACAGATATTGGATTATTTGTCGCTGTATTACTGCTCTGTAAAATGTTTTTTTGAAAATCTTTTTGCATTTGCCTCATAGCGGAAGCCGATTGAGCAATTGGTTGTGCCATTTGTTCTTTTTCTTGTTCTTGCAAACTTTGGGGCATAACTTCAACGCTGTCATGTAAAGCATGAGGGACAATCCACGGTGAAAAATGGGCTTGTTCTTTTTTCTTTGTTTGAATGGATGCGTTGTCTTTGCTCTTTTCAGTTATTTCATCGTTTTTAAGAGTGGCTCTTTTTTCTTCTGGAAGCAATGTTTTTTGCTGGTTTTTTTCTGGGTTTTGAACTTTTTGTGCTGTAAAGGAGAGGGCATCACCGATTTTTAATGTCTGTATTTGCTCTGGGGTGAGATCTTTTTTATTTCCCAAGATGAAAATCCCGTTGGCATCAAGCATGAAGCCATTGGGTCCACTGCCTCTATAGGTACCATGATAGGTTTCTCCTTCTTTTGCAACGACAGCGAGATGATAATTTTTTTCATCCAATCCAAGCTCTCTCATAGAGTTGGTGAATTCTCGTAAGAGGAGCAATTTTTCTGGATTTGAGATATCTTCAAGCAGATGCTTCATAGGCTCTGGGTTGCCATGTTCCATGGCAGCGGCGCGGACAAAGTCTTTACGTTTTTTGCTCACAAGAGAAAAATCTAGCTCATGTCCTGCTGCTTGAGAGAGTTTTTCAACAAACAGTCTCTTTGTGCGCCTATTGCCCTCTCTGAAAGGATGCAAGTGGTGCAAATCTATCATTATACTAGCTGCTTGTTCAACGAATTCTTCGCGCGTTAAGCCTTGTAAATTATTCTTTTCAGCAAGCGTTTTATCTAACTTTTCTAGTCCCTCCTGTATTTTTCTGCCAATCGCAAAAGGTTTTGTAAATTCTTTTCTTTTCAAAATGGGCATAGAAGCAACAGTGCCATCTTCAAATGTAAAAGGCTCTTCGCGTGTTTGTCCGGCCCATTCAAATGCACGGGAAAAGAGGCCTTGATGAAGGTATTTTAGATAAGAGGCATTAAACTGCTCTGGTAGAGGTTCTTGGTGCAGTTTTATCATTTCTTTTTTTACATCATTAGAACAGCATTCTTTTAATATTTCTTTATCTTTGATGCGGTATTTATTTTTAAGCACTTTGCTATTGGGGTAGAAAAAATTTTGCGCTTCTTCATTGATTTGCTTTGAAATGGCTGCATTAATTACAGAGTGTTGTTCTTGCAATTCTTCCTGTGTAGAGGAGGCACAATGTTCTGTGTTTTCTTTCATGCATATTTCCTTTCAAATGGTAACATTATTTTTTGATTTTTTTTGTTTACATTTTTTGCCTTATGTTATTTTCATAGTGTTTTCTTCAAAGAAGAATGCCTATTTGAATGATTGAAAAAATTGACCTTATTCGCATGGAACAAAGTTAAAGTTTGTAATTTTTATAAAGTATTATCGTGAAATTTTATCAATGAATTCTGTAAAATAATGGGGTGTCTTATTCAAAATTTTCTGTATTTCATACACCGTCTTTGGTGCAATCTTGGCAAGATAATTGCACCAAAGTTTTGGATGAAAAGCCAACGATGATTAGACTGTCACGACAAAGCCATTGCTTTTGATGTTTCGGCTCTGTGCGGTCGAACATGCGGCTGGTCTTCCTGTCTAGAAGTTTCTGCAACTTCTTGATGCCGCTTTGCTGTTGAGCGTTCAGGCAGCTTTGGGGGCTGCGATAAGCTTTGCTGCTGTTGCAACTTTTTATCGAGATCGGTAGGTGGTTGATGACGTTTTTGTTGTTCTTCCTGATGGTTTTGCACAATGCCTTCTCTTAACTGTTTTACAGTTTCAGCATAATCCTTAATGGCGGTACAAAGAGTAGGAAGATTTTCTTCAGCAGCTTTGCGTGCTCCATTTTTTATGCCAAGGACTTGTCTACCAGCAAGCGGAGAAACAGATGTACAATCCTTTTCAATTTGAAATACAAGCTCTTCTCCCATCTCTGGAATTTTTTGCATATCTTCTATTCTATATTGCAAAATAAATGGATCCTTATAAACAATTTGGCACCAATATTGGATCTCTCTTTGACCATATTGAACCGATGGATCTTTTTGAACTCTGCGGGCAATTTCCTCATTTGAGAGAGGCTGTATTTTCTTTTCTGAATTGAGCGGATTTTGTAAATGTTGATTTGTTAGCTCTTCCTCTTGTGCTTGTCGCTGATGTTGTTGTTCCGTGTGAGAACCTTGTAAAATATTTTCACTTTTTGTATATTTTGAAGTATACACATAACCGTTAATGGCAGCACATAGGGTGGGAAGAGCTTCTTCAGCTTGTTTGCGCGCATGATTTTTTATGCCAAGAACTTTTCTACCAGCAAGCTTAGAAATAGACTTAGGCTGTTCTGTAACATCCCATAAGAGTTGTTCTCCCATATCGGGGTTTTCTTTGATTTCTGCTATTTTTTCTTCTAAAATAAGTCGGTCGCCATAAACCTTTTTGCACAAAAATCGTATCTCTTCTTGATATGCTACGAGCAATAGCTCTCTTTCCATTGTATTAATAGATGGTTTTTGTTCGTGAGACGGTTTTGGTTGTTCAATTGCTGTGTGTGGAGAGGCAGGCTTTTGGACGACAGTATCGCTTTGTTTTCTGTTTTCTATACGGTGCGGTTTTCTTGAAGGCGGGACGGCATATGTTCCACTGTCTTGTGATGATGAACTGCTTTGCTGCCTGACTTTCATATGTGATAGTGTTTTGGGTCTAACACTTGGTTCGTGTGTTTCAGGATTTTGGATTTTTGTGCCATTTTGTACTCTTTCTCTCATGCGTGGGGGAAGGGGCGGAGCAGGCGTTGCATAGAGATGTTCTCCCTCTTGAGCTGTTGTTTTGTTTTGTTGCTTATCTTTTGCGCGTGGAGGTCTTTGTGGAGCTGCTTTTGTGTGCGGAGAGGAGTGTTCTTGGATTTTTGAGTTGAGGATTTTTGCGTCGGCTTGTGTTTTTTCTCTCATGCGTGGAGGAGGGGGCGGAGTCACTTTTGTCTGTAGGGGGGGGGACTCTTGAACTGTCGGTTTATGTTGTTGTCTCTCTTTTGCACGTGGAGGTCTTTGTGGAGCTGCTTTTGTGTGCGGAGAGGAGTTTTCTTGGATTTTTGAGTTGTAGATTGTTGTGCCGGTTTGTGTTTTTTCTCTCATGCGTGGAGGAGGGGGTGGAGCCACTTTTGTCTGTAGGAAGGGGGACTCTTGAACTGTTTGTTTATGTTGTTGCCTCTCTTTTGCACGCGGAGGTTTTGGTGGAGCTGCTTTTTTTTGTGGGGGAGGCGTCTCTTGGTTTTTGGCGTTAGGAGACATTGTGTTGGTTTGCACTGAGCTTTTCATACGAGGGGGTGGTGGTGGAGCAACTTTTGGGTGGGGGGATAAATTTTCTGGGCGTTTTTCTACAGTTGCTTTTGGCAAACTTTGAGAAACTTGGGAAGGAGGGGTTCTGGTAGGGGATTGTTCAGCCTGTTGTTGAAATTTTTCCATCATTTCGGTGATAAAAGGGGAGGGATTTCTTTTTTTCATACATGTTCCTTTCAAACTCTTCCAATATTGTTTTTAAATACTATTTAAAAATGTACGTTGGTTTTTATTCTGTTTTATGCTTTTTCATTTGCTTTTATGAGAGAGGATATGAAACTGAATGGTCTCGCACGATTTGACTCTTATGGTTCAGATCATAATCATTCTCTAAAGATTATTTTCTCAGTGTTTGGGTTAAGGGACAGAAAAATAAATTTTGTTTCAATTTTTCTCTCTTTCTTGGCGCAAATACCTCTTTCCTGTGTTGCGCCAAGACGTTAGATTCAACGTGAAAACTTATGTCTGTTTAGCTGGCAAAAGCCATCGCTTTTGGGGCGGCAGTTTTGCGAGGACGAACATCTGTTTCTCTTTGTTGAGTAGAGGTTGTTGCTCCTTCATGCGTTACTGTTGAAAGCTCAACGCGTTGAGCAGACTGTGAGACGCTTTGTTGTTGATGCAAATTTTGCGCTCTGTCAGAAGGTGCTTCATTGTGTTCTTGTTTTGCCTGCTGAGTTTTTGAAAGGCTCTCTCTTACTTGTGTTACAGCTGTTGCATAATTGTCAGCGGCGTCAATGAGGTGAGAAAGACCCGTTTCAGCATGTCTGCGTGCTTTATTTTTAAAGCCACAAAAGTTATGACCAGCGTACTTGTGAAAAGATTGAGGATTTCCGACAAGTTGCTGTGCGAGTGCTTCTATTGTTTCAGGGTTTTGGAAAAGCTCTTCTGTTTGTGATTGCAAAATGTTTTCGTTCCCAAAAACAACTTTACACCAATATTGGATTTGGGCGAGGTGTCTTTTGACTTTTGAATGTTGTTGAATTTGGGTAGAAATTTCTGTCTCTGAAAGAGTTTCTTTTTCACGATGATTTGGTTTTTGCAGAAGTTTAGCGACGGCTTCCTTCCCCATGAAGCGTTCATAGTTTTTGAGTTCTTGCTCTGGAGATTGTACGAGGCTCTCTCTTGCCTGTTTTACAGCTTCTGTATAACAATCAACAGTGACACTGAGAGCGGAATAACTCTCTTCCGCTCGTCTACGTGCTCGATTTTTAAAGCCCAACATGCTGGTGCCGGAAAGTTTAGCAAGACTTTCAGGATATGCTGCCATGCGCCATGAGAGCTCCTCTCCTGCAGCAGGATTTTTTTGAATTTCCTGCATTTTTTCTTGCAAAATATTTGGATTGCCATAGGCTTTTGCGGATAAATGTTGGATTTCCTCTCGATATGTTTTAACCAATGAATGGTGTGGAAGAAATAGAATGATTTCTTCCTCTGAGAGAACTCTTGTTGTCCTTTGGGTAATTTGTGAAGTAACTGTTGAGTGTGTCGTTTCAGGTTTTTGCTGCCTTTTGGTAGAGCCGCCTCTTGTTAACGAGGCTGTTCGATTTGTTGATGCATGTACAGTTTCTTCTCTTAAAAGAGATTGTCTTTCCTCATCTTCTTCCGGTATGGATGATAGTCTTTTGCTTTTTGAAGGTGTTTCTTTAGGAAGGGGGGCTGCGCCTGAGACTTCTGCCGCCGCTTGTTCATAGAGCTTTATAAGTTCTTGTATTGAAGAGGATGGAAAAGGATGAGGGTGTTTTTTTTTCATGCATGTTTCCTTTCAAAAATTGTTTTAGAAAACCTCTTTGGTGCATTCTTGCCTTTTATGCTTGGATCGCTTTGAGACAAAAGAAATATCGAGCTGAATGAGCTTCCAAAGATCTGCGCTATTTGCAATCAGCTTAATGGACATTTGTGTCTTTTATACAGTTTTTTTGTGAAATATTATCAATAAGTTATCAATAGTTATCGTGAATTACAGGCACCATTTTTAGGACTATTTTTTGTAACATTCTAAAACAATTCTTGGCGCAATCGCGATGAAACGATTTGCGCCAAGAAACTCACTGAAAAAAAGATTACATGAAAAACAAAAACTATCTGTTTTTATGTTTATGCCCCCTTACATGGCAAAAGCCATTCCTTTTTCTCCTTGTCTTTGTCTTTGAGGGCTGTGCTCTGAACTATTTTGTTCTTGTCCTCTTGCGTGATGACGATGATGATGATGGTGTCTCTCAACTTGCTGAGAATTTTCTTGACGGCGTCTTTGTTCCGCTAGAGGGGTTTGCGATAGCCTCTCTGTGGCTCTTTCTACAGCCTTTGTATAATCATCAATGGCGTCAACAAGCGATTTAAAACCCTCTTCAGCTTCTTTGCGTGTTTGACTTTTTAGTCCAAGTGCGGTACGGCCCGCAAGCTTATGTATAGACTCAGGATCTTCAGCAAGTTGATCTGAAAGCTCTTTTCCTTTATTGGGATCTGTAAGTATGCTTTGCAAATGTTTTTGGAAAATTGTATCATTGCCATAAACAATTTTACTCCAATGTATGACCTCTTCTGCACGTGCTTGGACCTGTGGATTTTTTAAAAGCATTACACTCTTTTGATCAGTTGTGAGAGAAGGTGAAGATGATCTTCCTTTTTGTTGTGGAGAAACCTCTGTATAGTCAGTTTCAGGATTTTCTGTCCTTTGATGTTTACCTCTTGAAGGAGAAATACTGCTAACGGATGCGTATGTAACCTCAGCTTCGCGTTTTGGGGGAGCAACCTCTGTGTAATCGGTTTCAGGATTTTCTCTTCCCCGATCAGGATGTCTCCCTCTTGAAGGAGAAACACTGCTAACGGATGCGTATAGAACTTCCTCTTCTGGGGTTGGTCCGCGCTGGTTTCCTCTAGTTGGTTTATTAATTTTTGCATAGAGGGCTTCTGGATTTGCAGAAGGATGTGGATGATGTTTTTTCATACATATTTCCTTTCAATATTTTTAGAAAACCTCTTTGGTGCATTCCCCACTTTTAGTTTTGATAACTTTGATATAAAGGAAGATATCCAACCGAATGACCTCCAAAGATTTTGCGCTATTCATATTGATATGTAATGAACATTTATGTCTTTTATACAGTTTTTTTATGAAATATTATCAATAAGTTATAATAAATTACAGAATCCATTTTTAGGACTATTTTTTGTAATATTTTAAAACAATTCTTGGTGCAATCACGATAAAATGATTTGCACCAAGAAACTCACTGAAAAAAAGATTACATGAAAAACAAAAACTATCTGTTTTTATGTTTATGCTCCCCTTACATGGCAAAAGCCATTCCTTTTTCTTCATGTCTTTGTTGTTGTGGGCTGGGCTCTGGACTATTTTGTTCTTGTCCTCTTGCATGACGATGATGATGGTGGTAATGTCTGTCTTCTGTATCTCTTTCTGGACTTTCTTGTCTTTGACCTCTTTCTCTTTCATGCTCCCGTGTAAACTTTTTATGGAGCTTTTGTGTATTATGTATATGTCTCTCAAGAGCTGAGCAAAGAGGACGAAAACCATCTTCAGCTTCTCTGCGGCTTAGAGATTTTACACCAAGTATTTTGTGACCTGCAAGCTTACCAGCGCTTTCAGGATTTTCTGCAAGGCTCCATAAGACTTTTTCTGCATTTTGAGGGTCGTCAAGAATCTTAGCCAGTTGTTGATTCAAAGCATGTTCGTTACCATAAACAACTCTGCACCATTCTTGCGTTTCTCTTACACCATATTGAAAGTCTACGCTTGTTAAAAGCTTTGTTGTAACCACATCTTTTGGGGTTCTGGGAGGGGAGATTCTGCCTCCGCCAACGCCTTGATAGATGGGATTTTCTAGTTGTTCAGATTCTTGCCCGCCTTCAGCTCCCATGCCAACCGTTGCATAGACGGATTCGAGTGGTCTTTGGGGAGAGTGCCTACCATTTTCACCAACTTCAAGCTCTGCATAGAGATGTTCTGGTTCTTGGGGATGTCGTCCACCCTGTGCACCTTCACCAACTGTGTCGTAGGGTGTTTGCCAACCTTGTGCTGCCAAATCCGTTATTGAATAGGGGTTTACGAGTTTGGCGGTGCGTCGCCCATCACTTGGTCTTTCACCAAGTCTATCATAGGGATTTCCTAGTGGCTTTTGGGGAGCATAGGCCGTTTCTGATGGTTGTTGAAGTGTATATTGAGGTGAGGTGCGCTGTTCTTTGGGTGGCTTATTAACCCTTGCGTAGAGGTCTCCTACATTAGAAGCTCCTAGGTTTTGTTGGTCAAGTGGCTTTTTGGGAGCATAAACCGTTTCTGGTGGTTGTTGAAGTGTATATTGAGGTGAGGTGCGCTGTTCTTTAGGTGGTTTATTAACCTTTGCGTAGAGGTCTTCTACATTAGAAGCTTCTAGGTTTTGTTGGTCAATTTGTTGTCTTAGTTCCTCTACATTGGTAGAAGGGCTTGGGTGACTTTTTTTCATGGCTGTTTCCTTTCAATATTTTTAGAAAACCTCTTTGGCGCATTTCCCACTTTTTGATATTTTTTAAGACAAAAGAAGAATATCAAACTGAATGGTCTCCAAAGACTTCGCGCTATCCATATTGATATGTAATGGACATTTATGTCTTTTATACAGTTTTTTTATGAAATATTATCAATAAGTTATAGTAGATTACAGGATTCATTTTTAGGACTATCTTTTGTAACATTTTAAAACAATTGGTGGGCGTAATGGAGATAAAATGATTGGTATAAAGAGTTCTGTTGGAAGGCAAAAGTTCACGCGTTTTTAGCCGGTAAGAGCCAGCGATGAGGAACGACTAACTTTCAAGCTGCGAGCTTGGCATTGTGCTTCTTGGGTGTTCTTTACAGTATTCGCAATTTCTTTTGCTTTGCTTTCCGATGTCCCAAGGAGGCAAGCTAGTCTGGTATAATCTTTTTCTTGTATGGCTTTACGATCTTCTGAGGATAGACGATTGTGTAGTTGTCGTGAAAAGGTATGGAGTTCTTGTCGCAGTGAACGAGAATGGAATAAAGCTTCCCTTTGTTGTTCTTCTGGTAAGGCAAAAAGGTTTTGTAAATTTTTTCCAGGTTTTTCGACAGTGTGGTTCAGGCGATTTTGTTCTCTTTGGTGTTGCTCTAGAATTGCATCTTTTGTTTGTTGTGTTATTGCGCCATAATTTTTAAGGGCTTGGCTGAGTTGTGGAACAGCCTGTTCGGCTTGTCTGCGATTTGAACTTTTCATGCCAAGTATTTTACTCCCAGCAAATTTAGAAATTGATTGAGGGTTTTGTAAAGTTTCATCGGCAAACTGATTTCCTAAGTTTGGAGCTGCCGTTATGATATCTAATGTTGTCTTTAAGGCCTGGGTTTTACCATAAACAGTCTTTGATAAATTTTCGATTTCTTTTCGGCTCCCTTCAACATAAGCGTCATTTGAAATCCTTGTGAATAACTCTTCATGGGTAAGAGGGGCTAAAGTTTCTTTTGGGATCAGTGTTTCTTTTAAGCTTTGAACGTTGGTTTTTTGAAAGCAGAAGCGGGCACCGTTTTGTAATGTTTTGACGAGTTCTGGGGTGAGATCATCTTTGTGTCCGACGACGAAAGCCCCTTCTATTTCCATGACAAAACCTTCTGCTGAAAAACCTCTAAAGACGCCTTCATAGGTTACATCTTCCTTTGCTGCAACAACAACACGATCGTTAATTTCATCCAGTCCAGCGTTTCTCATTTGGGAGATGAACTCTTTTAAAACAAGGGATTTTTGCGGATGGGTGATATCTTCAAAAAGATCTTTCATCGGTTGGGGATTGCCATGTTGCATAGCTTCAATACAAGCTGCTGTCATCCGTTCTTTTGTAATGAAAGAAAAGTCAATGGTATATCCTGCGGCTTGTCCAAGTTTTTCCATAAACATTCGATTTACGCGCCCATTGCCTTTTCTAAAAGGATGTGCGTGCTCGAGCGCCATAAAAACTTCAGCGGCACTTTCAGCAAATTCTTGGCGCAATAAACCTTTTAAATTGTTCTTTTCATTAAGTGTTTTTTCGAGTTGTTTTAGTTCTTTTTGAATCTGCGGTCCAATAGCAAAAGGAATTTCATAGGCTTTGGGACGCATCGCCGGCATATGGGCAGTGGTGCCATCTTCAAATGTAAAGGATGTATCACGGGTTTTTCCAGCCCATTCAAAAGTTTTGTAGAAGAGGCTCCAGTGGATTAGTTTTAGATAGGAAGCATCAAATTTTTGTGGGGGTGGTTCATGGCGAAAATTTACGGCTGCTTTAGTGACGTCATGGGTACTGCGTTGATACAGTTTTTTAGGGTCTTTGATGCCATATTTATTTTTGAGTGTTTTGGTTCCTTTATATAGATAATTTTGCTCTAACATGTAATCTCTCCTAAGTAGGTAGGGTGGTGGTTGATGAGCGTCTTAAACGCTGCATGTGAAAAATTCCCCTTCGCGTATTCTTTTGAGATTTTGGGTGTTATGAGAGGGAGTGCTTTTCCCTTCAGTGTATGGATGTTGTATCAATCGTTTTGTGATGCTTTTGAAAAGCTTTTCTGATGTTT
Organism: Bartonella sp. AP88XZML; assembly: GCF_042195565.1. Classification (NCBI taxonomy): domain Bacteria; kingdom Pseudomonadati; phylum Pseudomonadota; class Alphaproteobacteria; order Hyphomicrobiales; family Bartonellaceae; genus Bartonella; species Bartonella sp. AP88XZML. The sequence continues at coordinate 52,359 of NZ_JBHIOQ010000018.1, read as the reverse complement.
CCTTTGTTTATTATCTTGTACTGTAAAATGCTGGTATTTAGGGCGCTGATATGAAGCCCATGAGTGGTCAGAAAATGGATTTTCTATAAATTGACTCTGGGTAAAATCTTCGTTTTTTGAGGTGTAAGGAAGAGGTCAAAAAGAAAAATGTTGCTTAAAATTGTTGTTTTTTCCTTTAACAAAGTTGTTTGCAAGAGCGCTTTGATGAGGGGCGTGGATATAGCGGGTGTAATCGCTCTTGGTTAGTGGATGGTGCTGGTACTTTTCATACACAGCTCTCAGATTGGTGAATCTATGGGCAAAAGCAGTCATCAAAAATTTTTCTCCATTATATTTTTTTATTGCTCCATATGAATATCTTGCCATACGAACATCTTTTTTGTGTATTTTTGCAACAAAATGTTTTTTACTTTGTGTTGTTGCTCTTATTGTATGCGCTGCTTTAAGATTTAAGACCCATAAGAGAATAAAAACTTTTCTTTGGTTGGGGAGAAAAGCCTTTTTCAGCGCTTTATCATTAAAATAGAACACTTTATGATATCGTAAAGGGGGAAAAGCTTGTATAAGAATGATTTATTCATTTTGGTGTATATCTTGGATGTTTTTTGGGGGGGAGGGAGAAAATCGATGTTTGTCGTGTGGGTGTTTTGAGAGCTTCTTGTCTCAAAGGCAAATCTTTTGTTGATTATGTTCTTTAATGGAGGAATGCCCTTGACGTAAAACAGAATACCATTGGGGTGCTAATTCACGGGCTTGTTTTAAAGAGACATCTTTTAACACACCCATTTGGCGACGGTGCTCATAAATGGTACAACGTTAAAGCCTCCCATGAAGTGTATAAAATCTATTGAGCTTTCCCATTTTTACGCTTCATAAAGAAGCCAGTATCCTCAGATACTTTGAGTGCCTAATGTTTCGGACAAGACCTTGGGACTTAGAGACGGTTCATAAAAAGGTATGCCTTTCTTGTACAGTTTTACTCTACATGAGGCTCTCGCTTGTGACATGCAGGCGACAGAGTTTTGATTGATGCAACACGACATGGAACAGATTTAAGATGAGAGAATCTTACGCTATTTAGTCTCTTATTTAACAAAAAAATATAAATTATCATTTATAAATCAATTTATTATATAAATTATAGATGAAAAACTTTGTAGAAATGGGTTCCTTTTCCAAGTGGAGATATTAGTGTCGCTATTGGTTGGGTGTATGGGCGTTTTTATAAAGACTTTTTAAAGACCATGGGCGCTGATAAAGCTGATAAAACGATGCACAAAATATAAAACAGAAAATATAAAAAGAAAAATCATGGATTTTTTGAACCTGTTTTTCTTGTATGCGGGCGGTTATTTTTTGTCAATATCGTATCATGGAGGGTAGTTTTTCTTTTGTGGGGTAAAGTGGTTTTTTGTAGCTGCGGCTAACATTTCTTTCCTTCTGAAATAGATGGCGCAACCACATTGCGAAGGGGAGCCTTGCATCAGAATAATTTGTTCATCTTGACGCATTTCTCGAATAACTTCGTGGGGTAAAATGAGTGCTCTTTTTAAAATATTCATATAACCACGAAAATCGACTCCATCTAAGACAAATAAAATAGGCTTTTGTAGCTTTCGTCAGTAGTAATCATGACGTTTAAAAGGAATTAACAATTATCCTGTCCAATTGCTTTGGATATGGTGTATATGCTATGTGCAAAATTGGTGGTAGGGCGCTTAAGTAGTCTGTTTTTTGCATGTATGATAAGAATATTAAAATATCTCTTCCACATAGGTGTTTAAATCAAAAAAACAAAGTTTCATATTTTTTAGTTGGCCATAGCAAGTGTATTTGAACGATTTTGTGTGCGTGTGTAGAATTGGCTATGAGCGTTCCTTGCTTTTTGAACAATGTCGGTAATTTCTCGTGCTTTCTGTTCTGATATACCAATACTTTGTGCAAGTGTTTCATAATCTTTGTTTGTGATCGCACTACATTCGTTTGATGAGAGACGATGTTCTAAACTGTTTATAAAAGTACGGAGCTCTTGGTGTAATTGAGGAGATTGAGACAAGATTTCTCTTTGTTTTTCCGGTGATAAAGCAAAAATATTTTTCAAGTTTTGACTGGGATTCTCTACCGCTTTTCCAAGGCGTTCTTGTTTAATTTTATGGTCTCGAGTGACTATATTATAGGTAGCTTCTACAGTATACACATAATTCTCAATTGCAAGAGAGAGCACATCAAGATAATTTCGAGCGTGTACACGTGCCGGATTTTGTAGACCGCATATACTAAAACCTGCAAGAGGAGAAACAGAGTGCGGTGCCTGTTTAATCTGATTAGCAAACTGTCTGCCTAATTCTGGATTTTTAATAATCTCTTCTATCTGTTCGTTTAATACGTTTGCGTCACCATAAACAGTTTTTGTGTAAGCTCGGACTTGCTTTTGAGCTTTGAGAACGTAACTATCTAGCGCAACTGTTTTGGCACATTCACTTTTTGTGAGAGGTGCTAATGTTTCTTTTGGAATAAGCGTGTTTTCAAGCTCTTTGCTGTTGGGGGCGGTAAAGGTAATGATATCACCAGGTTTTAGTGTTTTTAATCGTTCTGGTGTGAGATCATCTTTGCTACCAATGATGTAAGTTCCTTGCACATCGAGTATAAAACCTTCTGAATAACAACCTTTATAAGTTCCTATATAGGTTTCTCCTGCCTTTGTTGCTATAACAAGGCGATCATCCACGTTGCGTCCCGTATTGTTTACGTGGTCCATAAATTCTTTTAAAAGACGTATTTTGGGGGGATTGGAGATATCCTCAAAAAGATCTTTCAACAGTTGTGTATTGCTATATTGCATTGCTTCGCTACAGGCAGCCATCATACGTTTTTGTGTGACAAGCGAAAAGTCAAGCTGATGTCCTGCAGCTTTGGCAAGATTTTCAAAAAAGACTTGTTCTGTGTGCTCATTGCCATCTATGAATGGGTGGATTTTGTGAAGAGAATAAAATAGACTCGTTGCTTCCTTGACAAATTCTTCGCGTGTTAAGCCTTGCAAATTGTCTTTTTCGGCAAGCGTTTGATCTAATTTTTGTAAGAGTTCAGGGATTTCTTCACCGGTTGCAAAATTATTGCCCCATTCCATTCTTTTCATTTCTGGCATGGCGGCAATGCTATCGTCTGTAAATGCGAAGGGGATATGGCGCAGATGTCCAGCCCATACAAAGGTATTTTTAAACAATTGTTGGTGGATATGGCATAGATAAGTTGAATTAAAATATTCTGGCAGGGGTTCTGCACGCAGATTGATCATGGCTTTTTGCCTATCATGTGAGCATTTTTCCAGAAAACGTTTTAAATCTGTTTCTCCATATCTATTTTTGAGAATTTGGGTACCAAGATAGATATAATTATGGGGTGAGGGAATCCCTTTTGTTTTTTCTTTTGCTTTGGGCATTGTTACATTCCTTATAATGTTACATTATCTATGAGAGTGTGTTAAACTTTTTGTTTGAAAATCCCCCACGCATATTGTTTTGAGATGTTGAGACTTGGGTGAGGAAAAAATCCCTCAAATTCGTAGGTGTTTTTGAGTGTATCAATCTTTATCTTGGCATTTTTTTCTTTTACTGAGAGAGAATGGTTCATTTGGGTTGTTTTCATGCATATTGTCTTTTAATTTTTTTGTAGAAAAATTTCCCTATAAAAGCGGTGCCTTCAAAAGTTTCCTGATAGGATTCTCAAGGCATAGATATGATTGGTATTTATTATTTGGAGATGAGGAGAGTGCTTTATAAAGAAAATTGGCATTGGTAAGCACAGGCATAATACCATCATTTAAAGACTTTTCCCCATATTTTTCTTGTTGTATCAAGCGGGAATTCCTTCTTTATAGGCTTTTATGAGATAGAATCTCTGCTTTTATCCTTTGTTGTTTTTGTTTTGATGCATTGCCTCCATTAGAGGGTGTTTTTTAGTTTTTCTTTTGTGGAGCAAAGCGGTTTTTTGCAGCTGCGGCTAACATTTCTTTTCTTCTAAAATAGATCGCTCGACCACAACGTAAAGGGGGTTGTCCTTGCATCAGAATAATTTGTTCATCTTGACGCATTTCTTGAATAACTTCGTGGGGTAAAATCAGGGCTCTTTGTTGGTAATTGACGTTGTATGAACTCTTTCCTAAAGATAAACCTCTTGATTTGTTTGTTCCGGTTACTTCAACGGTCATTTGGCCACAGCGTTCTGAAATGTCTTTGGCAGTTTGGAGATCTTTAATGGCAGCATAGCTGACAAAGGAACAACTTTCAAACCATGAACGTGCTCCTGCTTCTCCAAAGTGGTTGACCAACTGGCCAGAGGATTGATAGAAGAGCATCAAGGATGTACCGTATTTACGTCCACGGTCGCGGGCTTCTTCTAAAATATTCATATAGCCTAAAAGATCAACTTCATCTAAGACAAATAAAACACGCTTTTTATAGTTACCGTCTGCTGTAACCATGGCATTGAGAAAGGCGCCAATAATCACACGTCCAATAGCTGGATAACTGTTTAAAATGCTTGCGGGGAGATTGAGAAAAACATCTGTATTGCCATTGGTAATATCTGAGGAAAAAAAATCATCTCCGCAGACAAGATCTGCATAATTGGATAAAGAAAGCCATTGGGTGTCTTTTGAGGCGGTGGTATAAACCCCTGAAAAGGTTTGCTCTGCCATTTCTGTAAAAATACCAACCATTTCACGAATAAAAGGAGAAGGTGTTGTTTCTTGAATCATGCGTAATTGATTAACAACAGCTGTTTCTGATTGAGAGAGAATACCACGCAATGTTTTTAAATTGCGCTCGCTGTCTTCATATTCATCAGAAAATACAACATGAGCAAGAAGAGCCGTTAATAGATTATGGGCTTGTGTTGAGAAATATTCCGCTGAAGAATTATCTGATTTTTTATCTGTAAGAAGCAACTTTGAAAAGCTTACAATATTTGCTTCGCGTTGTGTGCGTGGTACGCTGTCATCTAAAAGCCAATCGATGACATTAAAGTTTTTTGTTAACAATGAGTTGGGATCGAGAACAATGACATTTCTATTTCCCATTTTTTGACGCGCAAATTTGACCATTGGGGCAACTTCTGTTGAAGGATCAAGACAAATAATAGACCCTGGATAGGTTAAACACGTGGGAACTACTGTACTTGTTGTTTTATAGCCACCAGAACCAGCAAAAAAGATCATATGAGTTGAACCAAAATCAAGATTAAAGGTTAGCAAAGGGGCTGTTCCACCCTTTCCCCATGTTGTTTTATTGCCAGGTGCAAAGGGAATGTTGCACACATTATCTTGATCGACACGGTATCTTTCACCCACAACAATTTGCCCATTGGCAGGAAAGATTTTTGCTGCTTCTCTTAAATTCATCCAAGCGGCCTCACCAAAAATACCTTTTTTTGCACGCTTGACCTTACTTTTAGGGGGAAGGGTTGTTACGAATTGAATGATGGAAAAAAAAACACCAATGATGATGCCAAAAACAACCATGGGGTCCATGAATTGAAGAGCATAGCCCCATGTTATTCCTTGTTGGCCAACATAGGGACTTAAACGTTTTATTTCACCACCAATATAGTAAAGAGCGGTTGTTCCAAAAAAGACAACGGAGACAAAAGTGATCATTTTACGCAGGTGTAGTTTTTGCGAGAGACTATACAACAATGAAACAGCAGCCGTTAGTGCTAAGACTAATAAAGGCTCAGAACGAAGAGTCCAATAAATTTGATCGCTTTTTAGTCCATTTGTTATAAACAATAAAAAATGAGGGACAAGGAATATCGTTAAAGCACCTAAAGCGATCGGTGTTAAAATGAGTACCATTTGTGTTTTGGTATATTTCATTGTATTTTACTTTCAATTCTGTCAGAATATGTTGCGAAATGCTCTTTTCTAGGTGTGTGATATGAACTCTCATCTCTTTTTGCAAAGGTGCAGATAACGCCAAACAGTTTTCGCTTATGAGCCTTTCTCATTAAGGAGGAAGGTTTTGTCTATTCTTAGCAGGCCATAGCGAATGCTTTGGAACGGTGCATTGTGCATACTTGTGCTTGCTGGTGTACTTCTTTGGTTTGCTTAATAATTTGTGTAATTTGTTTGGCTTTATTTTCTGATACACCAATGCTTTGAGCCAATGTTTCATAATCATTATTTTGAACTGCTTTATGTTCATTTGGTGAGAGACGGGTGTTGATCTTTTTTACAAAGTTGCTGAGCTCTTTTTGACATAAAGGATTTTTTGCTAAAGCTTCTTGTTGTAATTCTTTTGGCAAGGCGAAGAGGTTTTGCAAGCTTTGACTTGGCATTTCTACCATTTTTGCAAGGCGACTTTGTTCTGTTGCATGTTCTTGCGTAATTTCCTTTTCAGCATGTCTCACTGCATGGGCAAAATTTACAACGGCAGTACAGAGCATCTCAAGATGATTTTTAGCGTTTGCACGTGCCTGATTTTGTAGTCCACATAAACTGAAACCGGCAAGATGAGAAATAGAGTGCGGTGCTCTTTCAATCTGGTTGGCGAGCGGTTGGCCTAAGTTTGGATTTTTGATGATTTCTTCCATCTGTTTGTCTAATGTTTTTGTACTACCATAAACAATTTTTGACAATTGCTGGACCTGTTTTAGGCTTGCGTGGACACAAGAATCTTCTGCAACCATTTGGGCCGTTTCATTTTCTGTCAAAGGGGCTAATCTTTCTTCTGGAATGAGAATGCTTTCAAGCGCTTTTGTTTTGGGAACGGTAAAAGTAAATCTATCACCGGGTTTTAATGTTTTGAGTTGTTCTGGTGTGAGTTGTTCTTTATTGCCGATGATGTAAGCGCCTTTCACATTGAAAGCAAAGCTATCATAACCAGCACCCCTATAGGTGCCCGTGTAAGTTTCACCTTCTTTTGCAACCATAACAGGACGATCATTAACATTGCGCCCAAGTTCTTTCATGTTGCTCATGAATTCCTTTAAAAGAAGTATTTTATTGGGATTAGAGATATCTTCAAACAGATGTTGCATTGGTTCTAGATCACCATTTTCTGCTACAGCAACACTGGCGAGCATCATGCGTTCTTTTGTAACAAGTGAAAAGTCAAGCTGATGCCCTGCTGCTTGAGCAAGCTTTTCAAAAAAGACCCGTTGTGTACGTCCATTGCCTTCTCTAAAAGGATGAAGTTGGTTAAGGGCGTTAAATAAGCTTATTGCTTCAGCGTTAAATTTCTCACGCGTTAAGCCTTGCAAATTATCTTTTTCGGCAAGCGTTTGATCTAATTTTTGTAAACCGTCTTGGATTTCATCGCCGAGTGCAAAAGGATTTTCCCATCCTGTTCTTTTCATTTCGGGCATGGCGGCTATGGTGCCATCTTCAAATGTAAAGGGGAGATGGCGCATATATCCAGCCCATTCAAAGGTATTTTTAAATAAGTGGTGATGAATAGAGCATAGATAGGAGCTATCAAACTTTTCTGGTAAGGGGGCTTCACGCAAATTAACCATTGCTTCTGCTGTATCATGTGAGCATTTCTCCAGAAAGGATTTTAAGTCTTTTATTCCATATTTATTTTTGAGTGTTGTGGTGTTTGGGTAAACATAATGATGGGGAGAAACTATCTGTATATTTTTTGTCTTTGCTTTTGCTTTTGGCATCGTAGCTTCCTTATAATTTTACGTTGTCCATAAGAGTGTTAAATTCCTCGAGTGAAATATTTCCCTTTGCGTATTCTTCTAAAATTTTGAGTGTTGTAGGATGAAGCGCTATTCCCTCTATCGCATGGGTGCTGATGGCTGCTTCAACGGCTTCACGGCGTTTTTTTAATTCTTCTTCTGTCATCGATAAAAGATTTTCTCTATTTTCTGTTTCGTTGGTTTTCATGCATTTTTTCTCTTATTTGCAATTGTTGCTTTAAAAGAGCCTTTGGCAGCCGGTGTGATCTTCTTTTAGTCACCTCCAAAGATGTTTCGTTGTTTGAAGGGATCGTAATAAATTTCTGTGACCTTAAATTTTCCTTCAATCCGTTTGCATTGGATGATGATATCAATCATTGAAATCAACAGTCCTCGAATATCATCACGCTCTAAATCACCACCGCCTTCACTTTCTTTGACCAAAAGGGTCATCTGCTCAAAGGCTGCAAGTGCTGTTGATGCGTGAACCGTCGTAATGGAACCTGGATGGCCTGAATTGACATTGCGGATATAATAAAAGGCTGTACCATCTCGAAGTTCTTGCAAAAGAATACGATCAGGACGCATCCGTAAAGATGATTCAAGTAACTCTTTGGGGCCAACGGAGGCTAAGCCTTGTCCATCTTTTGAATAGAACATTGAGACATGGTTAGGGTGTGGTATCACCAATTCTTGCGTGTCTTCAATGGTGATAATACGCTCTTCTTGAGGGATTTTGGCGATTAATGCTTTTGATAATGTTGTTTTACCCGAACCGGTTTTTCCCGCAATTAAAATATTTTTCTGGCATTCTACAGCTTGATTTAAAAAAGAGACAAAGTCTTTATTACAGTAGGCATTGGCTAAATTATGCTCGATGATTTTGAGTTCGTTAAAACGAGAATGATAGTCATTCAAGGATGTGAAAGAGACCTGTTCACATAACGAGAAGAGGCCTTTCTTGGCGAGCTCTTCGAGAGAAAAACTCTGCGATGACGGTTTGCGAATTGTCATACTAATCGTGTCTTTTTCGACAGCGGGTGGAATGACAATTTGAATACGCTCATTGCCTGGTAGCGTTGCAGATAATATTGGGTTTTTATCCGATATGTTTTGCTTGGAATAGGATGCTACAACTTTCGCAATCCCCATAAGCTCATTAAAAGAGAGCCCCGGTGCTTCTATTGTTTTCCATCCATCAAATCCTTCAGTCATGACTTGATAGGGACGATTGATAACAATTTCAAAGAGTCTCTCATCTTTCAAAAAAGCACTGATGGGTTCAAGTTTTGTGAGAACAATCGCAACGGTTTCATCGCTCATGGTATGTAAGTTTGAGTTCATTCTAAAGTTACCGCCGAATTTTTGTAAAAGTTTCTTGAAACAGCTCGATTGAGAATCTGTTTTTTGTTTTCGATGACTTTCAATTTATAAACGCTGGAAAAATCTAAATCGCGGGCGACAAAGATATTCACCATTTCCCCTTGGTTTTTGGATAATGTTGGAGGAATATTGGCGTAATTTTCTACGAGAATGTTTGCGATGTTTTGTCCTGAAGAAATTGTTTCAGTTTCTTCTTTTTCCTGTTTTTTTGATAAACGTTTATTGGCATAGTGTGTTGCATCTTTTATTAGTGAGACAAGAAGCGCAGACCCAATCCTCTCGAGCCAATGGTTATCAATATCTCCATCCATACCAGAACGCCCTAAAGCATCCGTTGCCGGTGAAGCTAAGGATATAATGATACCATTAGGGGTTTTTGCTCTATTCCATAGTACAAAGAGACGTGTTTGGCCTTTTTTCAATCCGGCGCGATATTCACCAACAATTTGGGTGCCTTTATCAAGAAGCACAACACGACCATTGTCTGATAAGATATCTCTGGAGATGATACAACTGGCAAAACCTTGTTGATCACTGTTGATGGCTGTTTCTAAAATACAAGGAATAGAAGTTCCCATCGCGATGATGTAGTTTCGATTGCCAAGGGTTGAAGCACGAATACCTTCAAGCACTGTGGGTTTGAGAAGATGATTAAAACGTTGTGTCGTTTCATCAGGTTTACTTTCAAGTTGGTGAGGCAAAGCACCATTATTTGTTTGTGAATCTATTTTGCCTTGTTGTGTACTTGCATAAGCTAATACAGGAGCACGTTGTGCTGCCTCCAGCAGTGAGTCATCAGAATTTAATTGATTGATGTTTGGTGTTGGTAGCTCGACTTTTGGTAATAGAGCGTTATTTCGTTGAGGCTGTTCAAAGGGGGGAGGGGTAGGCTTTGCAGGATGAAAAAGCTCTGTTTGTTTTATAACTTTTCCTTCTTTTGAAGATTCAATTGGTTGCTTTTTGTCTGTAACAAGTGTTGAATAGGCTAAATAAAGACAGACACTGAAAAGAATAATAAGAGCAATAGCTTTCCCCACATTGTTCTGTTGACTTTTCCCTTGAGCATTTTTTATTGTATCGCGATCATTAATGCTTTTTTCATCCACGGTGTTATTCATGGCTGCTTCCTAGGTTCACTTTACGTTGTACAGATGGTGATGTCGTACCTGTTTCAGGATTAATTCCTTTTGGTACGAACCTTTTGTTAAAGATGCACAATACTTCATTCCCACGTCGTAGCGTGAATTGTGCAGCTGTTGCATGAACAATAACCTTGTTGCCTTTAATCGATTTGGGAATAAGCGCTTCTTGCCCATCAGGCGATACAATGTAAATGGCAGGGATTTCAATGTTGCCTAAAAAGGTAAAGGTTGTTGTTTTCCCATTATCATAGACAGAAGCAGGTTCAATAAGGGATGAGCCTTGAGCTTCATAAGCCCAATTGCGTGGTCCAAAATCTTCATGGATATTTAAAATATCATTGACAAAGTTTTCTTCACGTTGTTTTTCTCTTTCTGCTTCGGCTAATTTCTTACGTAAGGCTTCATCTTCTGGATAACGAAACTTTACTAAGAAATACGTCTCATTGCCGGCTGAAACATCGCCTTCACGGACTTGTAGCTCGAATTGATAAGAGCGTTGTGTTCCATCTTGGCGGCTTGTGACAATTTGTAAATTTGTCACAGGCTGGACTTCACGTGGTTTGAGAAAAACAAAGTGTCCAGCCGGTGCAACTTGCCAAGCAACCGAATTTCCAATTCCTACATAGGTTACTTCTTCATCAACGGCAAATTCTAGTTGAACCGAAGAGCGAATGGAGCCAATGATTTGTACGACGTTGTAGGGGTCATAATTGACAAATCTGATGCGGTTATCTTTACGTGCACTGACAGGCGCTGTTTCTGCAAGTGAGAGAACTGTGTGAAAGCTGACAGTGATCGTAAAAATTAAAAAGATTGTTTGTAAAAGTCTGATCATTTTATCACCTCTGGATCAGATCTATATTCCGATACTTGAAAACCAAGAGGGTTGATAAGACGATCAGACGTTGAAATGTGTGCGTTCACGTAGGAAAAATTTAAGATTGAAATCCAATGGGAAATATTTTCTTTTTCATTCAAGTCTCTGATCGTTTTATAGTAACGAACTTGGATAAGATCTTTGCTTATAAAAGAAATTGATTTGATTGTGACCGTAGCAATCATGTTATGATAAATATTTTGCGGACTTTCTGGATTATTGCCCGCGTACCATTTTGCAAAACGGTTTTGTTCTTTTGGAGAAGATAAAAGAGAGATTAAGCGAAAATTGTTTTCTGCTTCTGATGCTTGAAAACCTTCACGAGCGCGAACGTATTGGCTGGCAAAATAACGCGTTATCGCTTCATCATAGTCGTTAGGGGATTCTTTTAGGGCGCTTACAGTATCAATAATGCCTGTTGAGTTATCAACGCGGATAACAAAAGGTTCTACCGTTTTCAAAGGCGTCAAAGCTGCGACAGCTAAAGCCAGCGCAATTGTCATCAATCCAAAAAGCACTGTTAAAGCCATGGAGATTTTCATCCGCACGCGCATGCTATGCATGCGATCAATGTCAAATGAGCGCGCTTCTTTTATATATTCTTCAAGGGCATCACTTTTCACGCATAACCTCCACAGTTTTATCAGATCGTGCTTCATGAATAACCGGCTTTAATAAAGCTGAATTGGCTGTTATTTTTTCACTTTCCAAAGTATTGAGAATGATGGGAGTGGTAACAGGCTTTACGCTCTTTTCTGGGTAGACAATGTTTTTATTGTCCCAATTCCACTTATCTTTATTTAAAGCACGTGTATGTTTGCCATTACAGCGTGGTGGTTTTTTAGGGACACTCAAAGAGGCACAACCAGTAAGAGCGATTGTTAGGACCATAACAAAAGTTATTTTTCGTTTCATTTTTTGAACTCACAAATATCTTGGAATACAATGCATGAGAGCCTTTGTTCTGAACATTTTTACAAGTTTATGTGATGCAAGATTTTGATTGGTTTTGTTGTTAGACCCAAGATGTTAGATCTTATTTGGAACAGGATCATGGCGTGTGCGCCAAAGGGCGCACACAAGGCAAAAACAAAAATGCTTATTCTTTTAAAGAGGTGATTTATCTTAAAATCGACCACGACCGCCTCCAGATTTACCTGCTTTTGCTGCTGCCCCTGCCGCACTTCTAACAGCGTTACCGGCAGCTCCTGAGATTTGTGAAGTGGCACTTTTTACTGCATTGCCACTCGCTCTTGCACCATTGGAAAGCATTGTAAAAATCTGTCCTCCTGAAGAGACACCAGCGTTAAAGTATGGTCCGCCAGAGGCCAGCGCTGTTGCAATACCAGGAAGCGCACGGAAGATAATAACTCCTATGATCGAAATGACGATGACAGGGGGAAAAAGAACGTAAATTGATTCATATGAAACTTTGAGAACCTGTAGGATAACTTGACATATAATGGTTCCAAGCATGATTACGAGAACTTGTAAAATGGTAAAATTGATCAAAGTTGTAATCCATGCATCGGAGTATTTTCGCGTTGCATTGAACAAATACAAACTAATAAATAGAGGACCAAGACCTATAATCATGACGAGTGCAACTTGTGCAAACATTTGCACAATAAAACCACCTATACAAAAAAGAATAACCGCGAGAAGCATGATAGAACCAAGAAGACCTACAATGATCTTTTCAAAAAACCAAGCATTGTATAAGACTTCTTGATAACGCGAACTTGCCTTTAACAAAATATAATCAAAAACATTGGAGCTTGCAGGATTACTGTTAAGCGCATTCCCAATAGCATTGGATAAATCATTGAAGAAAATATCCTTGACATAAGTATTAAATGTATCCGCATTCGTTGCCATTGTTGTAACAACAACGATTTTAACAACATTATTGAGAAGACTATGCATGGAAAGCGCAACGCGACCTGTCATAACATTATAGCCATAAAGAAAGATAAAAATGATTGCGGCGAGATTTAAGGGCGCTGAAATAGCAGAAGACAGCCCACTCACCGTTGTGTCCATCACATTATCGAGGGGTTTTAAAATATACCCAGAAACGCTTTCAAAGGGAGAAAAACTAAAGTCTGACATTTGTACTCGTACTTTCAAGTTTTTCTTTTAATTTCTTTTCTTTTTCTTTTAATTGTGCCTCAAGATATTTATGCTTTTGTTGTTCCTTTTCTTCACGTAGCTCATCTTTTGTTTTCGTATCTCTTGCTTGAATCATATCAAGAGACTGAAGTTTTAAAGAACTTACTTGAAGACCTGCTTGAAGAAGAGAAAGTTTTACTTGAATCTCTTGTCGAAGGGCTTGCAATTCTTCTGGTTTTGTTTCTGGTTTTGATTTAATATTTTCAAGTTCTTGACTTATGTCTTTAATTTTTTTTGCAGTATCAGTTGCACTTTTATAAATGCTTTCAGCTGTTTCAGATTTTGCAGTATTTAATTTTTGTGTGTTCTCGAGTGCTTGTTTATAATATTCATCTACATCGGGTGTTGTTTGCGCTATTGCATGAGAAATAAAAGAAAAAGATAACAGTGTAACTAAGCCATATTTTTTCATTGATTTTTTCTCCTTTGATAAAATATGGGCAGCCATTTGTCAGGGGCAGCTCCATATTCGTTGATAATTTCATTCATGAGTTCAATGTTTTTTGTTGTGCCGCTTAAAACGGCGATCTCATCATTCATTCCACGTAAGTTAAGTTCTGCAACGACGGAACTTTGTCCTTGTTTGATGAGAAAACGACGGGATTCTCTGCTTAACTCTGATTGGATCAGTTCAAATTCACGCTCAGTAAGTTTGAAAGCTTCGACATAATCATTGTAATTTGCTTTTTGATTTGGAAAAAATATTTGGGTGGGGCATTGCTCAATGATTGTGTGCGCGATTGTTGAGTTCAAAGCATCTTTAGGACTTTGTGTTGCAAAGAGCATCATGCCATTTTGTTTACGAATTGTTTTTAGCCGATCTTGCGCAAAAGCTTTAAATGAATCATCTTCTAAAGCTTTCCAGAATTCATCAACGACGATAATGATGCGCCGCCCATCAATCAAATCAAGAATGCGGTGAAAGAGATACATCATTAAGGGGCGTCGAATTTCTTCATTATCTAAGAAATCGGTCATGTCATAGCCAATGAACTGCGCATTTAAATTGAGATCATCTTGGTCATTATCAAAAACCCATCCTAAATCATTGCCTCTAATCCAGCGTTGCAGCCGTATGGCAATCCCTTCTTTGGATGTGTTGTCAAAAAACAGTTGAAGGGCACCAAGAGAGCGCTGGGTTGGGGGTAAGTTTTCTAAGGAATCGATGGCTTTGGCGATATCTTGTCGCTCTTCTTCCGTTACGATTTGCCCTTCAGCGGTTACCAGCTTTAAGATCCAATTACGAAGAAATATTTTATTTTTTTCGGTGTATTCCATGCCCTTTAAGGGAGCAATACCCGTGGGTTGCCCATTTTTTAAAGGTTTGTATTTCCCTCCTCCAGCCCGTACAAAAATCTCTGCTCCTTGATCTTTATCAAAAAAAACCATTGTTGGATTGTGTTTTTGTAATTGTGCAAGAAGAAAATTAACAATCACTGTTTTACCAGATCCTGATGGACCACAAACAAATGTGTTTCCAAGATCGCCATAATGAAAATTAAAATAGTAAGGTGAACCAGCCTGTGTTTTTAGCAATGCGACAGCAGCTCCCCAAACATTATCGTTCAGTTTGCCAACAGGGAAAGAATGGAAGGGCGATAAAGCGGCAAAATTTCTGCTGGTAATGGCGCCTGAACGCGCACGATAGCTAAAGTTTCCAGGAAGTTGTGCCCACCATGCTGCTTCCAATCCTAAATCTTCTCTGGCAATCACGGCTCCTCCATTGGTTAAATGGGAACGTGCTTTTGATAAGTTTTCAGACAATATTTTAGGATGATCAGCAAAAACAGCTAAAGAAATGTGGTGTTCTCCCAAAACAAAACGGTTTGATTCTAAATCATCTAGCGCTTCATCCAGTGCATCGATTTGTGAGCTAGCACGGTCAGCTGCATTGATCATTTGATTTTGTTTGCGGCTCATAATCGCACTGGCGGCTGCCTTACTTTTAAAAACAAAGGATTGTGTTAAGATGAATTCAAATGGCACCGTAAGCAGACCATCAGTCATACCTGGGCGTGTTTTAGAAGGATACTCTTTCCATCCAAACATGCCCACAAAGCGTTCATTGCTTTCATGGCGAATTTCGATAATTTCTTTCCCAAAAATAACACGATCCGAGTAAATTGTTGAAGCAATAGTTCCAAATGTGAGAGGAATACGCTCACGTCTTCCCCCCACTAGCTGGTGGAGAAATTCACTTTGTTCGGCAAATAAAAGTCCTTCATGTTCATAGATTGATAGTAGACGGACTTCATACTCTTCCAAACCTTGCATAAGATCTTGACTTAACTCTTCGAGTTTACGAATAGCTTCCTCATCGGGCTCAGATTGTGTTTTCTTGGCTTTGCTCAAGCGCTGAAAAAATGAAACCAGCTTTTCTGTTTTATCCGCGGCCGGATTCCAAAGCAGTGAAATAAATAGATCATTTCTATACAGTTCTTGCGAAACCATTTTCTTTTTATATTTTTCATCTAATGTTGTTGCAAAAGATGAAAGAAAATGACCTTCTGGGTATATCGTTTCACGGCGGCGGATGATGTGAGAATATAAAGCAAGCCGTTCGTCTGCGATATTTTTAAAAAGGGTGTTTAATTGGTTGTGTAAAGAATTTAATTGATCAATATCCGCAGTGTCAAAATTTATACCCTCAACAGCCATCACAACCATTAAACAGCGTGAATTTAAAGCAACGACATGTTGGTTGATGTAGCGTATATAGGGAATATATTCTTCAGGCAAAGTTTCCCGTTTCATTATTGACATCTGTTTCACCAGTTTCGTTCCTTCAGCTTAGTTCCTTATAAGTGCGGATAAGGCGTAAAGGGGAGGTTGAACCTCCTCCCCATCTGTTGAGGTTTTTTTGTTTTCCTCGGGTATTGAGCCATGCAAATAATACGCGAAATTGGTTGTGATCGTACTTTGTCACTTCTCGCAAAATAAAGTGCATCCCAATCCCAAGACCAAACATGGTAAAATCACTGGTTAAAATGAAAAGAATGGATGTTGCCATGACATTAAGCGCCATCGCTTCCATTGTAACACCAGCAAACATGGCCGGGCGCGTACAGGCAAGGAAAAGAGTATCTTCGTTCATTTATGTTGTGCCCGCTAATTTAGTGACGAGAGCAGGGGCACCAAAAACAATAGCAATCCCCAGAACACAGTAAGCTGCTTTGCGTAAATCAATAAAGCCGTACATCCAGCCAATCCCCACAGCAGCAACACATATAATTGCAATGAGCCTTGCCGTTGGACCCGTCATCATTGTGACAATGTTGCCTAAAACACCATCAAGATTTCCCAGACCACCTCCACCAGTAGTAGAAGCAGCATAAGAAAGATCAGATACAAAAACTGCCGTAAAAAGCAGCATGGTCACGATAAAAATGATGTTTTGGAATCTATTATCTGTCATTTTACCTCTCTTTAACAAATAATATTTGTTCATATGTCGACATTCCATTGCCTCTAACAAACTAAAGAGTGCTGTCATTTGATGACAGTTTAATTCTTCTCGTTTGTTTGCTTTAAAAGCCTTGATCGTGGATCTGTTCACTCTCAAGCTCTTCTTCGTAAAGAGACAGAAGTCTTTTCAAATTGAGATTGTGTTACATGAAAATGGCAATTTTAAGTTGTGTATATTGGTAAAAATAACAATATTAAAATAATGAAAGAAAGAATATCATTCTTTACAAAATGTAGTTAATCTGCAACACTTATATTTGGATTTTTTCTTTAAAAACAAGGGGATTGCTGATCAATAATCTGACATGATAGGAAAAAAACGAATTTTTTGAGCGAGCGTGTTAAGAGATGCTATTTAAATTGATTGTTATTATTTACATTATGGGGGCGACAGTGTGGGGATTAAGCCAATATAAAGATAAAATGGATTTCAGCATTCTTAAAACATTTGAGACGCAAGATATCCAAGATATTGTCGATCTCTATCGAGAAGAAAAAAAGTTGGGTAGATCTATCACCAAACAGCAATTAGAAAAAAATGAACCAGCTCTCGATTTGCAGAAGAGTGTTTCATTAAATGATGTTGCAAATAATGCTGTTGTTTTTCATGGTAAGGCTTCTGTTACAAGTGGGGTTACATTTAAATTACTGACGCCTGCTGCACAATCTTGGCGCTCACATATCTCCCGTGATATTCATCTTTATGGTGTGGACACATGTGCACCCCGTCAAAAAGCAAGATTAAATGATCAAGAATGGCCCTGTGGTGCGGTTACAACGGCTTGGCTTGTCACCAAAACACTTGGGCAGGATTTATCCTGTAAACAGGCTTTGATGCACAATGGTGTTTATTATGCGCAATGTTTTGTTCAAGGGGTTGATTTAGCTGAGGCAGGTCTTACAGAAGGTATGTTGGTACTCTCAAAAGAGGGGAAAAATCCTATTCCAGCCCAGTATCATCATGCGGAAGAAAAAGCACGTGGCAACAAGATTGGTCTTTGGTCGAGTGATTTCACTGAACCTTTAAAATGGCAGCGAGATAATGGATCCTATAATCCCTTTGCTAGTCCATGATTGGTTTTAATGAACATATTTACTTAAATTTTTATAGAGAAAACTTTATCAATAAAATTGTACCAAATCGTAGAGCAAATTTGAATAAACGGTGAGATTATTTTCGTTTATGAAGTAAATGGATGGTACTTCCCTTTTCAAGGGAGGGTTGCTTTCAAAATCGCTTCTCTATTTTTACTTATGTGTTTTATAAAAGCGGGAAAATGTCATTGTTGGTGGCAAAGCATTTTTGAGTATTTGTGTTTGAAGGAGAAAGTGAGGCGATAAAAAACGCTCAAGAAACGGATTTCTAGAGCGGTGTTGATAAAAGTAAAAAATGAACAGCCCCAAAAATGGTGTAACGTTTAATATAATGGATAGAATCTTTCACAATGCCTTAAAAGAATTCATAGCAAAAGTTTTTTCATCAGAATTTTGTCTTCAGGATTGGATCACGTTTTTTACTTCTTTAAAAGTGATCAATCTGTTGCCTTCCTTGAAAAGCTTTCATAATTATCTGCTTTTAAATTCAGACTTCCAAATGATGGATGGATTTCAAATAGACTCTACACGAAGAAATCTTCGTAAAAATGATTTGCATTGCTGATTGTTTTCTATATATCACAAAACGTTTCTATTTAGGCCTTCGATGGGGAACAATAATCAACATATAAATAGGTAAAAAGAGCTCATACTTTTTTGTTATGGCTTTGTGGTTTAATGATCGTGAGACTTAAGTCTTATAATGCTCATAGGCTTTCTATAGGGCTAGGGGCGATGCCTATTGCAATGTAACTATTTGAAATCAGTTGAACAAAAGCATTAATGCGCCTTCTGATTTCATCATTTGTATTCAGTTTGGGCTCTTTCCCTTCTTATTGTATTTTATGACAAACTCATACGATGGCTATTGTGAGCTCTTCTTGCGTTACTTTACTCAGAGTGTTCACTTTGAAAGCAAGCAAGTGGATAGTGAGGTTGTATTCTCATACAGTGTGAAAATTCAACCCTCATTTGGGGGGATAATATTAACAGATAAGGTATTTAAAGAGGGATAAAATGAAAAAAAATTATTTTATTATGCATGGCTCTATTATTCGTCTTGGGGTGTGAAAAAAAACTATAGCGTAGAAGATTGAAAAAAAGATGCAAAATTAAGAGAAGAATGGGGAACGAAGTGTTTTCTTTCAGGACAATTTGTTAAGGAATCTAAAAATTGTCAAAATGTCTTACAAGCAGATACTGAAATGTTTTTCTCGCCAAAGCTTGATGCTCTAGACCGTGGTCATGTATTTTAATAAATATATATTACTCAACAGTAAAGTGTGATATAAAAATTCTAAAATAAAGAAGTTACGGCTCAACGAATGCTCGCTTCTTCAATTGTTATAGCGGAATTTTTTATCATTTTTCATCTTTTAGATGAGCTCCCCAAATCATATTCGCAATCCTATTGTTTGTTTCAACTTTATCAGATTGAGGATTATAATCATGAGAGAATTGGATAGCATTGTCTTATAGAAATATCTCTCAAGGTATCCAAGCCTATTTTGCGACGCTGTTCGTAAAGGGTATAAGGGTAAATCCATTGAGCCCCCCATCTTTACGCTTATGAAGAAGCAAGCCGGCGCCATCATTATATTTGCCAGCCCCCAATGTTGCGACAGATCTTGCATTAAGACGGTTCATAAGAGCCATTTTTTAATCCTTTCTTATACAAATTTGATCCACACATTCATCCCGCTTTTGACGTGCAAGGGAATGATTTTGATTGATCCAAGATAAGCAGGTTTGAAATGAGAGAATCTTACGTTATTCGAGCCTCTCAATCAACATACAAAACAGTGAATTATCATTATAAATCAATGTTTGCCTTATGATAGAGTTGGTGTAGCATTGAGATTTTAGAGGAAAAATATGCCTTTAAGACTTTATAACAGATACTAAGTCTTTAATAGCAGGTATATTAAATGTACATCATTTAAAATAAATAGAGCGTCCATAGAGAAAAGGGGGGCCGCTCTTTAAATACGGATAAATACTTATTCTGTTGTGCTGTAAAACGCTATTGTTTGCGGGTGTGGTGATATAAGACATAAAACTTTATACATGGGGTGTTTTGATAAGAGAGTGTGATGAATATTCAAGGGAGGGCTTGTTTATATAATTTTGTGAAAGGAACCATATGAAATGGGAATCTGAGAAGGAGCTATTTTTGAGAAGGCGGATCGTTTATCAACCGGTTTGAGGAGGGGGGCATCCTTTTGGGGTGTGGGGAGAAAGACAAGAATAGGGTGTGTAGCACTTTATAGCTATGCTTTTAAAGCGTTTTAATTTTAATCACAAATTAAGTTTAAAATCGCTTTCTGCTTGACAGATGTGAGGACTCTAAAACTTTTTAAAAGCAAATATTCCTCTTTGCTCGAGGCGATTTCATCATAATGGTACGGGGTGTTGTCTTTTTTGATGATATCAGTGTAAAAAAAGGCAAGTGGAACATTCAAAATATCGGAAATTTCCTTTAAACGCCCTGCGCTCACGCGATTTAAGCCTTTTTCATATTTCTGGATTTGTTGGAAAGTGACACCTAAATGATGCCCTAATGTTTTTTGAGACATTTTTAGCACTTTTCGCCTAAAGCGAATTTTTTTGCCTACAAAAAGATCAATATTAAGATTTTGAGCTTGCATTTTCCCCCTCCAGGTGCGAGCGCCCTCGCATTGGTATTCCGGGAGCTTGAAAACACTGAACCCTAGTCAGCATTTTGCTTTTAGTGCTTGGAGCACCTGGACATAGCAAAATCTCCCGGAATTCCGGGATACCCACATAGTGGGTTTATTTTTACGCTAGGGTTTCGGGTTTTCAAGACCCCTTTTGATCGTTGCGTATGCGATCAAAACATTTTTCGATTCATAAAGTAATTTTAGGAGATTGGCAATAAAAATAGTTTTTCTTGAGACGGATAGATTTTTTTAAATAGGAGGTTGTTTGCCTTTCAAAGTTTTAAGGTTTGCTTACTCAACTCATGACATCAGATATGCATTTTACGAAGGTAAAGCTTGGTTTTTAAGCTCAAGGCACCGCTTACGGTGCTGTCCTTAACCAATAATCAAAATGACTTGTTTTGATGCGTCTGAGATATCATGATGATAGGGGAAAGCTTTTATGAGTAAAGAGCCCTCATGCAAAATAAACTCAAAACATTATAGATCTTATTGTTGTATGTTCACATGTTTGTTTTAGAAGATATTTCTCAATGTTAGCGCCTATTTTACAATGGTGCTTCGTAAAGTATGTAGCGTAAAAGCCTCTATGAATGGGATAAAAGCTATATTGCTATCTTTACTGAAAAAAAGATGCTCGGACGGCACATACTCTCTGCCAGTTCAAAATATTACGACAGTTTTTGCCTTGAAAGGGAGCATAAGAGCTATTTTTTCTTTCTTCACGTGTTTTTATCTGTACGCTCTCTGCTTATAATGTGTAAGCGAAAAGGTTTTGATTGATTCAATATAAACAAATTTGAAATGAGAAAATATATTGGGCTTTCTCATGATGCATGTTTTTAAGAGGGGGATACGTTTATTTTCTCAGTGAAGAATTTGAGTATTTTAGATAAAAAACTCTATCAACGTCGTTGTTGTTAGAATTAAAATTTTTATGAGAAAAATGAGCATTGGGGAATGATAAGCTTTTGCTATCAAGCATTTTAGAATTTTGCACAACTTAATGATAACTTAGTTATTTTATCATTTCTTATGATCTCTATAGACGATAAAAAGTTGGGATATGGTTTGAGAAAGCAGATGACACAAGTATTATCTTTCGGTAAGTAGTTTTGAAGTAAAAGACAGCTTTAAATGACAAATAGAGATAGGTGCTCCATGAATGAACTTACCCATATTGAGACTATTATAGCGCATTATGATGCTGTTTTTTGTGATGTGTGGGGTGTTGTGCATAACGGTGTACATGCATTTGAACCAGCGTTGAAGGCGTTGTATAAAATCCGACAAATGGGAAAAACTGTCATTTTATTAACCAATTCTCCTCGGCTACGGGAAGATGTTGCTGCTCAATTACAAAGCATGAATGTTCATAGCGACTATTATGATGCCATTATCACTTCAGGGGATGTAACGCGCGATCTTATTCAGACTGCTCCACGTAAAGTTTTTTTCATTGGTTCACAACGTGATTTGGTGCTGTTTGAAGGGTTAGAGTGTGAATTTGTTGAAGAATGGGAGGCTTCTGTTGTCGTCTGTAGCGGTTTTCTTGAAGATTTTGACGAAGAACCCTCTGCTTATGAGGAGATGTTTCGTCGCATGCGGTCGCGGAATTTACCTTTTATTTGTGCGAACCCAGATGTGATTGTCCATTATGGAAATAAAGAATTTTGGTGCGCTGGTGCATTGGCTCGTCTTTATCAACAATTAGGGGGGGAAGTGCGCATTGCTGGAAAACCTCACGCGCCTATTTATGAATGTGCCTTTGAAAAACTTCAAAAAATACGGGGAACAGTAGAAAAAAGTAAAGTTTTAGCTATTGGTGATGGTCTTTTAACGGATATTAAGGGGGCGGCTCACTTTGGTCTTGATGCCCTTTATATTATGGGGGGGATTCATCATTATGATTATACGCAAAAGGGTGTGGTTGATAAGCAAGCTTTGCATTCTTTTCTTGAACATCATGGTTATAAACCACAAGCAATCATGTGGGCACTTCAGTAATGACTAATTTTTTGCGTCTTCAGGGAATTCATATGTTTCCCTCGGCTTGGCGGGGAGCAGTGTTGGCACTTGGAAATTTTGATGGTGTTCATTGTGGGCATCAGGTGGTGTTGCAAAAAGCACTTGATTTCGCGCGTATAAAAAAGAAACCATCTGTTGTTTTAACGTTTGAACCCCATCCAAGAAGTTTTTTTCAACATTCAGCTCCTGTCTATCGTTTGACAGAGGCAGCTGAAAAAGCTGAAATTTTTAAAACCCTTGGTTTTGACGGCGTGATTGAACAGCCCTTTGATGCACAGTTTGCCGCTCTTTCAGCGGACGAATTTATTAAGTCGTTTTTAAAGGAAGTTTTTGATGTTTCAGTTGTGGTGACAGGCGAAAATTTTCAATTTGGTCATCAGAAAAGTGGAAATGTACATCTTCTTTGCCAAAGGGGAGAGAAATATGGATTTGAGGTTGTGCAAGTTCCTTGCGTTGCTCGTCCTCAAGAGTCACAATCTTTGATCATTTCCTCGAGTTTTATTCGGCAACTTCTCTCACAAGGGGAAGTGGACAAAGCAGCCCATTTGTTAGGGTATCACTATCGGATACGCTCCAATATTATTCAAGGTGAAAAACTTGGACGTCTTTTGGGATTTCCTACCGCTAATCAAATGTTGCCTCCCCAAGTTCGTTTGGCTCATGGTGTTTATGCGGTACGTTTGCGTCGTGCGAACGGTGTTTTGTATGATGGTGTTGCAAGCTTTGGTTGTCGTCCAACGGTTGTTAAGGATGGGGCGCCCCTTTTGGAAACCTATTTGTTTGACTTTAACGACGACCTTTATGGGGAAAGCTGTATCGTTTCTTTTTTCCAGTTTTTGCGAGGACAAGAAAAATTTGATGGGCTTGAACCTTTGATTGCGCAAATGCATCGTGATGAAAAAAAAGCAAAAGAAGTTTTAAAGACAGTACAACCATTATCAACGTTGGATAGGCTGCTTACTTTTAAAAATATGTCCTAAACTGATCTGAAAAAGAGAGAAGAGCTGTAAAAATAGCACTTAAAGTGATTATAATCACAAAGATATATTCCAAAACATCGTGGAATATATGTTTTTTCCGTTGTTGAGAGGGAGAATCGAATATCTGAAGATCTGATTTTGGCATCATTTTTTTCAAAGTTAACTTTATGGTTTTTGTTGTCATTCAAAACTTTACTGCTTGTTTCTTTCTGATCCGTTAAAACTCGTCATAAAAGATGCAGTAAAGAATAAGCAACCAGCCTATTTAGCAATAATAGACGTGAAGAAGGAGAAAGGCTGTTTTTAAAATTTCTTGCGATTTTAAGCTTATAGTTTGATAAAATTTAATTGATGACTTTTTTTATTTTAAAAGGTTATTGTTTCTTTTTTCTAATTTGGCTTATTATGTCATTTATGCCGTATCATCGTTTATGATGAGAGTTGGTTCGTGTAACCTTACGCATGTGATATTTTGTATTATGTAATGAATATTTTTAAAAAAGTTTTGTTTGTCGAGTCTTGTGAAGAAGATCAGTGGTTAGCAGCAGTTTTCGTGCTAACCAATCACGTAAACGAGAATGAAGCTGCTGGAAAATGCTTTAAGTTTCGTTTCTCTTGTATATTGTGATGGGGAATGCATATTAAGGAGACTGCGATTGATTGTAGATAAAAGAAATCATTGCGAGAAAGCAGGTGTATTGTTTCAAAATTTCTAATGCTTTTGATGGATAAAGGCACAATTTTGTTGTCGTAACACGTCAATCTTTCAGATTTTCAAGTTAAAAACTATCCATATATTTCCTTTGTCTTTCACAAATGTAAAGCCTATAATGCAAAGAAAAGGCAGTCTTGTAAGGATATGAAAACACAAAGCCAATAATGTTTTGTTGTTTTTTGATAGAAGTATTGGATAAAAGTTAGAACATCTTTCCAATCTATGTTCGGCCTATTCATGACTTTATGGTGTTGTTTTTCTCATAAAACTTTTTCTTTAGTGTTCCTCAATGCGAGCAGTATGTTTGAGATAAAGATTAAGGCGCTTTAGTCCTCTCTCTACTGTTACAGCTTTTGTATACCAGATGGGGAGAGTCTATTGCTATATTCATTTGGATAATCTCTGAAACCGGTTTACAGCCTTATTGGGGAAAAATATGAAGTTATAAAGGGGAAAATCAGTCCAGATGACAGTCTTTTTTAAATTCGGCTTTGCTACTTTCAAAAGCGTCCAGAGCAATATCTCTTAAATCATGAAAATAACAGTTTCAGGCTTTTGTTGTTCTTTGAATAGGATATCAGGTCCCACAGGTAAAATAAAATGCTGGAATATCCTTGTTTTGCTAATTTATGCACTTCTTTTAAAGAAATATCTCTCAACGCTTCTCATATTCATTTTCATGATGGCTCTCATGAATGGTATCTTGAAAGCTCCGTTGAGCGCTATCATCTTTATGCCTAATAAAAGAGCAATCCGACACCACCAGTTATATTGACAAGCCTTCAGTGTTGTACAGTCTTGGCTATTTGAGAGCGTTTATGAGAGTTTGTTCTTAACTCGTTTTATTTCACACGAATACTTCCTGCTTGTGACATGCAAGAAACACGCTTTTGATTGCTTCACTATAAATAGACTTGAGAGAATCTTACGGCATTAGGATTTCTCACTCAACGTGCAAAACAATTAATTGTTATAAATCAATATGTTGTAGTTAACCATAGATTATGGCTTACGGCTTTTTTTATAAAATACTCTGCATGCCTTTTATTCGGAATATGGGGTTTTCTTAGTGGTTTTACTGTCGTTTTAGGTGTCTGTGGCGTACGAATGAGCTCGTATTGGTAAAGGAAGAGAAAAAGAAAGTGGAGCAGTGATAAAAGGTGGGGTAAAAATAAATTTTCTTGATCATCATATGAATTTTCACGCATTTTTATGGCTTCGGGTGTGTATGCTCGTTGTATATTGAGGAGCAAAGCTTGTTTGTAGAGTTTTATGAAGTGGCAAGCCAAGGGAAAGGTGCAAGACAAAGATTATTGACAGATTGTTTTTTACAAATCGATGTGTATTTAAGAATCTTCGTCTTTTAAGGTGCGGAGGAAGTGTGTGAACCCTCTGTTTAAAGACGCGCTAAACGATAAAGATGCAGCGAGCGTGCTCCGTGATGACAATAGGCAAGAAGAGGCAGAGAGGCTGTTTTTAAAATTGTTTGCATGGCTTCAACAGCTGACTTTTCTATAGTTGGAGGAGAAATGGGAATGTGATAGGCTTTTATGCCATATTCATTTGCGACCGTTTTAATGCTAGAAAAGTCAGGTTGATGGAGCTCTTCGTGATCGGGGCGGTTACAGATAATTGTTTTAAAACCAGCTTGTGCCAATGTTTTGATATTTTCTATGCTAATTTGGGCGCTGATAAAAATATCAGGTTCAATTTGTTGTAAATTCATTTTTATTTATTCCCAATTGCACGATCTTCACGATGCCCTCTGGTCTAGTATATAGAAAGAACATAATGAAGGTAAGTTTTTCAGTGGCATCTTAACAAAAATATTCTTTTTGTCGAGAAGATCTATTTGGGAAAAATGAGCTGTAAGATGCAAAATATCTCATTCCGCAACATGTTCGTTATGCGATCTTATAAAAGATGGATGTTTGGTCTTTATGGATAATCTATAGTGTTTACTCAGCATAGACATTTCATTGTGTTGTTTGTTTACGCGCTTGCTAGAGGTATCCTTACTTTTCTTAAGCCCATTTTACTCTGTCGAGAGTCAAAGAGTATAAAATTCATGGATCACCACCCTTTTTACACTTATGAAGCAGGAAGTCGGCACCATTATTATATTTTCCAACCCCCAATATTGTAATAGTTCTTGGTACTTGAGATTCTGCATAAGAAGCATTTTAATCCTTTCTTGTACAGTTTTTACTCACACGCTAGCCCCGCTTGTATGTACAAGAGATATGATTTTGATTAATTTAATATAAGAGGCATGAAATGAGAGAATCTTCCTGATTTCAGCTCTCTCATTCAACGTACAAAACAATGAATGCTTCTTATAGTTTGTTGTATATTCAGAGTGGAGCTTATTTGTAGAGTTGCATTAAGTGGATTGCATGAAGGGAGAAGCCCAAATGGCAGGCGCGAGATAAGAAACTGGATCATTTACATAGCATTGTTCACAGATCGACATGGATTTAAGAATCTTCGTTTTAGGGTGGGGGGGGAAGAAGAGCATGCCTCTTTTAAATTTATTTTGTTATTTTCAAGAATATCATCTTCATAATGTTTTGCTCATGTTAAAGAATATTATAAAAAATTGCGGGCTATTGTTATTTATCCTAAAAATGGGAAAAATGGTTATTTTGCACGTATTGGATGCTTGTTTCTTTTATTACTTTCTGTATAATCGTAAAAACGATAATGCTGAAAGGCGTAATAAATGATCATTGGACTTTTGAATCAAAAGGGAGGTGTCGGAAAAACGACATTGAGTGTTAATCTTGCGGCCAGTTTTGCGCGTACCGGTGCACGGGTATTGCTTATTGATGTTGATCCACAGGGGAGCGCATTGGATTGGGCTGCTGCGCGTGAAGATGCACCTTTGTTTTCGGTTATTGGTTTACCGCGTGCAACGGTTCACAAAGAGATTACACAGATTGGTCATGGTTATGATCATATTATTATCGATGGTCCTCCGCGTGTAACTGATCTTGCTCGTAGTGCTCTTATGGCTTCGGATTTGGTGCTTATACCTGTTTTGCCTAGTCCCTATGATATTTGGGCAGCGGATGGAATTGTAAAGCTGATTGACGAAGCACGTGTTTATAAAGAAAATCTTAAATCTGCTTTTGTCATTAATCGTAAAATCGTCAATACAGCGATAGGGCGTGATGTGAACGAAGCTCTTGGCATATACCCCGTGCATGTTCTTTCTTCTAGCGTTGCGCAGCGTGTGATTTTTGCAGAAGCAGCAGCACAGGGGAAGGCGGTTTATGAAGTTGATAAGCAAGGACCAGCAGCAGCAGAGATTGAAGCGGTTGCAGCGGAAATCAAGGAGTTAGCGCGATGAATAAAAAAATTAAAATCGGCACAAAACCAACGAATAAATCAATTCCTTTAACAGCGGATGCATGGGTAGGAAGCCACAAAGGGAGCATGAGTGGAGGGATGAAGCGCCTCACGATTGATATACCAGAAAGTTTGCATCGGTTGATTAAGGTCAGTTGTGCAAGTCGTGGAACTAAAATAGCTGATGAGGTCCGCGAATTGCTTTCACAAAAATACGGAAAAGTGTAAAAAATGATACGATAATTTCGTTGGTTTGAGTGCTTTTTCTAGATATGATATCGATTGTTTTTATACGAAGTTAATAATAAAAGCGCTCTTCTTTTTTCACGATAGTTGCTTCATTTAAGTTGTTTTTCATAAGGTTCTGTATCATCTCATGAAAGAGCTATGAGTTTGCGAAAAATTCTCCATTTCAAATTTTTCCCTATAAATGTGATAATCATCATACTACTTGTCATCTTATATCTCTAGATGAATAGATAAGTTTATTCTTCCATAAAAATTATCTTGATAATGATTTTAAACATCAGGTTATTTTTGTTTATTTTACTTAATACATAGGTAAATAATATAATTAAGAGTAGCGTTGATTATTTTTTTCTGTTATGCAGCAATCCATTTTATTAAATTATATTCATGTTTATAAAGGGGGGATAAAAATAAGTAAAATTTACTGATATTGACGCGCTATAATTTATTCCTAATAAACAAAAGAAGTCATTGAGTATACTATAGACAATATTTCTTACATTTATATGATTTTATAGTCTTAAATAGTTAATGCCAGTCGTAATGATATGCAAGACAATAGGCTTTTTTCTTTAATTGGAATGTATAAGATTGCTTGTTTAGCATTTCTATTGGCTTTTAAAAAATACAGGGGGACTTAAAGCTTTCTTTCTTTTCCGGTGGTTTAGAAATGATAAGAGTGCAATTAGTTGACTAAAAGCTGTATTCTTTCGTTTGCAGGGAATTTGCAATGGGTATAGGCATAACGAATTTTGGGTAAGATATTCGTACTGTTTCTCGTTACCAAGAGGTTCTTGAAGGAAAAGAAATGATTAAAAAGCTTTTTGAGAATGTCAAGATATCAGAATTTTTACTGAAGTTTTAACACTTCAAATACAAAGAGCTGCCGTGCAGATAATGTTACAAATGCAAGTCTGATAAATGAAAGAGGCTCTTATGATTTAACATGTTTGCGTTGGAAGTGTACGTATTTGCAAAGGAAAATTAGACGCAAGGTCACAATATAGGAGGGGATGTGAATCCAAAGATATTGTTAATAAAATATAAAACAAAGAGAGGGGTTAAATCATGAACAAGATCATTATAACAGCGCTACTGCTTTGCGTGGGACTTGCTGTTACTGGTTGTGAAAAAACTTATAGCGTATCGGAATTTAAGAAGGATCCCAAATTACTCGAGCAATGGGCAATGAAATGCATGATATCAGAGGATTTAGATTCTCAAAATTGTAAAAACGCAGATAAAGCGTATCGTGAAGTTCATGCCCGAGATTGGCCTGGTTCAAGCTTTGTACATGATGACGAGAAAAAAACTGAAGAGAAAAAGGAAGGGAATTAAATCATGAATAAAGTCATTATTACAGCATTACTGGTTTGTACTGGACTTGTTGTTGCTGGTTGCGAAAAAAACTAAATTTAAGAAAGATAAAACATTACTCGAAGAGTGGGCAAAAAAATGTGAAAAGCTGGATCAATCTTCTATGGAGAAATCTAAAAATTGCCAACATGCCAGACAAGCATATATGGAACTGATGTTTGGCATTAATTAAAAACATACAATTCAATAAATAAGGAATTGTTTAGTTCTTGATTCTATTACGTTTTTAGGCTCTCTCTAACTTTTAGAGAATCTTTTTATGGCTTCAAGAATTAGTCGTTTACGATCAGTACTCTTTGTGTAAACGGATGCTATACTGTCATTGTTAAGCCCAAAAGTGCTTTCAATTGTAGATAGTATTGCCTCCCAATGAGTTGTTATGTGTTACTGCTAATTTTTTAATGTTTTGGTTACATGTATTTAAAATATTGAGATTAAATCTATCTTTGGGGTGTTTTTTTTGCGTTTATCACAAATAAATGTTTCATCACACTAAGATCGTCTTTAAGTGTTGCGGCTAATTTCGGAAAAATTAGGAGGAAACATTTGTTTGGAAATTACTTTCTCTGTTTTAATAAAGAGAAAAACATTCTGAATAGAATTATTATCGTTTCATACTCAAATGTTTTTCTCAAACTATTTTTAAAAAATTTCTTTTGATTTGAGAATATTATAACATTAGTTAAGTTGTGAGACAGTTTTGCTAGGACGGTTTTGCCGGATGTGTGAGGAATTGAGCGCTCTCCACATCTTTTCATTTTTCTCCTCTCTCTTTTCTGAGTTTACAAGGGTTTTCCTTGTTATTTTTTTATCTTGATTGTGTCGTGATATTATCATGTTGAGCGGTGGAGCTCATATAAAACTTTACGTATGAGGTGTTTTTTGTTCTCGAGCGTGTGATGAATATTTTTCTAAATAACACTTTGATTTATAAAAATGATTTAATTATTTTATGCTGAATAAGGATCTCGAATATAGTAAGCTTCTCTTATTCCAAATCTGTTTTCGGTTGAATTAATTAAAACCATCTTCTTGCATGGTACAAGCGGGGAGAGCCGTGTAGATAAAAACTGTTGGAGAAAGAAGTAAAAATGCCTCTTATAAACGATCTCAAGTGCTAAAGGTTATTGCAACATTTGGGGCTGGAAAAGTGTGTGATGCTGCTGGTTTATTCTCTCATAAGGGTAAAGATGGTGTTCAATGGATTTATCATAAGCTTCATGAAATATTATCCTTTAGGATTGTGAGATGCCCTGAAGGGGGAAGCAAAAGGAACTTACTCAATAAGGAGACAAATTATTTACAGATCGGATCTGGTAGAAAATTTCGTTTTTTAAGCTGGGGATGAAGTTGAGATTCAAGATAGCGTGAAAAGATGGACAATGATGGTTAAAAATGCATACAAAAAGCAGAGTTTACACCTCAAATAGTTGCAAGCGATGTTTGAAATTGGGTGTGTGGTTTATCTGTAGAATTAAAATTTTTCTTTGATCTTATGTGAAATTAAGATGCTTATTTGCACAGATTACAATAAGCCAAGAGAGTATGCTTAGTATATTTCTATTACGAGAACTAAAATAACAACAAAAGCATTGATGGTGATAATCAAGGTTGAATAAAGCATAGCGGCTTTTACGAGATCAGCCATAAAAACCTCTTTCTGTTCTTTTTGAGGTGATTTTATGAATAACAATATGTTACAATCTGTAATATATTGCTGATACAACATATTCGGCAAGCTTAAAATTGTTTCTTTTTTTATAAAAGCTTAAGGAGTTGGAGTATTGTGAATCCTAAAAAAAGAAAGCTTTAAAAGGACTATTGATTGATTTTGTAAGTTTTGTGTTGCTGGAAACTTTTTTATCCTGTTATGCTATAAAGCACTGTCATTTATAACGGTAATATAAGACATATACGTTTTCTTGGAACGTTTAAGTATTTTTTAGTGTACGATGAATATTCGTAGGTTTATTTGTTGAGCCTTTCGTTTAAGTGAATCAGATGAGGGGAAAGTCAAGAGAAGAGCGTTTGACAAAGATTCGGACTGCGTACAGAGCCGATTGAGTTAAGATCTTAGTTCTTTAAGGTGAGCGGCGGAAGACAAAAATGTTTTCTGATCGTTTATCTCATAGCAAGATTGGTTAATGCTGCTCTAATGGGGCATGTTTTGCACAAAAGTAAAGAACGCTCCAAAAGAAATATACTTATGTTGTATATTAGTATATTTGTATTGCATATTTATGTACTTGTTTTAAAGAAATATCTCTTAACGCACACGAAAGACATTTTACGATGACATTCGTAAATGGTATAACGGTAAATGTGAATAGTATAACAGTAAAGCTCTCATGAAATAATATAAACTTTGAATAATATAAAAATCTATAAAATGCTATCATCTTTATACTTATGAAAGAGCAAGTCACAATCATCGTACGCTTGCTTCCAATGTTTATTATAGTTCTTGGCATTTGCTAAGGTTCATAAGAAGTCTTTTTCTTTCAGCGTATTTTATCAACACATCAGGGCGTTGTTTGTGATGTGCAAGCAAGTGATTTTAATTTATTCAACATGGAATAGATTTGAAATGTGATGATTATGAAAGAGAAGAGCTGCATTTAAAAGGTTGAAAACGAGAGAAAGATCGTAAACAAAAATTGTACCTTGATTATAAAATGATTGTTTCTCTGTTTTTATACCAGTAGCACATGTAAAGTCGCGATATTAAGAGCAAACTGTGTTATGGAATGAAATAATCTGTAAGAAGATGCTGTGAAAATTCTGAAAATATCAATGGGGGGAGCGTTAAGCATTATGCATTGGATAATATTTTGATTTATAGATGATAATCTATCGTTATTCAACTTGAATTAGATTCCTTAATACTGGACATTTTTTCATTCCAAATCTGTTTCGTGGTGAATTAACCAAAACAATGTCTTTTGCAGTTACAAGCAGGGAGCTCCCATGCGCAGAGAAATTGTACAAGAAAGGCCATGCTTTATGAACCGTCTCAAGTGTCAAGAGTATCAGAACATAAGGGGGTAGCAAAATATATGATGGTGCTAGCTTGCTTCTTTTATTAAGCGTAAAGATGGAAAATACTCAATGGATTTTATACATGTCATGGGAGATTTATCATTATACCATTCATGCATTCATGGGCCGCGGCGCGAAATAGGCTTGGGTGCACTTAAGAGATGTTTCTTTAAAACAAGCGCGTGAATATGCGATTGAAGACGTATCGAACTGATTGGCTAAGAAACTCTTGAAAAGGTTCAAAAAATCTTATATAGTTGTTCATTGCAAAGAAAAGCGAATGATAATTTAAAAAAGGAAGATTGATGGCTGTTTAGCTATTTTAAGATGTCTTTTTATATTGCTGTGTGGCTGATCTGTTCAAAAGAGCATTCTTTTTGTGTTTTATGCGAAATACTGCATGTGTGCAGAAAGAGCATGGGAGAGGGGGTGTCCTTTTGAATGGGTGCAAACTGATCTTGTCTGGTGCCATCTTATGGGGCGCCAGAAGGTGTAAAGTTTTAGTGCAGAGAGAGCCATAAGGTTATGGAGGGTAAAATGCTGCTATTGGTAAAATGCTGAAATTTTTAATGGGCTTAAGTCTTTAATATGCTGCAAGATAGGCTGCGGTTTTTTGTCGGCAGGTAGTTTTTGTGGCTGAAGTTCTCGTGAAAGCATTGTTATTTTCTGTTGAAGATGAGCTCGTGATAAAATCGGCAAGGCGAAATAGACAGAGCAAATATGGAAGTTTCGATATTGCTGTAAGGTTTAAGTTTATAGCGTTTTTATGGATTAGTATAGCCGCAATGATGGTTTTGGAGCAAAGCAAGAAAAATATTTGAGAGAACGCGTTGAAAGTTCAAGTGGTATACGCTTTGAAGGATTGTCGTGCTGTTGTTTGAGCAATGTTTGCACTACGAGCTTGGTTGAGTGTATCAGCATTGAAGAGAACCTGTTTAGTCTCCCTCATTTGAAAGTAAGATTGAACAATAGTGTTGAAGGGGAAGTAAAAATGTCTGTAGTGCAATATGGTGATGATAGTTTTGTGGCAAAAGCAAAAGTTCTTGATAACAACCTTATTGATCGTGATTGGGCGATGACAAAATTTGTTGCTGCTGTTAAAGGATTAGCTCAAGTTGTTGATTATGAAAGCAATATGCTAGAGAGTAGTGGTGTTCCAGATTACGAAGAAATAAATTTGCGTAAAATACGTGGTTTGCGTGATCTTAATAAATCCATGAGTGATGTGAAGCGCTATATGAATCAAGATATTGAGCATGAGGTTGAAAGTTTGTTGTCTGATTTACAAGAAAAATTACAGCGTAATAGTGAATTACTTCAAACACATTTAAATGCAGTTAATGATCTTTCTAGAGCTATACAGCTATCTGGACGTGCAAAAGAAATAGAGGAATAAATTCAAATCTGATTAATACGGGCTGTTTTAAGTAATGACAATGATTAGGTAGGGCAGTTGATTTGGGTAAATAGTGCGTTTAGTGAGTAGACTTGTTTTAAGCGCATTTTGGTATTTAAATTATTATCCTGATGTACTGTAAAACGCTGTTCTTAAAACAGTGTTTTTTAAGGTATCGTGATGTGAACCGCATGCTGTGGGAAGCTGGCTGGAAGAGAACTAAGAGAAGGCGGATTATTTACAGAGCATTGTTTGCAGACTGAGTTAATAGGGAGAGCTTCATTTTTTAGTTTAGGGAAGGCGATTAAGAGAATATTTAGACCAGCCTGTGATGCCTTAAAAACAGCTTCCTTGGGGGTGTGGTAATGTAAGGTTTATATATTGAGTCTTTTGCTTGCATTTAGCAGATCTGGCGGCGACTTACTCTTCCGTGCCTTAAGGCAAAGTACTATCAGCGCTGGAGTGTTTCACGGCCGAGTTCGGGATGGGATCGGGTGCGTTCACTCCGCCATAACTATCAAGTCAGCAAAAAGCATGAATGATGAAGAGTATGTGATGAATATTGCCTATAAGCTTCATGGAATATTGTCCTTTAAAGTGTGGTGATATGACGCGGTTCGTTGTTTAAATCTATATGCTTGAGATAAAAATTAAAGCGGTTTATTATTTCCTTCTGCTGTTTTTAGTTTTTGTATGTCAGATTGGAGAGAGCATCCAGATCTGAGTGGATATAGTGCGTATATCTTTGTTGGCGTAATATTTGAAATGGGGAGGCAATCTCATTGGGAAAGAATAAAGGGGTAGAAATCAGCTTCCCTCTGTACCGCCGTTCTTTAATTTAGCTTTATGTCTTTCAAAAGTATCTAAAGCACTATCTGTTAAATAATGAAGATTCCGCATTGTTTCACGCTTTTTTTATTGTGTTTTTTACTGCGGGCATGTCCTTCATGCACGACAAAATACTCAAAATAGAATGGATTTGTTATTCCTAATTCACGTCCTTGTTTTAAAGAGATATCTAAGCCCTCAAGTCTATTTCGTGATGGTGTTTGTGGGGCGCAACGACATCTTTGATGCAACGGTGCTTGTGAATGGTATAATAAGAAAGTTTCCATGGAAATAATATAAAATCTATAGGGTGCGACCATCTTTATGCTTAATAAAAGAGCAAGTTGATATTGTTATATTTTTCAACACTATCATATTCTTTGTTTGATCCCAATGTTGCTCCAGCCCTTGGCACTTGAGATAGTTCATTAGAGGCATTTTTAATCCTTTCTTAATAGTTTTTTATCCCTATGGCTCTTCCCCCTTGTCACTTGTAAGAGATATGGTTTTTGTTGATTCAACATAGAACAGGTCTAAAATGAAAGAATCTGACGATATTCTGGATTCTCATTTAACATGGAAAACAATTAATTGTCTTTATAAATCAATATCTTGTCTTATAATGGAGCTGCTGTAGCATTGAGATTTTAGAGGAAAAACATGCCTTTAAGAATTTATACCAGATACTAGTCTTTATAGCAGGTATATTAAATGTACATCATCTAAAATAAATGGAGCGTCCACAGCGAAGAAGGGGCTGACTTTTTTTAAATTGGCATGAATGCTTATTCTGTTGTGCTGTAAAAACATCATCGCTTGAGGTGTGGTGATAATATAAGACATAAAATTTTATGCATGGGGTATTTTGATGAGAGAATGTTATGGTATTCAGTCTTTTATTCAATATGCAAAAGAAATATTATAAGTCAAAATCTTCTTTGATGTGATAATGATTTTTGAGAATTTAAAAAATATATAAATTTAAATAAAAAAGCAGCACTTTGTGCTGCCTTTTTTATTTAAGTTAAAATTAACTTCTGCTTTAGAAAAGATAACGTATTCCGCCAGACAAATTGGTGCCAGATACACCGGCTTTTTGCAGTTTTTGCCGATAGCTGATATCGGCGTTTAGTACGATATTTTGAGAAAGATATGCATTCACCCCCATGCCTCCCTCAACTGAAGAGCCGGTAGGATCAACATGAAAGGTATCAGCAATTTTTATTGTTTTACCATCGCCAAAAGTTCTGATAACATTCATTTTACCATAGAAGGAAACAGCCTTGTTTTCTTCAACAGCCATTATCGTTTTTGTTAAACGTCCACCAAAACGGATCAACCATTGATGTGGATTGCCCATGTCTACTTTTAAGCCATTGGTATCTGAGAAAATATCAAACATGAGATTTTGATAAATGAATTGAGCTTGTGGTTCAAAGACAAGCCCTTTTGTATCGGTTGCTAATTTCTGACCAATGGTTGCAGATATATTAAGCATCTCGGTACCATCCAATTTTGCGGCATTCCCAACAAGAGCTGTGGTAATATTTCCTTTTAAGGTTCCGTAAGAAAGAAGAGCGTTGACATATATACCATTGCTATGCTGGATGCCGCTATAAGCGGTAAGTGACCATTTATCAAGCGTTGTCTTTTCAGAATCTTGCATCTCTTTTGGCGTAAAGGCAAGCTTTCCGTACGTTCCTAAAAGACCAAAATGTGCGCTTATGTCTTTGCTTTCTAAGGCGGCTAATATGCCCCCTAATTGTAAGGCAGTATAGTTTACATCAGCACCATAACCATAGTGCAGTGGATCGCGGTTGGAAGATAGGGTGACCTTCTCGCCGTAGGAAGAGAAAAAGATACCATTCTTTTTATTGTCTTTTGCCCCAAATACTGTTGTTCGCATATTGTCTAACAACGTGTTTTGATTGTTTGCATCAGTAAATCCAGCAGAAAATAAAGTATTAGATATGGTTAAATAGTTTGCTACCTGTGGTAAAAGGGCTCGAACTTTTTTATCCTTATCAATGTAGGCATTTTGTAAGCGGAAATCCCAGAAATCACTATTCTTCTTGCCAAAAAGATTTTGGCTCTCATGAGATGTTCCAGGCTTATAGCCTGTGAGTACATATTTATAAGGTTGTTTCCCTATTGTCATATAGTTTCCTGCTAACGTGAAGGAATTTTCATTCGCTTGTCCGGAAACTTGAATGATTGAAATCCCATGTGTCCCTAAAGGAAGTGACGCCATGCGTTCTTCCCAAACAGCAGAGCTATCGGTTTGGAGATTGATGTGCACAAAAGTACTTCCTGAGACATCACCATTAATCACAATGCGATCAGTTTGTTGTTCCGTTATAGGAGAATGTTTATCCCATTGAGTGTTTACATAAATCTCTGCAAGACCCGCTGTACTATAAACCGCTGCTGTGTGAGTTGTTTCGTCTTCTTGCGAAAGATTAGGTCCTATAAACAGAGTTTGATAATGTCCCTCAATGGGCTTGTCAAACATAATAGCACTGTTTGTAAGGTGCAATTCAGAAAGATTAGAGTATGATTTTTCATCAACACCAAACTGTCTATAGTCATTTAAAATATTATCATTATTTGTGGCATTTTTATTAGCCTTTACAAGCCATTTCGTCCTCTCTTTTAGATCAAAAACTGTTCTATTATCTTTAGAAGTTCTTACCCGACCTTCTAAAGAAGAGTGGTCTGCAACTAATGTAATGGTGTTTGTGGAGGCACTTTCGTTCTTGATATTTTTTAATAAAATATCGGCATGAACTTCTGAATTTTTAAGGTTGACTTCCCCGTTTATGCCTGTTCCATAAAGGTTGATACCGCTACCATGTTCAACGAAAAGCTTTGTATTCTCTAGGGTTACTTTATCAGCAATATTGGCTACATCTTGTTCTTGAACGGCATTGGTGTTCCTTTCAGCATTGTGTGTATATCGTTTTCTAGGGGCATTATACGGATTGTTGCGAAAAATAATACCGTCTGCTTCATAATTTCCCGTGACATGTGCGCTTGAATCCTTAAGTTTGATTGTGCCCTCCATGTTTACCAAACCAGCTGTTTCTGCTGTTACAGTAATGCCTGTAGCATCAATTTCTCCACCATCTGATACGCTTAGTGCAACAAAACGCGCATCAACTGTTCCCCCTATCATATTGACTTTTGAATTATTTCCCTCTGCATGTACAGCAAAACTATTGTCTTGAATTTTTTTATTATGTAGCGTTATGATCTCACCGTTTTTAGCTTCAACTCCAGCGCTTATATCCTCAATTTGTGTAGACTTTTCAGGTTGTTTTATTGGTGATATTGTTTTTTCAATCTCTGATTTTTCAGATATTTTTTGTGCATATGAAGATTGCACTGGCGCTGGTTTTGCAGATTTTGGTGGTACCAGTAATGCTGGTTTTTCAGTTTCTACTCTTAAAGATATTGGTTGTGCGAGTTCTGGTTCATTAGATGTTGGTATTTGCTCTGTTGTTGGTTTTGTAGGTTCCGTGCTTGTAGGTTCAGACTTTGTAAGTGTTGGTTGTAAATTCGGTGAAGGTTGTGTAGGTTCTGGCTGTGAAGACACAGCAGAATTCGATAGTGTTTTTTCGCTGGAAGAGTCTGCAGAAGAGGAGGGCGCCCCTGAACGTCTTCTAGATTTTGCTTTCATTCCTGTTGTTGAAGCTATTTCTGTCGTTAGAGATTGTGTAAGAGTGTTTTGTGTTGTAGGGTTAGATTGTACACCTTCTGTAACTTTAGTCTTTGGTGTTTGGGTACTTCCTTGACCAAGATCAGAGTTTTGTTTTGAAGAAGAAATTATATTTCCAGCTGAATTTCCTTCAAGTTGTGTTTTGGGAGGTAGAGTGCTTGTAGAAGTAGGCGTTGTAGTTTTATTCCCTGTAGGAGGAAGGGTTATGATTGTTCTTGTAGAGCTAGATGTTGAAGGTGGATATGAATATGATGGCATAATTTGTCCGATTCCATCATATGGATCTTTATACGGATCAAAAACTCCGGATAGATTTATTTGTGACTTGACACGAGCAGGTTGTAGAGAAGAAGAATCTATCGTTGTTGATGGATTTGTACTATGAATAGCATAAGACATACTGGTGGAAGAACAAAACAGAATTCCAGAAACTGTGTATAGTAAGAAGCTTTTTTTCATATGGATGTATTCCTAAAATATTTCTCCCCTCTTTCATAAAAAATAAAACTTTGGCCTCATTATGTCTCTTTTGTAAGAGGCAAAACGAAACATAATGAGATCTCTTTGTATTTCAAGATAAGGGATACAAGTATTTTTAAAAGTGATAGCGCATTCCAGCGGCAATATTTATTGCAGAGATGCCAGCTTTTTTGAATTTATGTTGATAGCTGATATCACTATGAAGCTCTATATTTTGCGATAAGTGCGCCTGAATACCAAAACCACCTTCGATTAAAGATCCCATAGCAGCAAGCGAAAAGTTTTCACTAAAAGTTTTGATCATGTTCAGTTTTCCGTAGAAGGAAAGGGCATGTCCTTTGTTTTGTGTCAAACGTCCACCAATACGAAGCAACCATTGATGAGGTTTGCTTATGTCTATTTTAGAGTTATCGTCATCTGAGAAAGAGCTCCTATCTGATAAAGAACCAAGCATGAGACGTTGATAAACAAGTTGTGCTTGTGGTTCTAGGATTACACCTTCCAAATTGGTTGACAGTTTTTGACCAACAGTTGCAGCGGCTCCTAATGTTTTACTATTCTTCACTTTTGAGGTATGTTTAATGAGAGCTGTAGCATGATTTTCTTTGAAAATTCCATAAGAGAGAAATGCACTTGCATAGATGCCACTGTCATGCTGAATATTTCCATATGCGGTGAGTGACCATTTATCAAACATATTTTTTTGAAAGCTCTCCTTGTTTTTAGGAGTAAAAGATAATTTCCCATATGTTCCGAAAAGACCAAAGTTGCTGCTGATATTTTGATCTTTTAGCGCTATTAATGTTGCTCCTGCTTGCAATGCAGCATAGCGAATATCTGCTTGAACACCATCTTGTTCTGCTTGAACCTTGGAAGAAAACGTGCTTTTATTGCCATAAGAGGATAAGAAAACGCCTCTTTCTGGATGATCTTTGGGCTCAAACATTGTTATTTGCATATTGTCTAACAAGATATTTTGATTGTTGACATCACTAAACCCAACAGCAAACATCGCGATAGGCATGACTAAAGAGCTTTCTTCTTGTGGTGTAAGAATTGTTCTTTTTGCTGTCCCATTAAGAGAAGTAGAAGTTGCAGTTGCTTTATCATCATCTGTAAGTTTAGAGGTGCTCTCTGTAGCCGCGGTAGCAGTATTTCCAACCTTTGGGAGCAAATTCATATGCGCTTTTGCTGATGTATTAAGAGTTGTTTTTGATGCTGAGGAAGTGGTGTTTGTTTGGGGATCAATATCAGATTGCGAATTTTCATTTATTTTAGGCTGTCTCATTCCATGATCTGTTCTTGTGAATGAACTGTCCTTGTGTTGGGCAGCAACATGAGCGGGTGGTAATTTATCACTAGCGCGTCTTTGTCCTGTGCTGGAGTCAATAAGAGGTTGTTTATTCTTTTCAGATGCAGGAGGGGTTGTCTCTCCTTTTTTCTTCACGTTAGTTATTCCATCGTTGTTCAAAGTCTCTAATACTGCTACTGCTTTGCGTAAAGTATTGGAAAGTTCCTTGTTTTGTCCTTGTAAAGCACTATCCACTTGTGCTGCTTTATGTAATATTTCTGCTTTATTTTGCAGTTCAAACCAATTATGATTGTCTTGGCTCACCCATTGTTGGCGCGCGGTATTAACACGCTGTTGATTATCAGCATCAAGGATTTTTGCTGCTTGCACGGCATCAGAAATTGCTTTATCGTAGCCACGTAATAAATTTTCTCTTGTTTTTAATCGGTTCTGACGTAATTGTTCAAGGTATGCTCTGGCTTTCATCATATGTTGTATATCCAGAGGGTGTTTGTTTGCCATGGCTTGGGCGCGTATATTATCCATTTCGCGGTTCACCACGTTTATATGTGTACCAGAACTATAACGACCTGCACCTGCAAAAGAGCTGTTAATCGTATTTCTTACACGATCCATATGATTTTCAAGTGCTTGGTTGAAGTGCGAATTATCTTCCATCATGGCGCCAGAGGCTATCTTTTCAAGATTTTTTTCTGCTTGTGTTGGTGTGTTTATTAAATCAATAGCATAGCGTTCCTGGGGGCTTAGAGCAGAGGCGGTGCTGGTAGATGTGAAGTTAAAAGAAGAAAAAAATAAAGCACAAGCGGCTGTACATAACAAAAGATTCTTATGCATAGAGATGTTCCTTAAGATATTTTCTTTGTTTTGCTAAAAATGAACCACTTTTTGACACATTGCGGTTTTTTGTAATGTAGTTAAGCAGCACTGTTTTCATCTCAGCGCTGCTTATGCGTCAAAATAGAGAGCTAAGATTTCTAAAAGCGATAACGCATTCCTCCGGAAAAATTAATTCCAGAGAACCCAGCTTTTTGAAGTTTATGTTGGTAATTAACGTCAGCATGAAGTGCGATATTTTTAGAAAGCTGCGCGTTAATGCCAAGTCCACCTTCAAGGGAAGAGCCCATAGAATCGAGATGGAAAGATTCCATAACATCGATAGTGCGCTCCTCACCAAAAGCTTTGATGACATTCAATTTACCATAAAAAGAAAGAAAACGATCTTTTTCAATAGGAAGTATTGTTTTTGTTAAACGCCCTCCAATACGGACCAACCATTGATGAGGGGGCTTTATATTAACTTGGAAGCCATCAATATCTGAAAGAGTGCCAAAGGCAATATGTTGATAAATAAGTTGTACTTGTGGTTCAAAAGACAGCCCTTCAACACCAGTTGCTAGTTTTTGTCCAACGGTAGCTGATATATTTAATGTATCCGTATTGTTTAATTCTGTGGTGTTGCCGATAAGGGCTGTTGTAATATGTCCGTTTAAAATGCCGTAGGAGAAAAGTGCATTAATATAGAGACCA
This sequence comes from Bartonella sp. AP88XZML, assembly GCF_042195565.1. Classification (NCBI taxonomy): domain Bacteria; kingdom Pseudomonadati; phylum Pseudomonadota; class Alphaproteobacteria; order Hyphomicrobiales; family Bartonellaceae; genus Bartonella; species Bartonella sp. AP88XZML. Next base: position 10,864 of record NZ_JBHIOQ010000018.1, on the reverse strand, counting down.
TTGTCATGATGGAGATTCCCATATACCGTAAAGGACCATTTATCCAGTATGCTTTTGTCAGAACCTTCCATGTCCTTTGGCGTAAAAGCGAGCTTTCCATATGTGCCTAAAAGACCAAGATTCGCGATTATATTTTGATTTTCTAACGTTGTTAATGTCATGCCTGCTTGTATAGCAGCATAGTGAACATTAGCACCATAACCATACTCCAATGGACTACGGCTGGAAGATAACGTCATCTTGTTGCCATAAGTCGATAAAAATATCCCTTTTTGTTTATGACCTTCTAATCCAAAAACTGTTGAGTGCATATTATCTAACAGTGTATTTTGATTGTTTATATCAGCCAAGCCAGAGGAGAATATTGCATTATGCATAACCAAATAGCTTGCCATTTGAGGAACAAGAGCTTTGATTTTTCCTTCATCATCAAGAGTCGCATTTTGTAGACGGAAATCCCAAAACTCTTCACTTTCTTGCAAGAGACTTTGCTGTTTGTCAGCTCTCCCACGGCTGGATGTTGGTCCATAGCCATTTAATACATATTTATAGGGCAATCCATCCATTGTAGTGTAGCCATTTGCCAGCGTGAAGGCGGCTTCCTCTGCTTTTCCAGACACCTGAACAAGTGAGAGACCACGCGCATTCAAAGGAATTGAAACTTCATCATTATCGAATGGTTCTGCACGCTTTGAAAGATTGTTGAAATAGATCGTTGTGGTGCCTGAGACATTACCATGAACGAGAACACGGTCAGTTTTTTGTTGTTCTTTTACAAGACCATTACTCCATTCGGTATTAAAGTAAATCTTTGCGTTGCCCAATGCATTGTAAACCGTTGTTGCATCAGAGCTTCTGTTTTGCTCTGTTTTCGCAGCTTCAGCTGTTGGCTGTTTTCCCACATGCAAGGTTTGATACTGATTGTCTGCTAGTTTATGCGGCGCATTAAATATAATAGAGCTATTATTAAGGTTCAATACTGAGACAATAGACTGTGCACGTTGTTTAATATCAGTGAGCAAGTATCCTTTAGAGCTGTCAAATTCTTTGTCTACTTCAAATTGACTAATCTTTAGGGACCACTTGCTGTTATTGTTGAGAGTAAAAATCGTTGTATTTTGAGGTAAAGTCTTTGCTCGTCCTTCTATAATCGAATTGTCAGCGCTTAATATAAAAGTGCGAGGATCGATATCTTTTGAGTTTTCTGGGATTTTATTTTTTAATAATATATCAGAACGAATTTCTGAACTTTTAAGTTCTACCTCAGCAACAGATTTTGCATAATCTGGTCCTAGAATACCAATACCATTTTCAACAAGAAGTTTTGTGTTGGTAAGAATTGCTTTATTGATAACTTTTTCGCCCTCTTTTACTTGGGAACTTGGGATGTAATCAAAAAGGATACCACGACTTTTGTGATGTCCGGAAACATTTATGATTGAATCTTCAATATGGATGATGCCGTTTGAAATTTCTAAACCACGGGAATTTGATTTTCCTACAGTTTTTTTAGCATGAATACGCCCACCTGTTGTTGCGGTAAATAAATTTGAGTCTGAACGCATTGTTGAATTTGTAATGGTGATAAAGGCTTTGTCATCAGCAACCACTGTTGTATATGCGCTGCGGATAAAAACGTTATTAAAGGTTTTTTCTTCTCCTGCTTTATCCGCACGAGCCATAACCATTGTAGGAGCTGATGTATTTGCATAAGTTGAACCGAAATGAGAAAAAATCAAAGTTCCAGCAATTGTACATAACAAAAAATTTTTCTTATAAATATATTTCTTACACATAGATATGCCTTTAGTATTTGGTATGCTTTGATGCTTACTTCATTCCCCCGATGGCGCAAGTACCCAGACAGTTTCTATATCATTATGTTTTTATTGTAAACAACAAAACGAAATATTACGTCCTGTTCTTTATCGTTTAAAAATGATTTTAGAAGAGTTTTTAAAATAGAGATTGCAGTTAGCAACTATGAATTGCAGAAAAGCTAATTTAATAAGTCTTCCGTTTAAAAGTGTTAAGAAACAAAATATTTTGCAAGGATGTTTGTTGCTTAAGGCTGTTGTTATGGAAACTCTACAAAGTTTTTGGAGAAGCTGTTGTTGTGTGCTTACAAAAAGCTTTTAATTGATTTTCTTACACAGAGAATTATTTATTACGTGTTTTAAAATACAAAAAAATTTATTAAAAGCATTTGATTTTTATAAATCAAAAAGGCAGCTCTTTTGAGAATTCAGTATTCATTCAGAGATAACAGATTTTGTTACATTTGGTTTGAGTGAGATTAATTGGCTCAAGAAAGGTGGTAGAAAGAATCGTTATTGACGCTTCTTTCCGATAGATTGTAAAAAGGCAGCATATTTGTACTGCCTTTTATTAAAATGAATAGAATATAAATTGTTTTTTGCGTTTTCTTAAAACTGATAGCGTATTCCGCCTGAAAAGCTTGCTCCGGATATACCAGTTTTTTGAAGCTTATATTGATAGTTAACATCAGCATGAAGGGCGACATTTTGTGATAATTGTGCATTTACACCAAATCCACCTTCAAGGGCAGCTCCCATAGAATCAAGGTGGAATGGTTCACCAATCTGTATCGTACCATTGTTAGAAAAAGCTTTAACAATATTCAATTTACCATAGAAAGAAAGAGTACCGCCGTTTTCAATAGAAAGCTTCGTTTGCGTTAAGCGTCCACCAACACGTACTAAGTATTGATAAGGATTTCCCATATCCACATCAAAGCCATCGACATCTGAGAGTGTGCCAAGCATGAGGCGTTGATAAACAAGTTGTGCTTGTGGTTCAAAGACCAATCCTTTCCTACTGGTTTCGAATTTTTGTCCAATGGTCGCTGATGCACTGAATGTATCAGCATTTTTCAATTCTGCAGTCTTTCCTATGAGAGCTGTGGTGATATCTCCCTTGAGCATTTCATAGGAGAAGAGTGCATGGATGTATATCCCATTATTATGGCGCAGCCCACTATATGCAGCAATTGACCATTTATTGAGTGTACTCTTGTCAGCACCTTCCATGTCTTTAGGGGTGAAAGCTAATTTCCCATATGTCCCTAAAAGACCAAAATTGGTGGTCATATTTTGATCTTCTAGAGCTGCTAATGTAATGCCTGCCTGTAAAGCTGCATAGTGAATATCGGCACCATAGCCATATTGTAATGGCGTACGGTGAGAGGATAATGTCATCTTATTTCCATAAGTCGAGAAGAAGACTCCTTTGTTTTTATGATCTTTTGTATCAAAGGTGTTTTCCTGTATCGAGTTGAGTAAAGTGTTTTGATTGTTTATATCAGCCAGTCCAGCTGAGAATAGTGCGTTAGGCATGGACAAATAGCTTGCCACTTGAGGAACGAGAGCTCTGATCTTTCCTTCATTATCGAGAGTCGCATTTTGCAAGCGAAAATCCCAGAAATTCTGATTTTTTTCCAAAATGTTTTGTGCGTTGTTTGCTTGTCCAAGGGATGATGAACCGGTATTTTGCGCTTCTTTCTCTTTTGGTGAAACGCCTTCAATCATTTTTCCTAATGCTGATATCGTGTAGATTGTGTAGTCTTTGAGGGTATTTTCTTTTGATTCTTGTGATATTCCGCTAAAATGACTTTGTGTGCTATCGGCTGTCCCATGGCTGGATGTTGGACCATAGGCTTTGAGTATATATTTATAAGGCAAGCCCCCCATTGTGGTGTAGCCGTGTGCAAGTTTGAAGGAATCTTCATTTGCATTCCCAGAAACTTGAATGAGTGAAAGACCACGCATATTCGAGGAAACAGAATCTTCAGCTTTTAATATCTCACCTTTCGCAAGGTTCTTGATATGGACTGTTGTGCTGCCTGATACATCACCATGAATAAGGAGGCGGTCAGCTTTTTGCTGTTCTTTTACTAGACCATCACTCCATTCAATATTAAAATAAATTTTTGCATCGCCTGTGGCATTGTAAACTGTATTATAAGTGCTTTCTATATCGGGGATTGTACTTCCCTCAGGTCTACGAACCTCAGCTGTTCGCCCTACATACAAGGTATGATAATGATCTTTTTCCCGCCCTTGTGGTGTCTTAAATATGATAGAACTATTATTAAGATTCAGTACTGAAACGGTAGAAAGGGCTCGTTGTTTAATATCACTGAGCTCATAGTTAAACACATTAAAGTCAGTATCGACTTCCTCTTGAGAGGTCTTTAAGTACCATTTGCTCTTGTTATTCAGAGTCAAAACCGTTGTATTGACTTTTAAAGTTCTTGCTCGTCCCTCTATTGTTGAATTATCAGCGGTTAATGCTAAAGTTACAGGAAGAGTATCGTTGTCATAATATTTACGTTTCGTTTTATTTCTCAATAATACGTCAGATCGAATTTCTGAGTCTTTAAGTTGAACTTCAGCAACGGCTCTTGAGCAGTAGGGACCAAGAATACCGGTACCGTTTTTCACAAGAAGTTTTGTATTGCTAAGAACAACCTTATTGACAACTTTTTCTCCACTTTTCAGTGAAGAATCTTTTGTTTCATAAAAAACGATACCACCGGCACCTCCTCGTTGGACGGTTATGGTTGAATCTTCAACGTTGATTATACCATTCTTTGTTTCTAAACCTTTGTACACTGTATTTGCTTTAATTTCTTTAGCATGAATGCGTCCACCTGTTGATACAGAAAGTGCAGACATTTCCGTGTGTATTGTTGATTTTACAATTGTGATAGCTGCTTTATCATGCGCTAATATTCCAGGTCCTTTATCGCGGACAAGAACATTATTTAAAGTCTTTTCTTCTCCCTTATTTAATTCAATCTTCCCCAAAATTCCAGGAGTTTCAGGAGCCAATGTATTTGCATAAGTTGAACCGAAATGAGAAAAAATCAAAGTTCCAGCAATTGTACATAACAAAAAATTTTTCTTATAAATATATTTCTTACACATAGATATGCCTTTAGTATTTGGTATGCTTTGATGCTTACTTCATTCCCCTGATGGCGCAAGTACCCAGACAGTTTCTATATCATTATGTTTTTATTGTAAATAACAAAACGAATTATATTGATGGTGTTCTCTATGATTTGAAGTTTTGCTTCAGAAAAACTTTTTTCATGATCATAAAAAGTTGAGAAAAGTGGATTTCATAAAACCTAGCTTGGTTAAGCTTATGCTAAAAGCACTATGAAGTATGATATTTAAAAATTGTCTATTAAAGATAATCGCTATAAAAGCTCTATAGTGTTGAGATGTATTATTTGATGCACTAACCAAAACGATCAGCAAATTTTTTCTGCTATAAGAAGAAGAGATGAGGGGGCTATTCACAGGCTTTCTTTAAAAGAGACTTTTCCTTAAGGGGTACCAAAGCTCATTTTGCTACGATGGTCATGAATGCTATAACGTTAAAGCCATAGAGTCCCATCATCTTTACGCTTACGAAGGAGTAAGCCGATACCTTTACGCTTAATAAAAGAGCAAGCCCATCACACACTTTGCCAGCTCCCAATGTTTTTGTGACAAGCCCTTGGCACTTGAGGCAGTTCATGAGAGGAATTCTCAGGTTTTTCTTATATAACTTTTCTTCACACGCCAGCCCTGCTTGTAACGTGCAAGAAAATTTTTAATTGATTCAACATAAAACAAGTTTGAAATGAGAGAATCCTACGATATTAGGGACTCTCATTCAACATGGAAAATAAAGAATTATCTTTATAAATCAATATACTGTATGGAATGAGAGGGATAAGCATTGTCAAAATGGTTTGCCTAAAAACGGTACATGGACATATAAATGAATCCTTACAGGGTGCTGTTAAGCTAATGGATTGAAGAAACAGGAGGATAAACATAGAAAAGGTATGAAGAGAGAGTTTCTTTTATCATTATCTTTTCCAATGTAGTCTTCTTTTTATTATCTAAAAATACACTTTGCTTAGCTTTATAGACAAATTCGATAATGAATATGCCGCGTGACTCGTGTAAATAGGAGGGAAGGAGATTATTGAGGAGAAAAGAAAAAAGTTTCAGGGGATAAGAATAGTAGCTTACATAGATTAAAAAGGCAGTATGTATACTGCCTTTTTTGTTAAATTGAATAGAATGAATAGGCTATTTACAGCCTTTCCTTAAAACTGATAGCGTATCCCTCCTGAAAAGTTTGTTCCGGATATACCAGTTTTTTGCAGCTTTTTTCGATAGTTTATATCACCATGGAGGGCTAAACTGCGAGACAATTTTGCATTGATGCCAAGCCCACCTTCAATAGAAGATCCTGTAGGATCAAGGGGAAAGGTGTCGCCAATCTGTACTTTACCATCATCACCAAAAGTTTTGAGAAAGTTCACTTTTCCATACAGAGAAATGACACGGTTCTTTTCTGTGGAGGTAGTAGTTTTTGTCAAACGTCCACCAATGCGTACTAACCATTGATAAGGTTCACCGATATCAACTTTAAGATTATCAGCATTAGAAAAGGCATTAAAGATTAGACGCTGGTAAACAAGTTGCGCCTGGGGTTCAAACGTGAGGGCTTTAATACCCGTTGTGAATTTTTGACCTATTGTTGTTGAGGCAATTAACATTTTTATATCATCGACTTTAGTGGTACTGTTAGCGATGGCTGTAGAGATATTTCCTTTCCAGATCCCATAAGAGAAGAGTGTATCCATATAGAAACCGCTATTATGCTCTATACCGCTGTAGGCTGTGACTGCCCATTTGTTAAGCGTACTCTTGTCTGCATCTTCTATATTTTGGGGGGTGAGGGATAATTGAGCATAGGTTCCGGTAAGACCCCAATATAGGATTGTATTTTGGCTCTTTTGTGCAGAAGCTGTAAAACCTGCTTGTGTAGCAGCATAGCGAATGTTTGTGTTATAGCCATATTGTTGTGACGATAGGGTTGCGATACTTCCATAGGAAGAGAGAAAGAATCCATTTTTTTTGACGTTATCTTCGATCCCTATAGCTGTTGTTCTCAGATCAGCTAACAGAGTACTTTGTTGAGCCATATCGATAAAACCAGCGTAGAAGAGAGCATTAGGTACGGCCAAATAGCTCGCTACTTGTGGTAAAATAAATTTCTGCAAACGGAAATCCCAGAAATTATCATTTTCTCCCAACAGGTTTAGTGTTTCATTTGCAGCACCATAGCTGGATGTTGGTCCATAAGCGGTAAGCCTATATTTATAAGGTGAACCAGTTGCTTGGATATAACCATTGGCTAATTTGAAGGAATTTTCATCTGCTTTCCCGGAAACTTGAATGAGCGAAACTCCACTGGTATTAGAAGAAGGGTGAAAAGCTTCTGTTATATTATTGCTATCTTTGAAATCACTCATAACATAAACTGTTGTTGTACCTAAGACATCTCCTTGGATCAGAAGTCGATCATTTTTTTGATCGATTATATCAGAGCTCTCAACAGATCCAACATTAAAAGAAATCTTTGCGTCACCAGAAGCATTGTAGACTGCTTGCGTGTCTGGTTTCCCAGAACCTATATGCAATGTATGATAATGGTTTTCTGTCGGCTGTTGAAAAACAATGGAACTATTGTCGAGATTAAGTATAGAAACATCAGAATGAGATCTTTGGGCAATATCAAGTAACTTGCCCGCATCATCTTTTTCTTTTGTGCTAGTGTTTACGAACCATGTTGTATCGTTTTTGAGATCGAAAGTTGTTCTGCTGTTTTCGTCATTTCTTACTCCCCCCTGTAAGAGAGAGTTTTCTGCGGTGAGTGTAAAGATTTGATCAGGTTTTGGCGTATCGTGAGTTATACCCACGAATAACCTGTCGGCACTGATTTTTGAATCTTTGAGGTTGAGTTTACCATTTGATGAATTGTTGGCAACAATACCCGTTCCATCTTCGACAAAAAGGTTTGTATTGGTCAGGTTGATTCTTGAAGTCTGATCGTTTTTGGAGTCATCAATGCTTATCCCATTGCACTGTGCTTTCGCAGAAATATCTGTGACATCAATATATCCGCCATCTTTTAAGACAAATGCAGCTTCTTTTGCTTTTACAGTTCCTCCAGTCATTGTGATTTTAGATTGTGCACCATCTGCATGAAGCCCATTATTTTCAGATGTTACTATAACATTATCATTTAAAGTAATTGTGCTGCCTTGCTTGGCTTGTACCTCACCGCCAAAGGAACCGCCGTCCGTTACCGTTATTTGGGAATTATCATTAGCCAAGAGAGCCTTTTGTGCGTTCTTAACGGTGATATTTTTTAAAATAATCGTGCTTTCCTTATCAGTACTTACACCTGTGGTTATCGGTTTATCATTGCTGCTGCTTGTTATCACGACATTTTCTAACTTGTTGTTGTCACTCTTGCTGTTTTCAAAAGAAGCCCCTGTCTCGGAAACAGTGATAGATCCTCCTGTCATTTGGATGATACCATTGTCTTTTGCCTCAAGTCCGATGATAGCCTCTTTAATGGTTGTATTGCCATGCAATTCAATTGTACTGTTGGGGCCGTTAGCCCATGCACCTTTTCCATTGCCATCTGCCATTAGAGTGGTATCTATGCCATCAATATATCCACTATTTGCTGCAACTAATGCATTTTTTTCCCAGTTACAGTTCCCCAATCATCGTGATTTTGGATTGTGCACCATTTGCATTGAGGCCATATTCATCAGAGGACACTGTAACATTGTTCTTTAAAGTAATTGTAGAGCCTGTACCAGCGTATATTCCATGCTCTTTTGCATTAAAGTATCCTCCTGATACCGTTGTTTGAGAATTATCCAACGCTTCTATACCCACTTTTGCTTGAGTAACTGTTACGTTTTCCAAGATGACTTTCCTTTCCTTATAAAGAGCTATTCCTTTTTCCATTAAGTCATCTTTACTGCTCGTTATTGTCACATTTTTCAGCTTGTTTTTATCACTTTTGCTATCTTCGAGAAATAAGCCTACTGTAGGAGCAATAATACCTACTGCATTCATTTTTATTATACCACCGTCTGTTGCCATCACACCGATTTCTTTAGCCTTAATCGTTGATTCTGATAAGTCAAGAAAGCTATTAGGTTCGATAATGCGTACAGTGCTCAACCAGTCGTCCTCCATGTTTTTGCTGTCGTGAATTATTGCTAAATTTTTTCCAATTATTCCACTACCTTTTATCACTATTATACCGCCAACAGTGAAGTTGGATGCTTCCTCAGTTATTCCATGAAAATTCATTAAGATTTTTTCGGCTTTTACATTAGTATGAGCACTAAACAGCGCGATTGTCGCAACAGCTGTACAGGATAGTAAAAATTTTTTAGACATGAAGATTTTCCTTAACTTATAAGCCTCCGCATATTCTCTCCCCGCTTATAAAAAGGATAAAGAACACACAATTTTCATCGGGAGGTTATATTATTTTAACTTTTATATAAAGTATTTATATAATTTTATTATTAAATAAAAAATATTATTTAATAATAAAATATAATATAATTTTATACTTTATTTATTTTTACATTTATATATTAAATTTATTATTTACTTGTATTCTATAATAATTTTTTATTAAATGGTTTTTTATTTTGTAAATAACTATGTAATTTATAATTTATAAAACAAATTATTAAATATAAACTATTATAATTTCAATCACATAATAAATTTAATATTTGTTTTCTGTATATCTAAAATATATTTATGTATATACTTAAATAATACTTATTATGATTGATAAAGCTTTAGCTCTTCTTTATGATTTCCTGAGCATTTTAGATAAATTGAGTACAAAGCATTGTGTTATGTTTGTTATGCCTGATTGGATTTTCTGCGCAAAAAGGTATTTTGCAGCAGATCTTCTGCCGTAAAGAGGTGAAGGGAATTCCTTTAAAGAAAAGCTAGTACATCTACTGCATGAAGAAGAAAGAGGTTTCTTTAAGGAATAAAAAGGACTTTAGCAGAAAAGAAAAGCAGGGTTTATTTACAAGAGGTAATATCAACAAAAGGGCTACATAATATTATAGAAAATTAAAAAAGCTGCACAATACAGAGTTGTGCAGCCTTTCTGTGCAAACGAACGGGAAAGCAACGCTCGCTTTTACACTTTTTTCAGTCTCATACGCTTGTACATGTGCTTTCCTTCTCATGTAGGGCACAGGCTGCTCTGCTTAAAATAAGAGGTTCCGAGAAGAATTTCCTTTCCTTAAAACTGATAGCGTATACCACCTGAAAAGCTTGCACCACTTATACCAGTTTTCTGAAGCTTTTGTTGATAACTTACATCACCATGAAGCGAGAAATTGTGAGACAGTTGCGCATTGATGCCAACGCCGCCTTCAATTGCAGGTCCCATAGGATCAAGGTCAAAATCTCTGCCAATCTGGATGGTACCATTATCACCAAAGGTTTTGATCAAGTTTACTTTTCCATAGAAAGACATTGGACGGTTGTTTTCAGTGGAAATAGTTTTTGTCAAACGTCCACCAACACGGATCNATAGGCTATTTACAGCCTTGATTTAAAACTGATAGCGTATACCACCTGAAAAGCTTGCACCACTTATACCAGTTTTCTGAAGCTTTTGTTGATAACTTACATCACCATGAAGCGAGAAATTGTGAGACAGTTGCGCATTGATGCCAACGCCGCCTTCAATTGCAGGTCCCATAGGATCAAGGTCAAAATCTCTGCCAATATGAATGGTACCATCATCACCAAAGGTTTTGATCAAGTTTACTTTTCCATAGAAAGACATAGGACGGCTGTTTTCAGTGGAAATGGTTTTTGTCAAACGTCCACCAATGCGTACTAACCATTGAGAAGGATTTTTCATATCAACGGTAAAATTATCAGCATCTTCAATGGTATTAAACATCAAATGTTGATAGGCA
>NZ_JBHIOQ010000017.1:0-2761 GCF_042195565.1 Bartonella sp. AP88XZML | reverse complement strand
AGCGGGTTGGGTCTGTTGCGGGGCAGGCTAGCGCGAACTATCGCTAGCGACAGAATTTTCAAATTGACTGTACATTGTACACTTAACACATTGATAAATAACAAATTTAATGTGTACACTGTACAGTATGTGAAACTTTTTCTTAGCAAGAAGTAATTTTTGCCACTTGACAATGTAGCAACAATATGAATAATCGAATCAGGTGCCTAACAAACACCTTGAATCCACAAGCGGGTAGATTGCCGACACAATCTCTTCTCCGCGCATTAAAGACTTTGACTCATTGTATGCTGTAGCATATAAATGGCTTGTCGGGTGTAGCTATGCCATAAAATACCCTTATGGGAAAAGCATAGCGACGGGCTTGTGGCCGTGTTTGTTAGCACCCGGCACTCTTTTCGAGTGTCATTAACAAACGTCTAACCCACAAGGAGTTCACATGAACACTCTTATTCCAATATCAGAACAGGTTATTGATCAGGAAACTGTCCAAACTGTTAACGCGCGTGATTTGCATGCGTTTTTGGAAATAAAGTCTGAATTTAGAAATTGGATTAAAAATCGCATTAAAGAATGTAAATTTCAGGAAAATATAAACTTTATAACTGCGGTAAATTTTTACCGGGGTGGAAAAATAAAAGAATACCACATTACATTAGACATGGCTAAACACCTTTCCATGATAGAGCGTAATGACAAAGGGCATGAAGCACGTCAATACTTTATCAAATGCGAACGGCTCTTGAAACAAGTAGTGACACCACAAGTTGACTACTCCAAACCGGAGGCATTACTTGGTGTTTTGAATCACTTACAAAATCAAATTGAGCAGAAAGATCATGTTATTGCAGAATTAGCTCCAAAAGCAGAGGCTTTGGAAGGTTTAAAACGTTCTGATGGGCTGTTCGGTTTGATAGAAGCAGCAAAGATGTTAGAGGTACGACCAAAGGATTTAACTGATTACTTGCGTAAACATGATTGGGTGTATCGGCGTGCTCCAGGAGCGCCACTGTTACCTTATCAGGACAAGATCAAGAAAGGATTTATGGATTGTCCTGCTATTACCATTCAAAGACCTGATGGTACAGAAAAAGTGCTCCCTTCAACAAAAATTACACCAAAAGGATTAGCTTGTTTGAGAGAACAAATCCATGGAGGTGTGCAATGAATACCAGTATAGACTTCTTATGTGATTTGTGGATGGCATTGTATCAGTTTTCTGATCGTGATGATGTTGAAGATAAGACTTTTAATGCCCTCATTGAGACCATGAATGCAATAGAAGAAGCTGTGATTTTAAAACTTCAAGATGAATCGCCAAATGCACTCAGGATTTTAGCAATGATTACAAATTTTGGGTCTTTAAAACCTCCTCCGATTATGGAGCCTTTGTTGAAAGCTTATGAACCTGATTTGGAGAGCCCCATTAAAAAGGTTGCTTAAGTTCAAAAACAGAACTCTCCTCCCCGTTCTCAAAATGGGGAGGTGGTTAAGAAGGCAATAAAATTAAGGTGCGCTATACCAAGTTGATCGTCCACCACCATGACGTATCAAAAGACCTTTTTCAACTAATGATGTAAAAGTTACTTTAAGTGTATTAGGGCTTGCACCAACCTCACGCACCATATCGCGGGTTGTAACACGTCCGTGATTACGCACATAATCAAGAATATTAAGAGCCAATTCAGATAAGGAAAAAAGAGCATTTTTTTCACTCTCTATTTTTATTTCTAATTGGCGTTTTTGTTTTTGTAGAGCACGTAAAAAAAAGAGTATCCAAGGCTCCCAATTGGGTGTTTTAGTATAAATTGTTTTTTGAGTCTGATTCAGAGCTAAGTAATAGCTTTCTTTATTATTCTCAATAATGCTTTCAAGTGATGAATATGGTACATAAACATAACCTTTTTGTAACAAAAGAAGGGTGGTTAAGATACGGCTTAAACGTCCATTTCCATCTTGAAAAGGATGAATAGCTAAAAATGTTACATTAAAAATACCAATCGTAAGTAAAGGATGAAGATCCTTTAATTCATTGGTTTTATTGAACCAAGTAATAAGCTCTTGCATTCGGTATGGTGTATCAAATGGTGTAGCTGTTTCAAAAACAATGCCAACCATTTTCCCTTGAGAATTAAATGCTACTACATCATTGCGTAAAGTCTTATATTCACCTCGATGTCGTTGATCTTTCTCACTATTACACAAAAGATCACGATGAAGTTGTTTAATATGATTTTCAGTAATAGAAATATCACTCCAAGATTGAAAGATTGTTTCCATAACCTTTGCATAACCGATAACTTCTTGTTCATCACGACTCTTGAAACGTTTAATTTCTAAGTTTACCAAAAGCTGTTCGATTTCGCGGTCTGTTAACTTACTCCCTTCAATGCGTGTGGAAGATCCAATACTTTCAACAGTAGCAATATGACGAAGAGCGTTCAATCGCTCAGGTGCAAGAGTACCAAGGGCGCGCCATGCCCCTTTGAACTCATCAATCTCAGTAATGAGAGCCAACAATTCTTGTGTAACTTGAAGTGTATCTGTTTTCATACCGGAATATATACCCGATTATACCCGATTGTCAATCATTCGTAACACCGTAAACTCTTACTTCTTATGGCAGAGAAAAAGGCAAGGAGCAACTATGACAAAGAAGCATCGTAAGGGTTTATCGGTTCGTGCGTTTGCGAAGAAGATGGGTGTTTCACATAATGCGGTTGTTTCTCGGATAAAGACAGGTAAATTTGATGCGGCTCTT
>NZ_JBHIOQ010000016.1:0-1436 GCF_042195565.1 Bartonella sp. AP88XZML | reverse complement strand
TCATCGGTAATGGCATCACGCCTCTGTAAACCAGTTGTTTGGCTGTCTTCTGTAAATAAATGGGATTGTTTCTCACTTTTACTTTTTGAAACCGTAGTATCTTCGTAAATATAGCGTGGAAAACATTGACCTTTTTCTATTGAATCTAAATTAGGCAAAGCTTTAGTCATCAATACAGAAAAGTCTTTCTTTGCTCCTATACCTGTAATTTGTATCACCTTATTATCAACCGCTTGTCTTATCGGGAATATACGCGGCATTTGATAAACTGCTTCATTAAAGACGCTATTGTAATAAAGCCATTGTTGTGTAAAAGGACGGTATAGGCTTTGAATAAGGCATTTATCTTCAAATTCGGAAAATTTACCTCTTAATAATTCTCTCTTAAGAGTACTGCTCCAACTAATCTTTCTTACATCGGAATTGACGAAATCATTCACGACCTTTGCACGTGCTGTACGATCAGCATGTGAATAGGTATTATTTAAACGTTTTACCTCATTATTATAGAAGGCAGTCATGTTATTCATATTTTTCTTTACAGATTCACGGCTTGAGTTATACGTCCAAGCATCACGATTGGTTGAAACACCAAGAGAATAAGTTTCAAAGAGCTTTTTATCATGCCCCTTTTTGACACCCATAGCTAAGAATGTTTTGAAACTGTCATCACGTTGATCAAGCCAATCACTGTACTTATCTGGTGTAATTATTTGCCAACCTTGTTTGCTCCGTGTAATACCATCAATGCTACCAAGAGACTCTATTATTATAAGCTTTTCTTTTCTCGTGAGATAATCTCCAATATCACGAAAATATATCTTACCACGCTGTTGTGCATTTGGATTTTTTACGAGAATGGAAATCGCTATAGGGGCTCGAGATCCAGAACCAAAAATTTTACCACCTTCTTTTCGAGAAAGTTCTCCAGAAGTTCGTTGGTTACCCCGTAAATGGAAAATATAAAGGCTGCTAAATTCTTCAACGAGGCATTTGCGTAAACCATCCATAGAATGTCCAGTAATAAAACCGGCATTTGTGACAAAGCCGATTACCCCAGCATTATCAATACGGTCACTAGCCCAGCGGATAGCGCGGATATAACTATCATATAACTTTTGCGTACTAGTTGCTTTCGATTTAGCTATATAAGTCTCACGAATACGATCATCTAATATGGGATAAGATATATTGGGATTATTATCGTTTTCATTCTTTTGTCCTACCGAATAAGGAGGGTTACCAAAGATAACTTTAATATCCAGTTTCTTTTGATGCTCTAAATATTCACTGTTTTCCTCTAGTAAACCTTTCATCAAATCTTGTTTTTCAAGCATCCGAAACGTATCAGCCAAACCAATATGCTTGAATGGGATATAATTCCCTTTCATCAGACTATGATAGGTCGATTCAATGTTAATCGCTGCTATGTAATA
>NZ_JBHIOQ010000015.1:0-1687 GCF_042195565.1 Bartonella sp. AP88XZML | reverse complement strand
ACGTAAAGGTGAAAACCAATCACAAGCCTTACCATCATCTTTTAATTCAGCTTTCCGACTTTCAAAAGCATCTACGGCAATGTCTTTTAAATAATGAAGATTGCTTATTGCTTCACGCTTTTGTTTATTGCGTTCTTTAATAGGGTCACGACCTTCACGTAAAACCGAACGCCACCCAGTTGCCAATTCACGGGCTTGTTTTAAAGAGACATCTCGCAACGCTCCCAAGCCCATTTCACGACGACGTCCGTGAAGGGTATACCGTAAAATCCATTGAGCACCTCCATCTTTACGCTTATGAAGTAACAAGCCAGCACCATCATTATATTTGCCAGCCCCCAATGTTGCGACAGATCTTGCATTAAGACGGTTCATAAGAGCCATTTTTTACTCCTTTCTTATATAAATTTGATCCACACATTCATCCCACTTGTTATGTGCAAATGAGTGGTTTTGATTGAAGCAATATAAACTGATTTAAAATGAGACAATCTTAGGTTATTCGGGACTCTCATTCAATATGAATAACGCTAGATTATCATTATAAATCAATGCCTTGTAGAGATAGAGAGTGTCGATGAGGAGCATCCATGGTTTGTGCACGCGTTTGATTTGATTAAGGCGCGTGCAAAATACGAACTTTACAAGAATATCTTGAAAGATCCCGATTGTGCAACGGCAGCTTACAATGACTTTAACGAACAGTTGCATGAATTGCGTGCAGAGACGTCTCAACGTCATAACGTGACCAGAATAATACCAACGGATTTTTAAGATGGTTTATTTTCCAATCGCTGATTACAGACCAGATGTTTCGGTCGTCAACGGTAGCTTTACGGATACGCTTGTGAATGTTTTACCGGCTGATGGCGGTTACATACCCATGCCTAGTGCAATGGTTGTGTCTCATGCTTTGGAAGAAAAGCCTTTGGGGTGCATAGCGTTTAGAAGTGGCAATGGTGTTAAGATAATTGTAGGAGGCAAACAAAAGCTTTACAGTTATGATAGTCAAACCAAGGGTTGGAAAGATATCAGCCAAAGTGGTGTGACCTATCAAGCAAATGAAGAGAATAAATGGTCGTTTGCTCTTTTTAAAAACATGGTTATTGCGGTGAATAAAAATGATAAACCGCAAGTTTTCAAGGTCCTTAGTTCTGAACGGTTTGAAGATTTAGAAGGAAATCCACCGAAAGCAGGCTTGGTGAAGGTTTGGGGACCTTTTGTTTGTTTGATGCAATTGACAGATAATCCCAATCGCATTCATTGGTCTGGAGAAGGCGATGAAACTCTATGGGAGACTCAATATAATGTTAGTGGTTATATGGATTTCCAAGATGGAGAATATGTGCAGGGGGCAACAGAAACAACCAATCCCCTTATTTTTCTTCGTTCTGCTATTTATGCTGGTTCTTTGACGTTAGGTTCCAAGAGCCCGTTTGCTTTTCAAAAGATACAAGACAAGCGTGGAGCGCGCAGTGCAGCCTCTATAGCGTGTCGAGGGAGTGATGCTTTTTTTGCAGGTGATGGTGGTTTTTATCAGATGAGTTTGGATGGTCAACTTTTACCGATAGGTTTTGAAAAGGTTGATAGAACGGTTTTTAAAACATTTGATAAGTTTGCTCTTGATGAGATGCAAGGGGTTATAGATCCCATTGATAACCGGATTTACTGGTCCATAAAGAGAGGC
>NZ_JBHIOQ010000014.1:0-16716 GCF_042195565.1 Bartonella sp. AP88XZML | reverse complement strand
ATAGGCAAAATTGAGCATTGTATCTCGATGCGCTCTTCCAAAGTTCCATGCTTCTTTTCTCACTTCTTCACGATCAACAGTGGTTTCGCGTAACTTTTCCAGAGCAATTTTTTCTTTTGCTAGCGCAACTTGCATTCGCTCCAGTTTTATCTTGTATTCATTAGCGCCCTCTGTGGAGGCTTGTTTGATCTTTGTCCGCGCTTGACCATCAGGCGCTAAAAATGGGGGTGGGCGCTTTGTTGGATTCTCATTCCAGATGGCTGTTGCAAGGGCTTCATTGACAGAACCATCTTCAAAAAGAGCCGCATCAAATTTACCTGTCTTTATCCGAGAAACCACCGCATTATGTGAAACACCCATCTTCTTCGCAAACGCACGAACCGATAAACCCTTACGATGCTTCTTTGTCATTGCCATCTCTTTTACTAAATATTTTTCAACATTCATCCTTTTCTTTAGATTGGTATCATGATATGATACATAAAAGAGTGAATGAAGGTGATTTGGTGATTGAATCTTTTGCTGATAAGCGGTGTAAAGATCTTTTAGAAGGTAATCCGCCTAAAGGTTTTCCAACAACTCTAGTACGTATAGCCCAAAGAAAATTGTTTATGCTCGATAAAGCGGTTGATCTTAAAGATTTACGCAGTCCTCCAGGAAATCGTTTAGAAGCATTGAAAGGAGAGCGTAAAGGTCAATATTCTATTCGTATTAATGACCAGTTTCGTATTTGTTTTGAATGGCGCTCTAATGGCGCTTATGAAGTTGAAATCGTAGATTATCATTGATCTGTAGGAGGTCGAGATGAAAAATTATATTGCTATTCATCCCGGAGAAATTTTACGAGAGGAATATTTAAAAGAATATGCTCTCTCTGCTTATGCCCTTGCAAAAGCATTAAATGTTCCACGCACGAGAATAGAACGTATTGTTGCTGAAAATAGTCCGGTGACTCCCGATACTGCTCTCAGATTAGCCTATTTTTTTGATACTACTGCTGAATTTTGGCTCAACATGCAAGCTGCTTATGACGTTAGTATATTACAAACTGAAAAAGCAGACGAATTTGCCAAAATCAATAAATTTGAATGTAGGGTTTAATGATCTTTCCACTCATGAAGTTTTAAGACGTAACAGATAATTGACGATCCGGTATAATCGAGTGTATATTCCGATATGCAAACGGATACGCTCCAAGTCACACGAGAATTATTGGTTTTCAAAAAAACTTTAAAATAAGATGCGGCTACACAAAAGAAGATTTGGAAGCCGTGGATTCTCCACCATTGACAGATGAAGAACTTGCACGTCTAAAGCCAGCTAAAGATGTTTTACCACCCTCCTTCTTTAAATATGTAACAAAAGAACGCCGTAAACGTGGGTAAAAGTCTTAAAAAAGCAAGCGGTTGTTAAGCCAAACGATCTCGCCACTCTAAAAAATGTGCTTTACAGTTGAAATTAAACTTCAATTGTATTACATTGAAATACAGTTACAAGAGGAGAAATCATTATGGCTGCCAGTCGCATGGTTCAAGCGCGTGTACCAGAAGAAATTCAAAATATCGCTAGTCAAGTTATTCAAGCGTCAGGTTTATCAGTAAGTGATGTTGTGAGAGTGTTGATGACGCGTATTGCACAAGATAAAGCTATTCCGTCCTTCTTGTTTCAACCTAATGCGGAAACTATAGCGGCTTTTGCAGAACTAGAGGAAGGTAACTTAAAAAAGTTTCATTCCGTAGACGAATTATTTGATGATCTCTATGCGGACGATTGAACGTACCACTATCTTCAAACGTGATTTCAAGCGTGAAATGAAAGGACGGTATCGGCATCTTTTAGATACTGATTTGCGCCAAATCATTGCAGCATTAGCAAATGACCAGCCTTTAGAACCTCGATATTATGACCATGCATTAACTGGGAATTGGAGCAATTATCGAGATTGCCATATTCGACCTGACTTAGTATTGATTTATCGCTTGATTGGTCAAGATCGATTGATTTTAGTGCGTCTGGGCTCCCATTCAAAACTTGATCTTTAAACCACCTCCCCATTTTGAGAACGGGGAAGGAAGATGTTTTAAGTCTAAGCTACTTTTGCAATCGGAGTCGCTAAAACTCGTTTAGCTTCTTTTGTAACTGATTTGTAATGATCAAGCTCTTTTTCGAGGTTATTTGCATCTAACAAACGTCTCATCACCAATCCTAAGATTTCTTCAACACCAGCAGTTTTTTTTAAACACTCATAAGAAAATAATTCATTATCAACAAATTGGCTTTTTAGTTTCTTCTCGCACTCAATAAAATAACGGCGTGCTTGACGTCCTTTCTCGTTACGTTCCACCATTGAGAGCTCTTTCGCCATGTCTAATGTGATGTGGTATTCTGTACTTGGACGACCGCTTTTAGGTTTTACTAAATTTTTAGTAAAACTCACAAAGTCCTTATTTTCTAGGAAACCATATTCTTTAATACGATTAATGATCCAATCGTTAAAACGAGATGTGACCTTCAAAAACATATGCAACTCACGTGCATTTACTGCTTGAACAGTTTCTTGATCAATTGTTTGTTCTGTAATTTTAATAAGAGTGTTCATAATGAACTCCTAGTTGTTAAGGTTTTCTATTGACATCCGAAGAGGATGCCGGGCGCTAGAAAACACGGCAACTAGCCCGTCGTTACGCCTTTCCCATAAAGGGTATTGTATAGCATAACCACACCCGACAATATTATTATATGCGTGTAGCATACAATGAGTCAAAGCTTTTAGTTTGCGGAAGATCAGTTATTTCGGCAACCAATCCGCTAGTTGTTTTCAGGTGTTTTCTAGGCACCTGATTCGAAGATACCTATTACTGTAGAATTGTCAAGTAATAAAAATTACTTTTTGCTAAGAAAACGTTTCACATACTGTACAGTGTACATATTGAAATTGTTATTTATCAATAAGTTAAGTGTACAATGTACAGTCAATTTGAAAATTCTGTCGCTAGCGATAGTTTGCGCTGTCCTGCCCCGCAACGAAGCCAACCCGCTGGGAGTACCTTTTGAATTGATTTTATTGACTTTTTTTATGAAAAAACAAAGCATAAATGATGATCTTTTTTTAAATTGCAATAAGAATATGTAATGCTTAAACTCATAAGGATATGGAATATATAGATAAAGCTTGAGAACATGATCTAGCCTTTCTTGTTGGCAGCATATTCTTGACGTTTAAGTTGTCTCTGTATGTTTTCAGTTAATCTTTCATTGGCATATTGTGCAATAGCACTTGCAATCTCTGGTTTGGACATCATTCCAGCAATTGAGGGTCCTTCTTGTTTTGCAATAGGGAATTGATCTCCATCGGCTCTTTGAAAAACATTACCATTCAGCTTTTTTAATTCAACACACTTTGGAAAGCACCCACCTTTGATAAAAGCATGGGGTAAGATTTCTTTCTTTCCAAACAGTGTGTAAGTTACGCCGCGTTTTGTTTCTCTTGCTTGAAAAAATTTAAGAGGTATTGGTGTTCCAGAACCAATGATATCTGTCTCAAGAAACCTTGCTGTCGCCTTTTCTTTAATATAAACACCTCTTCTTATACGCTTTATTTGGGCTGATGAGATGTCTGCAACTTGCTTTTCAGTAAAGCGTTCAACTTGTTTTGCTGCAGTGTTTAGAGCATTACGCAGAGCCCAATTAAGGCGAGGGGCTTGAAGGCTTGTGAAGGTATCTTTTGCCTGTTGAAGATACCATTTTTGGTGGATAATTAATTTCAACTTCTAAGCCTTTTTTGGGGTAGATGTTGATGGCTTGGAAGCTTTAGGTGTTTTGGGTTGTTCGAGTGGAATTTCCTCGGCTGCTGATTCAGTTGATGTTTGTACGGCTTCTTGTTCTATCTGCTTAATGTGTTCAATTGTCTTGTCGGGTTTTATTTTTATTTGAACATCAACAAAAGGTTTAGCAGCATTTGCACGCTTGAGACGTGCGTAGACTTGATTGGAAACTTCAACAAATGGATTATTGGGTGTTGATGGTTCAAAGCGAACAGTGCTTTTATTGTCTCCAACAACACACATTGGCTTAGTGATGACAGCTTTCATCATTGCTCCTTTTGAGTCATAATTAATGACATCATTAGTCAAATATTGATTTTTATTCTGTGAAAAATTAATTAGCCAGAATTAACAAGAAAACAGGGCTTTCTAGCCACGCTTCAAGTTCACATTTTGCTGAATTTTTGGGGATATCTTTGAATTTTAGACACAATACAACTAGTACAGTGGCGTCATTAAATACGATTTTTTACACTATGTCAACAAAAAAATCATGATCTTGTATTTTTTTATTTTAAAATAGAATATATAGAATTTTCTAAAACATTTTAGATTTTATAAATTATTGTGAAATTATTATAGGAGGGAAAGGCAATGACAGGTTCAGAAATATTAGATGCCATGTATATAGTATCAATGATAGTTATATCCCTCTTAACTATAGCGTTTTGTTTGCCTGCCGCCTTTTGATTTTCATTAATAGTTTGCGGATCATATGCAATCACACGCTTTTGCAAAAAAATCGAGAGTGAGAAATTTTTCCAGATTGATGAGCTAAATATTAAGCTCGTGACGGGCTGCTGTTGCCAAAAAAGCAGATCTTGTTAAACCTCTCTTTTGTGCACAATTATCAATTGCACGTAAAAGCCCTCGTTCAATTGATATATTTGTGCGTATGACTTCTGAATCATTTTCAATAAAAGGAACTTGTATTAAAAAAGCTCCTTCTGACAAAGCTGTTTTGACAGATTCCCGTTGTATGACTTCTTCAAATTTTGAAGGAATAGGCACTCTATCTACATCTTCACAATAAAGTTGGAGTGCTTCTGTTGCATTTGCTATTAAATTTTCTTCCTCATCAGCAGCAGAAAAAAGTCCCTCAAAATCAGGAAACTGAACACCAAAAGCAGAGTCTTCATCTTTATGAACAAGAGCAAAAAATCTTTTCATTCTTCTTCTCCTTCTTTTAACCAGCCTGCTTGTTGTGCGATAGAACGTGCTGTACCAATCGGAAGATTTTTTTTAGGATGTGGAACGATAACAACCTTATCATCTTTTTTTAATTTATGATGAGAACCTTTCACTTTGATAAGTTCAAAGCCATCACGCTTTAATTTTGTAATGATTTTTCGGCTATCTTGTTCCATTCCCTAAACTCATGATGTGTAAATATATACACATTTTAATGATTTTTCATCTGATGTCAATTCTTTTTTAACGGCTAAAGTGCTTATAAAGCGCATTAAGAGCAATGCGCAATGAAAGCACAAGGTGTGGTAGTGATTGATCTTCTATGACAAGATACTGTAATGCGGCATGAAGGTTATATTGACGGTGTAAACATTGAGCTTCTTGAACAACATCTTTTACAGCTAAAAGACGTTGTGTTGCCTTCTGTACCCATTTCTCTCTTGCTCCGTTATCAGAAGTTGTAGGCATTTCATCATAAATTGCATTAGGCAATCCTTTTGCATATAGGTAATTGTTTTTCACTTCAAGATATTTTTGCGCAGCATCATATTGGTCTTAATTGATTTCGCCTTGCAAATAAAGCCGCCCGATATAGGTACTGGAAAGTGGATTTTTAGCCTCTTCTATGGTCAAGCCAAAGCGTTTGGCACGCATTTCAATTGCCAATTTATCAATCGGTTCACGCGGTATTTTTGCTCGCGAGATACGACCATTGGGTTCTCTGATACATCCATTAATACGAGGACGTCCACGTTTTGTACGTTTTTTTCTTTTTGTCATATGTTATCAATCAGAATGGGATAGCATCATTAAGAGATGCGCCATGATCAGCAGCACCTGAAGCAATAGCATAATTTTGAGAAGTAATGGGTGAAGGGAATGCCGATTGCTCTTTTTTGGCATCAAGCAAATACAACTCGCCTTTGAATTGTGGTAAGATAATCTCTGTTGTGTAACGGTCATGCCCATTTTTATCTTGCCATTTGCGTGTTTGTAATTTTCCTTCTACGTAAACTTTTGAACCTTTGTTGAGATATTGAAGTGCAATTTTTGCTAAATGTGGATTAAAAATCACAACTGAATGCCATTCAGTTTTCTCTACTTTTTGATTGGTTTTTTTATCTGTATAGCTCTCAGAAGTCGCTATACTAAAATTGACTATTTCTGCTCCAGAAGTCATGGTTTTGCTTTCGGGATTAGCACCAAGGCGTCCGATTAATGTCACTTTGTTTAGCATGTTTTAGTTACCTTAAATTTGTATTTTAATATGTAAAAAATCTTAGCATAATTTTATTATTTTTTCAATTATTTCAAAATGATAATATTGTTTTTTAATATATAAAATTATGTTTTAAGGCGCCCTTTGATAAATAATCAATTGACATAAATGCATGGTGTATAGTATCAAGTATCAAGAGGGTATATATGGCAATCGTTAGTTTTAAGCATAAAGGATTGAAATTATTCTTTGAACGAGGAGTCTGCAAAGGCATACAACCCGCGCATGCTAAAAAATTAGCAAACATTTTAGTAATTTTAGATACAATATCCGCGCCTGAACAAGTTACTCTTAAATCGTATCGTCTACATGCGCTTACGGGCGATTTAAAAGGTTACTGGTCAATGCGTGTCAATGCAAATTGGCGTGTTACCTTTCGTTTCATTGGGACAGACGTTGAACTGGTTGATTATCAAGATTACCATTGAGTTTTGAGGTGTTATTATGATGTACAATCCTCCACACCCTGGCGGCATTTTGAAAGAAGAATTGCTTAATGAATTAGGGTTAACAGTAACAGAAGCTGCAAATCGTCTTGGTGTTGCACGTTTAACTTTATCCCGCGTCTTAAACTGTCATGCAGCGATTAGCATTAATTTAGCTTTACGGTTAGAAAAAGCGGGTTTAAATGATGCGGAATTCTGGCTTAAATTGCAACAAAAGTATGATTTGTGGCAAGCTCGGCATAACAGCCCAATCCCACATATTTCACCTCTAGAGCAAGTAGGGCATCTTTAAAAATACTTAGTCCATCTTTCTTCACACCTAGAGGTCATGTTCTTTAAAATCAAGCAACCCACGATAGTTTTTTATGCTCTTGTTGATTGCATCTATGAACGTTGAGAAGAGACAACGTAATCTGAACAGTTTTATAAAATCGGAATTTTACTATGGCTTTTTAACTGAGCACTGTAGTGTGTAAATAGATATGTTTATTAAATTGCGTGTACGTAACATAAGAAACAATACACAAACTAAAAAAGAATACCAAAGAGCAATATCTGAGTACCAAAGTACAGTATCCAATGGAAAAGAAAGCTTATACTCCACGTACTTAGAAATAATAGGCAAAGAAACAATTTCCTTATAACTATTTGGGAAAATTAAAACGATAAGCGCTAAACTTATTAGCTTTAAAAGTCTGTGCATATACTGTTGTAAATCACGTGTTAGTTTCACCCAACCTGTTGTATCATCATCTTTATATTTTGGAGTGTTCTGCAACTCAAAAGGAATATGAGAATTGCATAAAATTGCAAAAACCGCTGTGACTATTACCAAAGAAACAGATGCAAATGTCAAAATACTTTGAATAAAGTAGGGATTTTTTTTAATTCCTAAAAAACCTCTGCTCCGTCCCCCCAAGGAACATAACCAACAGCTGTTGCAACAAACTCTTTTTGCATTGGTTGTTTACGCTTTTTTAAGAACAGGTCTTTTAATATTCTCATGTTTTTAGTCCATAATTTTACCAATTGGTCTATTTACCTCAAATCAGACCGTACAGAGCGTTTTGTGTTTTTAATTGTAGTAAAAAAACTTCAAATCTCTTTGTACGGTGCCTTTTTGTCGGTTTAAACACATATCTAATCCCAAAATGATCAGCGCTTTTCACTAGTTTACTAACCTGCAATGTATTTCACTGTTCCCCAAGACCATTTAAATTCCTTCAAGCTTTTGCTTTTCAACCAACGTGAGTGGTTTTGAATTCTCTCTCATTGCCTTTTCTTTCAGCCTTTTTTCACGGGTGTTCAAAACAGCCTTGCGTACACTTTCGGCTTTTGAAAGAAGGGTGTTTTCTACTGTCTGGTAATAAGTTAAAAGCTCTCCACAAGTTGGCATAAATGTTTTTGATATCCCAATTGCTTGACCCGTTACGATATTTTCGACGCCCTTTTTCATAGCATATGACGAAATGCGGTCCAGCATCATGCCATAGGATAAAACGACGGCTTTGGCGTCTGTATTCGCAGGAACTCTCATGCTTGAGAGTAGGAAAGAAGTTTGCTCAATTTGATTAACTGAAGCTTTCACAGAAAGCAACGCTTGTAGATGATTCAAGCATCTAAGGTTTGCGCCTCCTCCTGTTTCGTCAATGTATTCCCAGCTTTCAGCGTCAATGGATGCCCCGGACTGATCATTTCCATAATCTTCTCCAGATGAGAGATGATCTCTGAGTTCGTTGAAGCCCTCTGCAAACTGTTCTGTAAAAGTTTTATGAGTGAATTTTCCATAATGACCACCTAACCGTTTTTCCTGTTCTAATCTTGCTTTTTTCTTTTCTAGCATTCCGATAGGACTTGTGACCCAATTGTACCAAGTCCTTTACCAATCCCGTTTGTTTGCATTTTTATTTGGATTTGCTATCCAGTAATTTGTGAACCGTTCGAACTCTAACAGCGCCTCATCATGGGTTAAGCCTTTATCGATTGCGTATTGCAAATTAGGTTCAAAATCCTCAGGTAAGAGAAAATCATCTTTTGATTTAGTCCGCTTCGCTTTTTGGGGAACGTTCTTTTGCTTGTGATTGGGAGGTTGGTTTTCTACATCCGTTGTGATTTGCTCTGGTTGGCTTCCGCAAGCATAAATCTCTATTGACTCATGAACCTGTTCGTTTGTTTCTAAATTTTCAGAACAAATTTCTTTTTTGCTAATACGATAGTATTAGTTTTTTATTATAACTGTTATTGTTTATGTTATATATGGGCATCATTAAGCATTGCTTTAGCATCGTTAAGCATACCACAAGCATCATTTGTATGTTTATCCCATCTTGCCTACGCTGCTTTCTTTGCTCTCTCTGATAACGTCTTTGACCGTGACGTCTTCGATACCTTCTCTAAACTGTCATTAGAGTTATTGAGTTCTTCTTCAACTTTTAAACTCCATAAACACCCATCATCTAAACGTTTGATATGACCTGTGCTTATTAAAACTTCTAACGCTTTCATAAACATTTTTACTGAACAGCCAGTGTAATCAGCCCGGACCTTCATATTATTAAAAGTGGTTTTCCAGTATAAAGCATTTGCAAGCGTAACTTTATGTAAACTTTGCACTCAAAGGGAGATAAACAAGCAAGATCAAGAATCCATTTATCTGCAAATAGCCTCCGTCCACGGTAATTTATTGGACATGTATACCCCCCTTCTTTCATTAAATATAAAATTGCTAAAGCATCTGCTTCGTTGTCGTCTTTAGGCGTATGTCCTTTTGCACACACCGCCTTAATCATTTTTTCTTTTGAGGCGTTACCTTTTCCTGTTGTTGCCTTCTTAATTGTGCCAACAGGAATGCCTTCATATGGTATCTGATGATGTTCACACCACGCTGTTAAGGTTGCTAGAAAGCCCCCGTAAATATGAGAAGCGTCTGTACCTACATGCCGGCGTACCTCTTCAAAATACACTGCGTCAATTTCATCAACGGACCTTTTTAGTTCAGTAAGCCACCGTTTAAAGCGTAAATAACGCATACCACCGCCTTCAAAACGGCGTGATTGAAAATCTTCTGTATCGCTTGTTATGTGACCATCAGCACCACGATCGCCCAGCCTGTCTTGGTCCCTAGATCAAGACATAAAATAGTTGGTGCGTTAGTGATCATAATCCCCCCTTAAGGCACTACGTATTTATGCGTGCGCATGGTGACGCGTAATCTATTAATTTTGTCTCTTTATTTAATGCCTGTTTAAGAATGTGAATGATGCTGTTGATGTTCATTACTATCTGTAGAAGCAGCAATAAAAGCAGATTGTAAGATAATTTAGAATCACATGATTGCGTCCTATAAAAAAACGAGAAAAAGTCTTCTGCCTTAATCGGTGCTCCAATTCTTTTAGCTTCATTCAAAAGAATTTGGATATGTTTTGTTGGAATTCTTCCACCAGTTCCACCTTTTGATATAGGACGGAACCAGGCATACACGCGTGTTCTATGAACCCCAAGCAGCTGAGATACTACCCTACGAACCCCACCTAACAGATTTATTATTTCCGAAGATTGTTTCATAGTACATTATGTAGCGATTATAAAAACAATGTTAAGAAAGAAAATTAATAATGAAACCACATGTTGCTAAATTAGAAAATGACGATTGTATACAACGTACCTACAATAAAGATATGACAATAAGTATCTCACAATGGTTGCAAAATGCCTTATCTGAAGCTGGATTAAGCCAATCAGAGCTTTCAAGACAGCTAACCGCTTCTTTAGGTCGCTCGATAGATCGTGCTGCCGTCAATAAAATGCTAAAAGAAACAAGAGATATTTCTGCTCGAGAATTATTAGAAATATCAAAGCTTACCGGTGCTTCTATTCCTCCTAATCACTTAGTTCCTTTGATTGGATCTGTAGGAGTCGGAGGAGAAATAATCGCAATAGATTCTGGTTGTCTAGAAGAAGTAGAAGCCCCGCCATCTGCTCCTAAAGGAACTGTTGCTGTTCGCGTGGTAGGTGATTCTATGTTTCCAGCCATTGAAGAAGGAAGCCTTCTTTTTTATTCCTATCATTTGCCACCAGAGGATCTTATTAACAACCGCGCTATCATAAAAACTAAATGTGGAAAAGTTTACATCAAAGTATTACGTCTCGGGAAAGAAAAAGGGAAATGGGTTTTATCCAGTATAAATGGAAAATATGCTGATATCGTAGATGTAGAATTAGAATTAGAATGGTGTGCACCTATCGACTGGATTAAACCAGCCAGAATATGAATTAATATTTTTATACTTCTCTTCAAGAAAGCCTTTAGTTTATTACTTTTAAAAAAATTTTTAAAATCGCTACATTGGTATCCATAAACCACGCACAAACAATCGCCAAGAGGTGTTAGGGAGGGGAAATTATGGATAAGCAAATTCTTATAAATTCTGATAAAATTTTATTAGTTGTCTATAATGATGATCAAAACATTGGTCGGTCAGGACCACTTGATGAAAGCCAAGTTCTAAAAATTATTGACGAGGCAAATAATGAAATCCAAATCTTTCGCATCAATCCTTCTTAAAAGAGCTGCGAAGATATATCTGAAGATATCGCAGAATTTTATCTTAGAGAACGTGAAGAACAGTGTTTTAACGGAAACATACCTCATGACGTTATTTTACACATCACAGCATACGTTTTTTTTAGACGATATAAAACAGCATGAATATGACGATGCAATGTATGATTCTTACGAACAACAACACCGTTTGCATCCTTGTGATGTGCTTTAAATTCTGAAGGGCGCATTTAAAAGCGCCCCCCTTTCATTCATCAATCCCATCAACATGAGGTTCGTAATGGAAAAGCCTATTGCTATCCAGCACAATACAATCAAACACGAAACCGTTCAAACGGTCAACGCACGTGAGTTACATGAATTTTTGGAAATAGGGAAAGATTTCTCTACTTGAATTAAGGATCGTATTCATCAATATGAATTTGAAGAGGAAAGTGATTTTATAAAAACACAAGATTTGCGGTCCACAAAATTGGGGAGCGCAAATCTAGAGCTGTTACAGCCATAGACTATCACCTCACATTAGACATGGCAAAAGAGCTTGCCATGGTAGAGCGTAATAAAAAAGGTAAACAAGCCCGTCAATATTTTATTGAATGTGAACGGCGTGCAAAGAAACCTTTAGACCTTGCAAACGCTTTAGAAGACCCTCTCTTTGTGAAAAAAACTGCTTTTAGAAAGTGTCACACAATTAGAGATTTTAAAAGTGAAGTGAGTATCCTTAAACCCAAAGCAACTGCTCTTGAAAGTTTGCAACGTCACAACGGACTCTTCGGTCTTACAGAAGCCGCTAAAATACTCGAGATACAACCAAAACAATTCATTTTCTTCTTACAGCAAAAAGGGTGGTTTTACAGACGAGCAGCAGGTGGAAATTTGCTACCGTATCAAGACAAAATCCAAAAGCAACTTATGGATTGTCCGACCATCACACTTCAAACCGCAAATGGAATAGAAAAAGTTGTACCAGCAGCAGAAGGCATTGGTTTGCTGTTTCAAGAGCTTATAAAGACAAAGCATGCATTAAGAGCAACAATCATGGAAAAGAAATACGAAATGACTGATGAAACAATAGAGTTTGCTGGAAAAACTCTTCACTGAATTAAAGCCTTAAGAGATTTTGATGCTGTTAAAGCAGGAGACCTAGGCGGCTTTATACAAAAAGAAGACAACCTCAGTCATGATGGTAATTGCTGGGTAGGTGATGATGCAAAAGTTTATGGTTATGCCAAGGTTTTTGGTGATGCTTATATTGATAACATTTCTGGTATTTATGAAAATGCATGTGTTTTTGGTAGTGAATCTGTTACCAGAGAAACTAATATTTTTGGCAATGCGCAGATTTTTGGACATATTCGTGTTTTTGCCAATGCACAAATCTACGAAAATGCACAGGTTTCTAGTGTTGCATTTATTAGTAGAAAAGCTAAAATTTATGACAGTCCATTGATTTCCATCAGAGCAAAAGTTGGAGGAAATGCCAAAATCTATGGTTATGCATTTATTCAGGGAACGCAGAGATCATCAATGATGAAATCATCACAAAGGGCGAGAGGCAATAAACCATGGAAAAAAATACGAATTTACTGATGAAATAGACATTCTCTATCGTCGCCCAGTTCGTTGCATGCGTGCACTGAGAGACTTTGGAAACGCTTGTGTTGAATCCAATGCACATATTTTCGATAATACGCAAGTTTACGGAATAGCCGAAATTCACGGCAATGCAATATTTGTGAAAAAGCTCATATTGGTGGTGATGCTGTTGTATGTGGTAACACATGTATTTCAAGCAACACATATATTAGTTATAATAGAAAAGCCGAGAACATATCCCTAGGAAAAGACAGAGCGTATAAGCCCTTTCTAACAGCCAAACCAGCCTTTTAAAACATGCGTGATTCACGCCACACGTGAATTGCGCGTAATGGAGGAAATCAAAATGAGTGAACAAAACACTAACCTAATAGAAATTGAAGAAACACATCATTTAGCCGTCGAACAAACTGCTATGGAATGTATTTTAAATAAAGCCTTAGAAAGTGACGTCAGTATTGACCGCTTAAAGCGTCTTCTTGATTTAAGAGAAAAAGAAATAGAACGACAAGAGCGCCAAAACTTTGTCCGTGATCTTTCGGCTATGCAAACAAAATATCAAAATATTGAAAAAACTCTACAATCACCCATACAAACAGCAAATACGCTATGCTTGATCAGTACATTGATGCTGTAAAGGACGGGTTTGCAAAATACAACTATATTAAACATTAAACAGAAAAAAACGTTACCATAGAAATAATTCTGTCTCATCCTTCAGGAAATCAAATCTCAACAGAAGGAACATTTCCAATTGACAGTACAGGCTCTAAAAATAACATACAATCAGTTAGTTCTACACTTACCTACGCACGGAGATACCTGTTAGGCATGCTTCTTAATGTAGCAAGTAAAGAAGACGATACAGATGGTCAACCGCAAATCAAAGAAGGCGATACAAATAATCAAAAAGTTTCCTCTAAACAGATAAAGCAAATCGAAGAATTAATTAAAGAAACAGGGACAAATGAAAGTAGTCTTCTTTATTTTGCAGAAGCAGAAAAACTAACAGATATGTCTTGTAAAAAAGCAGAATTGGTTTTGGGGCATTTGGAAAGAAGAAAAAATATTCAAAAAGAAAAAGCTCTACAATCGCTCCCATCACAAGAGCAACAAACAGCGGTGTGAGATGGAACAAAGAACAGCAGAATGGTTCCAAGCGCGCTTGGGTAAAGTCACCGCATCAAACATTTACAACATACTCAATAAAACTACAAAAGGATTGCCTACGAGCAAATATGAAGACTACAAAATCAAACTCATAACAGAGCGCTTAACAGGCGAAACAAGCCCTTATTATGAAACTGAAGATATGAGATGGGGTATTGAACATGAAGAAGATGCCTTGAGAGAATATGGCTTCATTTATGATGCCAATATAACAAAGTGCGGCTTTATCCAACACCCCACAATAGAAATGGCGGGGGCTGGCCCCGATGGTCTCATTGGAGAAGACGGTTTAATCGAAGTCAAATGCCCGAGATCAGTAACACATATGCGCTTTTGTATAGGTGACGAAATCAAACCAGAATATCACGCACAAATGCAATTCCAAATGGCTTGTACAGGACGAAAATGGTGTGATTTCGTAAGCTATGACCCACGTTTTACGGGGGAATTCTTTCACTTACGCATGAAAGTCAAGCGTGTTCTCCGTGATGATCAACAAATTGAACAGATCAATCAAGCTGTTGAAACCTTTTTAGCAGAGATAGAACGAGAGATACAACAACTCTCAACAAAAGCTGCTTAACCTTATGGGGGTGTTTTGTTCCCCGCATATCTACGAGCACCCCCACCCTTTCACATAAGGAAATTAAACGTGTGTAACATCGAACATATTATCATACAGCCTGCTAAAGATGAGGAATTTTGTTTTTTTACCATTGGCTATGAAGGTAAGTCCCTTGAGAATTATCTTAGTTGTCTCATAGAAAACAATATCAAAACTTTATGTGATGTTCGTAAAAATCCAATAAGTAGAAAACACGGATTTTCAAAAAGACAATTAGAGCAAGCTGTAAACAACATTGATATTGAATATATGCATATGCCTGAACTTGGAATTGCTTCTGAAAAACGAAGAAATTTGAAAACACAAAAAGATTATGACCGCCTTTTTAAAAATTATCGAAATACAACTCTCAAGAATAATTCTTGTGCAATAAACAAATTATATCAAATTTTTTTAAACAAAAAGCGCGTTGCAATCACCTGTTTTGAAGCCAATGTATGCATGTGTCACAGAGGATAACTCGCATTAGCTCTCACTCAATTACCTGATTGGAAATATGAAATTAAGCACCTCTAAAAAATAAACTTGCAGATTTTTAAAAACTGGAGTGCTCCACATGCCTCCCAGCACCCCCGCCCATTTAATTAATATAAAAAAGAGAAAGGTAATAAGATGATATTTGATGATGGAGATGGATATGTAATAACACGTGAGTGTGCAAAGTTTTTTAGTGTATCCACAACCACGATTCGTAATTAGGTGCTTCAAGGAGGGGCCAGAGCTATATAAGCTAGGGAGAGCAGTGAGATGGAGAAAGAAAGAGATCTTATCCTTCACTCCAAAGAAAAATAAGGAATAAATTAGCTAAAGTTGTATAAACCGTAGAAGGTGGTCTAAAAGTTGATCTTAAAATAGCTCTTTAAATAAAAAATCTATATATTTAATATGTTAAAGATACAAAATGGTGCCCAAAAGAGATTCAATAATTTTAAATAAAATAAATGAGTTATTGCGATATGGGGGAAATTTATCATTATTGATTCCATTAACGTTTTTTATAGCACTATCCCTCATTTTTTTGGAGCTTTTTTATCGCTTCTATAGCTAGCCTTTTGCGGTCTGCGCTCTTTGTGTAAAGAGATGCCATGTTGTCGTCGGTCCATCCAAAAATTGCCTTGAGTTGTGATACTGTTGCACCTGAATTAGCGGCGCGTGTTGCTGCTAATTTTCTTAAGCCATGTGCTGATTTTTTGATTCCCGCCGCATTACACGCTTCACGGAATAAGTTTCCAAAACTTTCTTTTACGAGTTTATTTCCGTTTTTTCCGCAAATGAATGTTTCATTTCCAATAGGACCAATTTTTAGAGTTTCTGCTAATTCAGGCAAAATGGGTAGAAAAACATCTGTTTGGAATTTACTTTTCTCTGTCTTGAGATGAATGATATTATCTTTGACATCTTTCCAACCAATGCGGACCGCATCACCACGACGCAAACCCGTGTAAAGAAGAACATCAATCCAAACGCGTTCATGTGAACCATGTGACCAATGGTGATAATATTTTTCAACATCTTCTTCTGTCCAAACAGCAAATCCATCTTTGTTGTTGAGAGGAGGTCTTTTTATTCCTAAAGCTGGGTTATTCTCCAGAAGTTCTTGATCGATCGCCCAATTAAAAAGTCCATTAAGTGCTTTTAGAAAATTTTGGGCAGCTGTTGGTTTTTCTTTGCGGCGTTCAACACCCGCTGTAATATGTGATTTCTTTATTTCTCTATATGGAATGTTTCCTATAGCATCACATACCTTCATAAGGATAAGTTCTCTTTGTCTTTTCGTAGCTTTAGCAAGGCTATGCCAATGAACGCTGTTAAAGTATTGTTTAAGCAGCCATGCAAATGACCCTTCAACAAGTTTACCGGTTTTTGATTTAGGAAGTATAAGCCCTTGTAATTCGGCAAGTGCGCTTTTGTAGTTGTCAACAAACTCTTGCGTTCCATAGGTTCCGCGGATTCTAATACGTGGTCCATGACCAATACGTACATACCATACAATTTTGCCATGTTGAGTAATTTGTTTAACGAGA
>NZ_JBHIOQ010000013.1:0-2538 GCF_042195565.1 Bartonella sp. AP88XZML | reverse complement strand
TGATGCAAATATCAAGAATGTGAATGCACGGATTAAAGAGGTTTCTGAAGGAGTAGCACAGGATTCTTTGGTATGGAGCAAGGATGTAAATGCCTTTGTAGCGCAGCATGGAGAAGAAAATAGTAAAACCAATAGCAAGATTAAGTATCTTTCGAATGGAGATATATCTGAAGGCTCAACCGATGCCGTGAATGGTTCACAGCTCCATTCTACGAACACAGCCCTTGCAGAATATTTTGGTGGTAATACCAAGTATGAGGAAGGCAAATGGACAGAACCTGATTTCAAAGTTGCACAATTTGATGCTGATGGCACAGAAGGTGACGAGAAGACTTATCATAATGTTGCTGCTGCTTTTGAAGGTGTTAACAGTGCTTTCA
The DNA here is from genome assembly GCF_042195565.1 of Bartonella sp. AP88XZML. NCBI lineage: Bacteria > Pseudomonadati > Pseudomonadota > Alphaproteobacteria > Hyphomicrobiales > Bartonellaceae > Bartonella > Bartonella sp. AP88XZML. The sequence continues at coordinate 2,158 of NZ_JBHIOQ010000013.1, read as the reverse complement.
CCACTCTGAATGAAGAGATTGTCGATGTAAGAGACAGTATCCTTGTTAAGCAAGAAGAAGAGGTGACGTCAAGTCGTAGTCTTCGTGCGGGGGGATCGGGTGTTATCACTATAGGTAAGGCAGCAGGCGGTACGGAAGTAAGTATTCTTAACAATGAAGGTAAGGAACGGACACTTACCGGTGTGAGTACTGGTGAACTTTCAGAAAGTTCAACGGATGCGGTTAATGGTTCGCAGCTTTTTACAACCAATAAAAATGTTACTAAGGTTGCTGAGCATACAGCGAAATATTTTGGCGGAGGCGCCAAGTATGAGAGTGAAGCGTGGACAGATCCAAGTTTCAAGGTTAAGACCGTTAAGGAAGATGGTAGTGATGTTGAAGAGCAGAGCTATGCAAGTGTTGCGGAAGCCTTTGAGGGTGTAGGTAATTCTTTCCAGAACATTCATAAAGAGATTACACAAAGCAATACGGCGGTTACTGAAAACATTAAGCAGAATGCGTTGATGTGGGGTGAGAAAGAGGGAGCTTTTGTAGCCTTGCATGGAGAAGAAAATAGCAAAAGCAACAGCAAGATTAAGTATCTTGCGAATGGAGATATTTCTAAAGACTCAAGTGATGCGGTTAATGGTTCTCAGCTTTATTCATTAGGTGATAAGGTTGCTACGTATTTTGGCGGAGGTGCCAAGTATGAGAATGGTGAATGGACCGCTCCCACTTTCAAGGTTAAGACTGTTAAGGAAGATGGCAAGGATGAAGAGAAGAGCTATACTGATGTAGCTTCCGCCTTTGAGGGTGTAGGTACTTCTATCACAAATGTAAAAAAAGAGCTTACCAAGGTCGTAGGCGATAGCTTAGTTAAACAAGATGAAAAGACGCATGTTATTAGCATTGGAGGTGAAAAAGGCGGTACAAGCATCAATATTGCAAACACTGATGGTACGAAACGTACTCTTTCCGGAGTGCATGATGGAACGGTTTCGGAAACCTCAAGTGATGCGGTTAATGGTTCACAGCTTTATTCCATGAATAAAACGGTTGCGACCTATTTCGGTGGAGGAGCTGGATATAATGAGAATGGTGAATGGACCGCTCCCACTTTCAAGGTTAAGACTGTTAAGGAAGATGGCAAGGATGAAGAGAAGAGCTATGATAATGTTGCGGATGCGTTAGCAGGAGTAGGGACGTCTTTCACGAATATTCATAACGAGATTAACAAGGAGATTAACAAAGTTGTTGGTGATAGCTTAGTTAAACAAGATGAAAAGACGCATGTTATTAGCATTGGAGGCGAAAAAAGCGGCACGAGCATCAATATTGCAAACAGTGATAATGCAGCGCGGACACTCTCAGGTGTTAAGGAAGGTGATGTTTCAAAAGCATCGACGGATGCGGTTAATGGTTCACAACTCTATTCCATGAATAAGATGTTTGCGGAGTATTTTGGTGGAGGAGCCGGCTATAATGATAAGGGAGAATGGGGTGCTCCAAGTTTCAAGCTAAAAACAGTCAACTCTGATGGAAAAGATGAAGAGAAGAGTTATGGCAATGTTGCGGATGCGTTAGCAGGAGTAGGGACGTCTTTCACGAATATTCATAACGAGATTAACAAGGAGATTAACAAAGTTGTTGGTGATAGCTTAGTTAAACAAGATGAAAAGACGCATGTTATTAGCATTGGAGGCGAAAAAAGCGGCACGAGCATCAATATTGCAAACAGTGATAATGCAGCGCGGACACTCTCAGGTGTTAAGGAAGGTGATGTTTCAAAAGCATCGACGGATGCGGTTAATGGTTCACAACTCTATTCCATGAATAAGATGTTTGCGGAGTATTTTGGTGGAGGAGCCGGCTATGATGATAAGGGAGAATGGGGTGCTCCAAGTTTCAAGCTAAAAACAGTCAACTCTGATGGAAAAGATGAAGAGAAGAGTTATGATAATGTTTCGGATGCGTTAGCAGGAGTAGGGACGTCTTTCACGAATATTCATAACGAGATTAACAAGGAGATTAACAAAGTTGTTAGTGATAGCTTAGTTAAGCAAGATGATGAGACGCATGTCATCAGCATTGGTGGTAGAAAAGGCGGTACGAGCATCAATATTGCAAACAGTGATAATGCAGCGCGGACACTCTCAGGTGTTAAGGAAGGTGATGTTTC
>NZ_JBHIOQ010000012.1:0-124325 GCF_042195565.1 Bartonella sp. AP88XZML | reverse complement strand
GCCATCAATCGTCACACTTTCTCCGCTCACATTGATATCTTGACCGGAAAGCAGATGAGAAGCCGTGATTATGGTCTCTTTGTCTGATTGCGTGATAATGTTTCCCGTTGCCCCAAGGATAGAGGAGACCGTTGTGGTATGCGATTGAGATGTATCGGAAGATTCCTCATGCAAAAAGCCACTTGATGACGATTGTGCTTGCTGATCCAAGTGTTCTTGGGCACCTTTTATGACAATCTTTCCCCCAGAGTGAATGGTAATATCCGCTTGTTTTTGATCTCCTGGTGCTTTCTCTTCTGACGTTTCCTCTGCCTTACCGGCTATGAGCGTCGAGGCGACAACTTCCGTGTTGTTTCCTGAGTCAATGGCAATGCCTTCACCCCCTGTTATGCTTGATCCCACAACTTGGCGCACATCCATCTTGTTATGCTCAGATTTGCTGCTACTAAACACCCCACCCTCTTTGTGATACGACATCTCATACTGTAAGCTATCCTCTGCATTATTGATCAGGACATCGTTGCTGGCTTTCAGCCCTACCTTGCCATCAGCCGCAATGGAACTGCCTGTGATGCTAAGGTCATGCGGTTTGCCATCCTGCCCTGCAATGACAGTGCTATCACCTCCCGATTTTATCGAAGAGCCAACGGCATGAGAGGCTTGCATATCCACTTTCGTGTTTTTGGTGCGAAGATGATACTCCACTTCATCGTTTCTTACCCCTATCGCTATTTCCCCTTTCGCGCCAAGAGCAACATTGCCCTTGGCATCTATATCGGAAGCAGCCATATGGATATCTTTTCCAGAGAGAACAGTGGTCTCTTTTCCAGAACTTAAATGAGAGCCATTGTGCAAGGCAACATGAGATGTTTCACTCCCACTCTGATTGTCCATGCTGTTGCGTGTGGCATCAATAGAAACATTGCTCTCAGCTTGTAAGAGAAGTTTATCCTTTGTTTGAACATCAGAGCCTAAAATATTCAAATCTTTTCCAGAGGAAAGCGTTGTTGAGCCTCCAGAGTTGACTTCTGATTTATGATGCATGGTGGCATCACCCTGTTCATCATGGTAATGGGTTTCTGCTGAACCGATCGTCAAGTTGCCTTGTTCTGTAGCCATGGCAAGATCACCTCCGGTGGTGATCCCCACCCCTGAGGCGGTGATATCTTGTTTGGCAATCACCGTTGCATTACCACCAGCAGAAAGCGCCTCGGTGTTTAAAACGGTCTCCACGCCGTCAACCGTTGTGCGCCCTGCGTCCAAACGAATATTCTTCTCCGCAAGGATAACAGCATCACCACCCGCCGCAAAATGCCCTCCTTGACTGAGGATATCCCCACCATGCACATGCAATTGGTGATTTGCCGCAATACGCCCTGAATTGGTTATCGTGGAATTGCTCNAGTTGACTTCTGATTTATGATGCATGGTGGCATCACCCTGTTCATCATGGTAATGGGTTTCTGCTGAACCGATCGTCAAGTTACCTTGTTCTGTAGCCATGGCAAGATCACCCCCGGTGGTGATCCCCACCCCTGAGGCTGTGATATCTTGCTTGGCAATCACGCTCGCATTGCCACCAGCAGAAAGTGCCTCGGTGTTTAAAACGGTCTCCACGCCGTCAACCGTTGTGTGCCCTGCATCCAAACGAATATTCTTCTCTGCAAGGATAACAGCATCACCACCCGCCGCAAAATGCCCCCCTTGACTAAAGATATCCCCGCCATGCACATGCAATTGGTGGTTTGCCGCAATCCGCCCTGAATTGGTTATCGTGGAATTGCTGNACATTGCCCTTGGCATCTATATCGGAAGCAGCCATATGGATATCTTTTCCAGAGAGAACAGTGGTCTCTTTTCCAGAACTTAGATGAGAGCCATTGTGCAAGGCAACATGAGATGTTTCACTCCCACTCTGATTATCCATGCTGTTGCGTGTGGCATCAATCGAAACATTCCTCTCAGCTTGCAAGAGAAGTTTATTCTTTGCTTGAACATCAGAGCCTAGAATATTCAAATCTTGTCCAGAGAGAAGTGGGCTTGATGTACTTTGAAAAATATTTTTTTAAACAAATGTGTGAATACACAACAACAAGTGTATTCCGTTTAGGGCGTTCTGTTTTGCATGAGGAGTATGTCCCATTAAAAAATGCAATAAACAAAAATGTAAGACAATGCATCATCTTCATTTTCATTATTTAAAAGACATTACTCTAAATGCTTTTGAAAACCGTAAAGCTAAATTAAAAGAAGATGATAAAGTTGGAAACTAGTTTTTCTTTTTGTAACTTTATATTCTTCTCCAATGAGGCTGTATTCCCGTTTCAGAACTTACTCCAACAGATATACGCAATACGCTCGCTCTAATCTGGCATATAAAAGTAAACTAAAGTTCATCACTGATTATGATCTTGTCCTATTTCTGAGATTAATTAAATACTTTTCACTTAAGCGTAAAATGATAGCCGTAATATAAGATTTTATGTAATAAGTAGTTATAAAATCGATGCATACTACTAATTCGCCTTTTATAATATAAAACTTTTTTTAAGCCTTATAATACAAAATGATACCAATAAAAATTAAGGGATTAAGAGAGATAAAATAGAGAGCTAATAAAATAAAGGCCCCGTTAAACGAGGCCTTAGTATTTTTTGTGCTGATAATTTCATTTTTTCGAAATTAGAATTTGTAAGCGACACCTACACGGAAGTCATTGGTTTTGTAGTTGAATTCACGTGTATCGTTTGCGAATTTCTTTTTACCAAAATCGGAGTAACGGTATTCTGCACGTAAAAGAACGTTGTCTGTCATTGCAAAGTCAACACCGCCACCAATAGTGAAACCAACCATTGTCTTCGTGTCATCAGCCCAAGTACCACCAGTCAAATCTACATTTTGCTTAACTGGTGGGTTTTCCACCACATCAGCATTCTGCTCAACCTTAGCTCTCTCTCCTTTTCCTGTAACTGATTGAATGCCCTGTACCTGCGCATAGGCAATACCACCAGCAACATAAGGCATAATACGGTCAACAGCAGCAAAACCGATACGAACGCGTGTAGCACCAGACCATTTTTCTTTGTAGCTGTGCTTTTCCGTTACCTTGTCACCTATTTCAAACCGTTGCTGATCTTTTAATTCAACCTTAGCTTTTTCAAGGGCATTATTAAAATCTGCTGCATTTTTTTCAGTAAGAGTCAATTCACGGGCTGTTTTTGATTCTTCACGGTCTGCCCAAACTGCATCGGTTTCAACACCGAGAATGAGACCATTTCCAAGGTCTACGTTAGATCCGGCATAAATCCCACCCATGAAACCAGAAGGACTAGGTGTATTATCTTTTTTAAAAAGTTCTTCATCTTCTCCTGGAATAGTTACTTTAGTTTTACTCGAAAAGTTACCAACTTGACCACCAAGATAAAAACCTGTCCAAGAAAACGAAGGGGCTGCTGCGATAACTGCTGGGGCTGTTTCACGAGGGATGATAACATCAGCAGCTTGTGCTGCAGAAGCTGAAATTAAAGCGGCAATAGAAGTTGCTATTAAAGATTTTGTATTCATAATTTTGCTCCTAAATTAACTATCAAACGACCTTACAAGATTACAGATAGAAAAGCTGTAGTAAAAATATCACAATCATACAAATAAAACCCCAGAAAACAGCGGTTTTTTAAAAGTCAATATCTTTTGGAAATTTAATTTTTTATTAATACTTTTTATTCATAATTGCACTTTTGATGAAATTAGAACTTGTAAGCGATACTTACACGAAAGTCATTGCTTTTGTAGACTAGTTTAAGATAATCCTTTTTAAATTCCTTCTTAGCAAAGTCTAAGTAACAGTATTCCGTACGAAGCAGAATATGATCTGTCATCGCGAAATCTATACCACCACCAAGGATAAAACCCTCCATCGTTTTTGTTTTATCAAATACTGTAGCAGAAACTCTTTACTTGGCTTACCCATTTTCCCAACTTTTTTGTTCCTGAAACTTTACCAACACCTTGTATTTGCGCATAAGCAATACCACCAGCCACATAAGGCATAATGCTGTCAGCGACAGAAAAACCAACACGAACCCGTGTTGCACCAGACCATTTTCTTTGAAACCAATGCGATACACTGCTGTGTCACCCTTTTGAAACTTTTCATTTTCATCCAATGTGACACCAGCATCTTTAAATTTATCATTAAAATCATCAATCACAAGAATCTTTGAGACCGTCTTCGTCTCTCCTCGGTCTGCCCAGACTGCATCGGTTTCAACACCTAGAATGAGAATATTTCCAAGATCTACGTTGGAACCTAAATAAATACCACCGATGAAACCGGAAGGCATAAGTAGTGCATCTTTATCTAAAGTTTTTTCTTTTGTCTCAAAATCAAATACATAAACTTTGACTTGAAAAGTTGCCAACTTAACTACCAAGATAAAAACCTGTCTAAGAAAACGAAAGAGCTGTGATAACTGTTGGAGCTGTTTTACGAGGAATGACAATATCAGCAGCTTGTGCCGCAGAAGCTGTAGTTATAGCGATAACAAAAGTTGTTACTAAAGATTTTATATTCGTAAACTTTGCTCCTCATTTATTTACGAGCACAGTATTATACGACTACAAAAAAACGCTGTAGTAAAATGATACAATTATAGGAAACGAAAGCTGACGCAAGATAAAGTCATTTCATAACTTCACGTTTCATAAAAATTTTCATAAGAAATTGTAAGTTACAAGTATGTGTAAATTATTGATTTTATGGCATAATTGTTATCTGTCATTTATAAAAATCTTTTTAAGAAAATCTAAATAATATTTTTTACTCCCCTAATAAATATAGGGTATGTGATAATATAACAACAGAAAAGAATAGAGGCCCTGTCTTTGACAGAGCCTCTTGGAAGTTTATTTCGTTTTTTACGAAATTAGAATTTGTATGCAACGCCAACACGGAAATCATTGACTCTGTATTGAAGTTCAGCTGTGTCTTTAAAGTATTTCTTTTTACCATAGTCTGAGTAACGGTATTCTGCACGTAACAGAACATTGTCTGTCATTGCGAAGTCAACACCAGCACCAAGGGTGAAACCAACAAGGGTCTTTGTTTCATCATATACGTTACCAGAAGCAATAACCTTATTAGCATCCTTACCAGCATTAGCATCTTTTTTCACTTCAAGTGCGGAAATGCCCTGCATCTGCGTATAAGCAACACCACCAGCGATATAAGGCATGATACGATCAGTAGCAAAACCTATGCGAACGCGTGTAGCTCCAGACCACTTTTCTTTCATAGTAATACTTTCTTTGTACTCATCTAGGGCTGCAACTTCTAGACCATCGTTCTTTTTGATCTTAGCATCATTGAGGAGTTTATTAATTTCCTCAAGACTTTTACCAGTTGCCTGTCCAACAACCATTGTTATACCATCAATTGTGTCTTTTTTACCAATAAAAGAGACATCTGTATCCAAGCCGAAGATCACACCATTGCCGAGATCAACATTGTAACCTGTGTATAGGCCACCGAGCATACCGGAAAGCTTAAGATCGTGCCAACCTAAAGTGCTAGAACCTTTGTCAGATTTCATTGAACGACCACCAATCTGAGCACCAAGATAAAAACCTGTCCAAGAATAGGCAGGGGCTGCTGTGATGACTGCTGGGGCTGTTTCACGAGGGATAACAACATCAGCAGCTTGTGCTGCAGAAGCTGCCGCTATAGCGATAACAGAAGTTGTTACTAAAGATTTTATATTCATAAACTTTGCTCCTAATTTATTTATGAGCACAGTGCTACAAGATTACAGAAAGAAAAGCTGTAGTAAAAATGATACAGTCACAGAAAATGGAGGGCACATCCCAGACAAAATCGCTTCATAGCTTGATTTTGTACGAGAAACCTAAAGATATATATATAAATAACTTATTGATTTTTAAATATAATTCTTGTTTATTGTCTATGATTTTTTTAAGAAAACCTGAATAATATCTTTTCATATCCACAATAAATTATGTATTGTGTGATAATATAGCAACAGAAAATAACAGAGGCGCTGTTAAAGACGGCGCCTCTGTTATTTAACTTATCATCTGTTAAAATTTGTAAGCAACACCAACTCGGAAATCATTGGTTTTGTAAGATGTCTCATATTTATCATTTGAGAATTTCTTTTTCCCAAAATCAGAGTAACGATATTCCGCACGGACAATAACGTTATTGGTCATTGCTAAATCAACACCAGCACCCAGAGTGTAACCAACAAGGGTCTTTGTTTCATCAGACAAGGTACCAGAAGCTATTACTTTGTCTGAATCTTTGCCTGTTATTGAAATCAATGCAGTATCTTGAAGCTGGGTATAAGCGATACCACCAGCAACATAAGGCATAATGCGTTCAGCTGCAAAACCAATACGTACACGTGTCGCACCAGCCCACTTTTCTTTAAAAGTGAAACTGTGGGTTCGTTTAGCACCAGGTTCAAGCGCATCTTTACCAATATTAATTCCAGATTCTGTTAATATCTTCTTAATATAATTTATGTGATTTGGAGCAATAACATATGTGTTTCCTGTCTTCGTATCATCTTTATTAGACCACATGATATCTGTATCAACACCTAGAATAAGGCCATTACCAAGATCAACGTTGGAACCTGCATAAAGACCACCCATGAAACCAGATAGTTTAGGCAAAAGGTCATCAGGTACTGGAATCTTTTTTCCATTACTGAGAATATCCATTTTCGTTTTACCCGAAAAACCACCAATCTGGCCCCCAACATAAAAACCTGTCCAAGAAAAAGTTGGAGCAACAATAACGGGAGCAACAGGTGTTGGACTTGGGGGAACAATAACATCTGCTGCTTGTGCTGCTGAAGCTGAAACAAAAGCGAAAGCAGAAGCTGTTACTAACCATTTCATATTCATATTTTCTCTCCATAGCTGAATATTTATTTGAACACACCATTTCATATAGAGCCCCATCTTCAGATATCTGTAGCAAAAATGATACACTTATAAAAAAAACAAAAAGCCAATCAAAGTACCCTTAATTGCTTGATCTGTAATAAATGAGAATAAAACTATGCCCATGCACAAATGATCTCTTTTTCTCACATTTGCTCTCCTTTATAAATTTTGTAAAAAAACTGCGTCACAATACCCTCCGTGTAAAGCGTGTGCTATTGGAATGAAAATACAATATATTGATTTATAATGAAAAAATATTTTTTATATTAATTCGTCTGCAATATTGAAGATGTTCTTATCTTAAGCCTTTTTATATTAAAGAAACCAAAACCATCCCCCTGCACCTCACAAACGAGCAAGTGTGTGAATAGCTCTTTGATTGTTTTTTCTTCATTGTAAAGAATGCTTATACCGCATAAAACAAGATCTCCACTACCCCATGGACTGCAACAAGATTACATGCAATTTCATTACACTTGCTCTTTGTTTTTAATTTAGGCATTTATGCCTTTTTGACATACTTACCATTTTTTTCTTCTCTCAACCTTATAGTAAATCTTTTCAGAGCTTCAGCCTTATTTGTAGGATATCATTTCATACTCCTTTACAAGACTAAATTGAAAAAAATGCCTAAAGACAGACAACCGGTATGATAAACATTAAAACTTATATAGAAATCTCCTTAAAGCTGAAAAAACGAGAAATCTTTCTTAAAGTTTTCACACCACACCTTGCTTTAAAAATCATGAATTTGGCAGAAAAAATATCTGATATTTTGAATCATAGACAAATGAATATTTTATAAACTGTAGTCGAAGCATACCATCAAAGATCAAAAGTTTAACATTTTTGTTGCTTCACTCGATTTTGATGAAGTATCCTCTCAGATCCTCTCTGCAAACAGCTTAGTTTCTTGTCAAGAGGATTTTTCTTAACTCCTTACTTATGTGATTCACTTAACTAAAGGCTCTCTGGACAAGCCCTACTCTAAAAACACTTATCAAGGAGTTTTATATGCGCTGTATAGTCACGCTTAAATGACAGTATTTACAGTATAACAGCGTAACCCAAAATCGGGAGGTTATATTTATCCAAACCCATGAATTTTGTAACGAGCGATTGCCATTATACAGAGTATTCTTGCACCGAAATCCACCTCCCCATATCTTTTCCAAATAGTACTCTTCACCCCCTCCGTACACAATTATAATACCCTTTGCGAACAACTGCTCCTCCACTTTTCAAATGATAAAAAATATCTCCTCTCTTCAATTCCCGATCATACGTTAGACCTCTTGATGTTGTTTTCTTACTTTTTAATAACTCATTGGACTTCGTCTAAATAAATCTGGTCGTCTTCCTTTCCTTAATCCTTTTTTAGGCTTTTGAAATCTTTTTTTACCAGAATATGATACAGGTACTAACTCAGCTGCTGTTATGCATTGGTTGTTATGCGTGCAAGAAAGTTCCATTTGAACAACTTCAGAGAAGATCTTGCTCAACTGTTCACTAGAAAAAAGATCTCTAGGAGGAACAAGAGAAGGTATACCCTCTATTAACTTTTGAGAAGACAAGAAAGAAGCACCCTGAGCTACAGAGATTGAAGCAAACGTAGCAAAAGCCGTAATAAAATATTTTATGTTCATAAATTTAACCTCGTATAAATATCCATAATGGATTTTATCTAGTGTCTTCATTGCAAATTTCCAGAAAAAATAGCATGTTTATAGATAAAAAGTGAGAATCCTCAAAAAACAAGGCTTTGAAGCATTTTAATTTTAAAATAAATGCAAATTGCCCCACTTTACAAACATAGAAATCACTTGTTTGGCAATGCATAAAAGCACAAAATATCGTCTGGGGAGAATAAACTACACAAATGTCATATCAACATATTGATTTATAAATCCCCCCTATTGAATGAGCGCTCTCAGTATCATAAGATTATCTTATTTTAAATTCGCTCATTATACATTAAGCAAAATTATTCGCTTACATGTCATAAATGAGGTTGATATATGGATAAGACTCTTGAAAAAAGGAGTTTTATCTTATAAAGTCATTTAAACGCAAAAGTTACTATAACATTTTAACTTGGTAAAAGCATATTCCTTGCTAACTTGTTTCTAGGTCACTTTCTAGGTGTCGTTCTTTGCATTGTTCAGTATAATCGTGGTTATCTTTATATATTAATCATATAATATATTGATTTATAATGATAATATAGCGTTGTCCATATTAAATTAGAACTCCGAATACCATAAAACCCTTTCATTCCAAATCTTCCTCATGTTTAATCAACCAAAACCATTTGTTTGTACATTACAAGTGGGGAAGCCTATGTGGAGTGAAACTGTACAATAAAGGACTAAAAATGCCTTTTATGAAACGTCTCCAGTGCCAAGGGTTGTCGCAAAATTGGGTGTTGGCAAAATGTGTGATAGTAGCGGCTTGTTAACTCTATAAGCGTAAGATGGTAGTGTTCAATAGATTTTATATTGGTATTGGAGGCTTTATCGTTATATCTTTTATGAGCACCGCCGTAAAATGAACTTGGGTGTCTGTTTCTTTACAAAAAGTACATGAATTAGCAACACAAATATATTCCGTTTAGGGCGTTCTGTTTTACATGAAGAACGTAAATCCATTAAAAAAGCATGAGGCAATGCGTAATCTCTATTATTTAACAGACATCGCTTTAAATACTTTTGAAAGTCGTAAAGCAGAATTAAAAATGATGGTAAAGATGAGAGGATAAAATGCCCATAATGTACAAGCATTTTGTCCTCTCACATCAATAATTAACTCCATTTAAAAGCCAATTTTAAAGTTAGCTATGCGCAAAAATATCAACTTCCGCCCATCCTAAAAGATCAAGCCTAGCTCTCATAGGCAAAAATTGAAAGCATGCCTTGGCAACATTTTCTCGCTCTTCACGTCTTAAACGTTCTTCAAATATAACCTTTAAACGATGCAAATATAACACATCCGACGCAGCATATTCAATTTGTGCCTGTGATAACGTTTCTGCCGCCCAATCCGAAGATTGTTGCTGTTTAGAAATATTCACATTCAGCAATTCATTACAAATTTCTTTCAAGCCATGACGATCCGTATAAGTGCGCGTGAGTTTCGAAGCAATCTTTGTACAAAAAATAGCCTCTGGCATAACACCAAATGTATGTGCTAAAATAGCAAGATCAAAACGCCCAAAATGGAATATTTTTACGACTGCTTTATCTTCAAGAAGCTTGACCAAATTAGGTGCATTCTTTTGTCCTTTAGCAATCTGTATAATATCAGCAGTACCATCTCCAGAAGAAAGCTGAACAACGCATAAACGATCACGATGGGGTTGTAATCCTAAAGTTTCAGTATCAATCGCAACAGCATCAGTTTGATAATTATCTAAGTTTGGTAAATCACCTTGATGAACGCGAATCTCAGCCATTTACCCTCCTACTTGCTAAAGCAGCAAGAATACGCGCCCAAGACCGCTGCCCCTTATGAAACGATTTTAAATTATACTTTTCATTAGGAGAATGAATACGGTCATCAGCCAGTCCAAAACCAACCAAAAGAGTTTCCATACCAAGAATTGACCGAAAATCTGCTACAATTGGGATCGAGCCCCCCATGGCTGTCAAGACAGCAGGCACTTCCCACTCTTGTGATAAGGCATCCTTCGCCTCCTTGATAAAAGATGAATCATCAGAAATCTGAAGTGCCGGAGAAGAACCGTGATTCTTAAATTCAACCTTACAATCAGCAGGAATTGAGCTACGTACATAATCACGCAACGCTTGGCGTATTTTCTCTGGATCTTGCTTATGCACCAAACGACACGATACTTTTGCACTCGCTTGAGAAGCAATAACTGTTTTCATCCCTTCCCCTTCATAGCCGCCACTAATACCATTAATTTCCATGGTAGGACGTGCCCATACAAGCTCTAAAATGCTCCGCCCTTTTTCACCAGCTGGAACGGAAAGTCCTATAGGACCAAGAAAATTTTCAGCAGTACAATTAAGTGCATTCCATGATTGTAAAATCTGTGGAGGTGTTTCTTCTACGCCATCATAAAAACCAGGAAGTGTTGCCCTATTATTTTCATCGTGAAGTCCTGCTAAGATTTTCGTTAAAATACGAATGGGGTTAGCTGCTACTCCTCCAAAATAACCAGAATGCAAATCACGATTCGCTGCTGTGATAATAATCTCTTCTGCCATAATTCCCCGAAGAGAAAGAGCAATAGATGGTGTATCCGCATCCCACATTGACGTGTCACAAACTAATGCATAATCTGCCTTAAGTTCATCTGTATTTGCTTTTAAAAAAGGAATAAGGGAAGGAGAAGCACATTCTTCTTCTCCCTCAAATAAAACAGTAACTTTAATAGGAAGCTGCCCTGTTTCTTTCTTAAATGCACGACATGCTTCAATAAAAGTCATCAACTGACCTTTGTCATCTGAAGCTCCACGAGCACAAATAACTTTCTCTCCATCTCTCTCTTTTAAAGAAGGCGTAAATGGATCATCCTCCCATAAACTCAATGGATCAACAGGTTGAACATCATAATGTCCGTAAAACAACACATGCAAACAATCATCTGAAGGTCCTGGATGATGCCCAACAACCATTGGATGCCCCGGCGTATCACGGCGTGAAGCCTCAAAACCGATGCTTTTTAAATCCTCTACTAACCAATCAGCTGCTTTACGACATGCATCCTTGTAAGCCGAGTCTGTAGAAATCGATTGAAAACGTAAAAGAGAAAAAAGGCGTTCAAGGCTCTTCTCTATATTTCCATCAAGATGTGTTAGTACTTTATTCAGCATAAAAAAACCTTTCAAGCCTTGTGTAATTATATTATAGATGCGATGACTTTAAGCCTCTTGTAAGATTTTGCAAGACACCTTATTCATTTTTGACATTGTGAGCAGTAAAAACTTGAACGTCCAGCCTGTAAAATGCGCATAATAGGCGCTCCACATTCCAAACATTGCTTGCCTTCTCGTCCATAAACTGAAAAAGTATGCTGAAAATAACCAAGCGAACCATCTATATGCATATAATCACGTAAAGAAGAGCCACCAGACAAAATGGCTTCAGAAATCACATTGCATATATTTTGTGCTAAAGAATCTGCAAATTCACGTGCACGTGCCGTTTTTGATGCCAATGTAAATGCACCACGTTGTGGAGACAAACGACTCCGCCAAAGTGCTTCGCAAACATAAATATTCCCAAGACCTGCAACAATAGACTGATCAAGTAAAACACCCTTGAGAGACATTTTTTTATTAACAAAAGCCTTTTGTAAATAACGACCAGAAAACGAATTACTCATAGGTTCAAGACCTAGCTTATTTAAAAGTGGATGTTCATAAAGCTTATCCGTATCGACTAAAAGCATAAACCCAAAGCGACGCACATCATTATAAATAAGACGATAAACGTCACCATTCTTTGTCTGAATCTCCATGACAAAATGATCATGTTTAACTAATTTACTTGACGCTAAACAAGCTTTTCTTAAAAAATCATTCTCTATACGCCATGAACCAGACATTCCTAAATGGCTTAAAATCGTTTCATCCTGAGAAAGATGAAATAATAAATATTTCGCACGCCGGCCAAGTTCTATAATTGTTCTGCCAATAAGGCGCTCAGAAAAAGCCTCAGGAAAAGGAAAGCGCAAATCTCTACGATTAAGTTTGACAGATACTATCTTTGCATCAGTTACAACGGACTCAAGTCCACGACGAACTGTCTCTACTTCAGGAAGCTCAGGCATTACTCTTCTTTAATAATTATACACTTTCCAATCGTATCTCTGATAAATTGACTTCTTCCCACCCCTCAAAGAACGAAGACTTCCTCTACATCTACTAAACAAATTCTTGATGAGTGGATTTTACTTGGATTCCTACTCATGTGAGTCATTTAACTAAAGGCTTTATGGCCAAACCCTGCCTTGAATATATACCACACACTCTAAAATACTTAACGTATCAATGAGGCTTACATCCCACCCCACCTCAAATGACCGTGTTTTATGGTAACAAAATTAAGCCCATTCACCCTTACGAAATACAGGAACTCTTACACCATCTTGGGTAATGCCATCTATGTCAATTTCACCAGAACCAATCATCCAGTCAATATGAATGACACTTTTATTCCCACCACGTGCTGCAATCTCTTCTGACGTCAATGATGCCCCATCTAAAAAGCATTTGGAATAACACTGCCCTAAAGCAATATGACATGCAGCATTTTCATCAAATAAGGTATTATAAAAAAGGAAGCCACTCTTAGAAATTGGTGAAGAATGGGGCACAAGGGCAACTTCGCCCAACCGGCTTGCACCCTCATCACTTTGCAAAACCTGCTGTAAAACTTCTTGGCCTGTTGATGCACGAGCCTCAACAATACGCCCTGCTTCAAAACGTACTTCAATATTATCAACCAGAGTTCCTTGATAGGAAAGGGGCTTTGTTGAGCGAACGAAACCTTCAACCTTATGAGCATGAGGAGTCGTGAAAACTTCTTCTGTCGGAATATTCGGATTGCAAATAACACCATTTTGAGCAACGGATGCACCACCATGCCATTCATGATCATCTGCCAAACCAACAGTTAAATCAGTCCCTGTCCCTGTAAAGTGTAAGGCAGAAAAACGCTGCTCATTAAGCCAAGATGATCGTTTCTTTAAATTCTCGTTATGGACAGTCCACGCCTGCACCGGATCTTCTCCTGTAACACGTGAAGCAGAAAAAATTGCATCGGCTAATTTTTTAATCGCCTCATTAAGTGGTAAAGAAGGAAACATTGCCTCAGCCCATCCTGCTGTTGGATAAGCAACAATCGACCAATTCATAGCAAAATTTGATATTTGCTTGAGTGCCGGCTGGTAAGCTATTGAAGTGGCTTTATTTAAACGTGAAACCTTATCAAAATCCTGATTGGAAAGGAGCAAAGGATTATCACCAACAATCGCTAAACGCGCTGCCCCATTTTCAAAAGCCTTTGCCATTCCCTCATAAAGCCAAGAAGGGGCACAATCAAAACTAGTTGTATGGGCATTTTCAAACCGTGTAAGCGATAACATATCATCACTAAAAATTGGTGTAATGACACCAGCACCAACCTTATAAGCATGATATGCAATACGCCGAACAAAAGGTAACGCTGAAACTGGAGCAGTTAAAACAAGATCCTGCCCCTCTTGTAAATTCAACCCCACTTTCACTGTAATTTCTGCAAGACGATTAAGCATTTCAGGCGAAATTGTCTCATGAATATCAAAGTACATTACCAATACCCTTCTTTAAATAGAATGCGTTCTTTATGTCGTCATATTATAAATTGTTTTTCAGATCCTTTGAGTTCGCTTTCTCTACGTATATTTATGCGTATAATTATCGCTAAAATTCACTTAATTCATAAACCGCAATGGGTATATCATCCTTCTTTGGTCATGAAAAACTTACTAGTTCCTGTGTCGTTTTTCTAACATTGCAACAATTGCATTTAACTGATCAGATGAAGGTAAAGCCATAATCGTTTTATTTTCCTCTTTCCTAGCTAGATGTTGAGGTGCATAGGCAGGAATAGGAACTTTATCAAGCTGTACCATAGCAAAAGGAGCAGGATGTGCCGTCTTGGACTGTGCTACTTCTGTCAAAGGAGATGTACTTTTCTCTGCCTTTACTCCCCTACTCTCTAAGCCTTCATCTATAAAGCTTGGCGCATGACCAGAACGTTCTTGAGCAAAAGCATAAGCAACATCATAAGGGCGATTATTTGTAGGAACTTGAAGTTCTCCATCACGTGATCGTTTTTCATAAAAAGCATTTCCCCCTGCAACCTGAACATAATGCATGTTTTTATACGGAAAAGACAAACCAGCGGTATGAAAAAACTTAGCGTGTTTAACTTTCTTATCTCGTTCACCCCGTAAAACGGCATCAGCCGCCTCTCTTACACGAGCAACAGATGCTTTCTCCGTCATAGGACGCGTTAAAACACCAGGAGCAAATTGCCTATATTGACCAACAACACCACAAATCGTCTTAGGATAGGCGGTTGAATTAACACGATTCATAACAACCGTTCCAACGGCAATCATTCCTTCACGGCTTGTGCGATTTGATTCAAAATACATCGCTCGCATAAGACATTGACGCTCTGTCAATGGATATGTAACCGTTTTTGTCTTATTATTATCTACTTTTCCAGCATCTAAATGACTTGAAGCACATCCCACAACAACTAACGGCGCTACACAACAGGTAACAAAAACATTCCAACGATTTTTTTTCATCTTATGCAACACATTCCTATAATCTCTGAGATATTCAAGTCTTGAAATGAGCTTTAAATGTATCTCTCAATAAAGTACATAGCTAATTGTTACCACTCAGTAAAATTTTAATACAAGAGGTAATCAAAAAGTATCTATGCAAAATAAAAAATAAAAAACTATTAATTTGCGGATCGATATTGTTATTCTTCATGGCTCAATATAGGCTATAATAACCCACACGTTTCAATTACAATAAAGTAACACTATCCACTTCTTCTACATACGAAAAAATAATACAGATATCCCCTTTAATATAAAATTTTAACAAAATGATCTGAAAGGAAATCCCCTAGAAAACTCCCCTCCTGCCACAATACGAGTGATGATATCATCCAATATACAAATATGTCAAACCAAGAGTTAACAATCTGCCATGCTTCTCTGAAAAAACTCTTTGTTGCTTCTTTGTGCTTTTCCATAGATGGTTATCTTATTCTTTCTATAGCTGCACTATAAGAGAATACTCATATATCTACAAACTGATTTTATATATATAAGAGAAATTTTAATCTATTTTATTCTCACCTACCCCAACTTTATAAGTAAGGTCATCGCGAGGACGATCAGAGGACATATGGTAACCCGTTATGATATAATGCAGCATTTCAGCAATATTAGTAACATGATCACCAATTCGTTCAATATTCTTTAAACAAAACAGTAAGTGCGTACAAACCGTAATATTGCGCATATCTTCCATCATATACGTCAAAAGTTCACGAAAAAGAGAAGTATACAAAGCATCAATCTTCTCATCACGCTCACGCACCGCGTCAACACGCTCTAATAGGCGACTCGTATAAGCATTTAAGACTTCTTTTAATTGATTGAGTGCTAAAGCTGTAATTGTTTCAAGCCCATGATAAACAGAAGCAGATTGACGTATTTCTGAAAGTGCAACAGTCCTTTTAGCAATGTTTTTTGCCATATCCCCAATCCGTTCAAGATCAGAAGAAATACGAATGGCTCCAATAATTTCACGCAAATCGACAGCCATCGGTTGGCGTTTGCAAATAATAGCAACCGCTTTTTCATCAATGTCACGTTCTGCTTCATCTAAAAACACATCATCGGCAATCACTGTCGTTGCAAGTTGAAGATCACTACACACAACCGATGCGACAGAACGTTCAATCATCCTTTCTGCATGGCTCCCCATTTCTGTAATCCTTACTCTTAAATATTTTAGTTCTGCATCATAAGAACGGACAGTATGTTTCATAGACATATCTTACACTCCTCAATTCACCTATCCAAAACGCCCCGTAATATAATCTTGCGTCCGTTGCTCTTTTGGTGAGGTAAAGATCATTTCAGTCGCACCAACTTCTACCAAATGCCCTAAATGAAACATAGCCGTATATTGAGAAACACGTGCGGCCTGTTGCATGGAATGCGTTACGATAACAATTGTATAATTTTGCCGTAACGCATCGATAAGCTCTTCAATCCGTGCTGTCGCAATGGGATCAAGAGCTGAACATGGCTCATCCATCAAAATAACTTCAGGACTAACCGCAATAGCACGTGCAATACACAAACGCTGTTGTTGTCCCCCTGATAAACTTGTTCCAAGATCATGAAGGCGGTCTTTTACTTCTTCAAACAAACCTGCCTGCCTCAAACTCTTTTCAACGACATCATGCAATTCAGAGCGTGTTTTAACTAAACCATGAATGCGTGGACCATACGCAACATTCTCAAATATAGATTTTGGAAAAGGGCTGGGCTTTTGAAAAACCATTCCAACACGAGCGCGCAATTCTACAACATCAATCCGTGTGTCATAAATATTTTCCCCATCTAAGGTAATAAGACCAGTTGTTTTAGCGCCTTCAATTGTATCATTCATACGGTTAAAACAACGCAAAAAAGTTGACTTTCCGCATCCTGATGGACCAATCAAAGCAGTTACTTGATGTTCAGGAATATCAAGTGTAATACCGTGGAGTGCTTCTTTATCTCCGTAAGAAACCTTCACATCCTGACCGCGCATTTTAATCTTCATTACAAAAATTCACCTTACAAAAATCTTATCAAAGCTGTTATTTTATTAAAATTACTGGCGGCGTTCAAATCGTCGACGTAAAAAAACCGCAGAAATATTCATGATCGCAAGAAAAATCATCAATACAATAATAGCACCTGATGTCTTTTCAACAAAAGCACGCTCTGCTTCACCCGCCCACATAAAAATTTGAACAGGCAAAGCCGTTGCTGGATCCATGGGGGTCGTAGGAATATTAACAACAAAAGCAACCATTCCAATCAAAAGCAAAGGAGCTGTTTCACCCAAAGCCTGAGCGACTCCAATAATTGTGCCTGTCAAAATGCCAGGCGCAGCTAAAGGAACAACATGATGAAAAATCATTTGTGTTTTTGATGCTCCCAACCCCAAAGCTGCTGCACGAATAGAGAGAGGAACAGCACGCAGAGCAGAACGTGTTGCAATAATGATCGTGGGAAGAGTCATGAGCGCTAAAACAAGACCACCAACAAAAGAGGCTGAACGTGGTAATCCTAAAAAATTAACAAAAAAAGAGAGTCCTAAAAGACCAAACACAATTGAAGGAACAGCTGCAAGATTATTGATATTAACCTCTATAAAATCTGTAAATTTATTTTTGCGTGCATATTCTTCTAAATAAAGAGCCGTTGCTATACCTATTGGAAGTGAAACTAATAAAACGATGCCTATCATATAAAGAGAACCAATGATCGCAACACCTAATCCCGCAGTCTCAGGACGACTTGAAGCGCCAAATGTAAAAAAACCAATATTAAATGTTTTATAAAGCGTACCATCATGCGCTAAACGCTTTATCCATTCTATTTGTCGATTAGAAACTTTACGGTTTTTTTCTGCTACACGCAAATCAATCTGTCCCTTATAAGCAGAATCAATATCCGCAGATGCCAAAACTTTAACTTTTTGCATTGTGCCAATCAGTTTTGGATTTTTTGTCACCATTTCACGCAGTTGAACACGGACACCATTCGAAAACATACGGTTAACGTCTCGAAGAGAGGCTCGATCATTTTGATTGATATTAAGTTTCTTTGCTAAAGCATTGCGTACAAGAAGTGGATAATTCGCCGTCATGAGCACTTGTGGTTTTGTTTTACGTTGACCACTTGGATCAATGATCTTTTCATCCAAATAAATCGACAATGTCATTTCACTTTGAAAAAAAGCTGTATAACCCTGACTAATGATAGACCATAAAAGCGCAAATAAAAAAAACAAACCAATAAAAATGGCAATCAAACCATAGGCACGAAAACGACGTTCAGCCCAATACCGACGATTGAGACTAATATTGCGACGAGGAAAAAAATCTTCATTCATTCATATTGTTCCCGATATTTACGCACAATATAAAGAGCTAGAATATTCATCAAAAGTGTCATAACAAAGAGCGTCATCCCTAAGGCAAAAGCCACCAGAGTTTGTGGAGAATTAAACTCAAAATCACCGGTCAATTGATTAACAATCTTAACAGTCATCGTAGTCATTGCTTCAAAAGGATTGAGTGTTAAGTTTGCTGCAACACCTGCCGCCAAAACCACAATCATTGTTTCTCCAATTGCACGCGATGCCGTCAACAAAATGGCCCCCATAATCCCTGGAAGCGCTGCTGGTATAACAACTTTTTTAATTGTTTCAGATTGCGTTGCGCCTAAACCATAAGAACCTTCACGTAAAATGCGTGGAACAGCCGTAATAACATCATCCGATAAAGAGGAAACAAAAGGTATCAACATAATTCCCATCACAACTCCAGCGGTCAAAACACTTTGTGCCATAATAAAACTAACCCCGTCTGAGAGAGAAGCAGAAAGATCACGTAAAAATGGTCCCACAACCTTCAAAGCAAAAAAGCCATAAACAATCGTTGGAATGCCAGCAAGAACTTCTAACAATGGTTTTACAATTGCTCGCAATCGCGCAGAAGCATACTCCGCCATATAAAGAGCTGAAAATAGTCCTATAGGTACAGCAAAAAGCATGGCAACAAATGCAATATAAAGCGTACCAGCAAGAAGCGGTATTAAACCAAATTGTCCTACTTCATCGCTGGAACCGCTCGCGGAAAAACGCGGATCCCAAACTGTTCCTAAAAAGAAATTTGAAAAGGATACAGACTGAAAAAAGCTTACTGTCTGAAAAAGCATAGAAAGCGCAATGGCTATTGTTGTCAAGACTGCAACAATAGATGCACAAATCAATCCAATAATAATAAAAGATTCAACCTTATTACGCGCACGTTGATGAGGCGCAATTTGCATCATTCCACAGATAAAACCAAAGGACGCAATAGCAAAAAGGAAAACATAACCTATAAATTTAAGCTTTTCAGAAGAAAATACCCACGACTGTGCTATTTTGAACACATCATCTGATGCTTCATCGGGTAAAATCAATCCCTTCGCGAGTAATTGTGCCTGCACTTCCTTATAGGAAGCGGTAGAAAGATTCCCCTCAAAACGATGAATCTTTTTGACGAGACTTCGAAGTGTCTCCCAAAGTAGATCGTGATTTACAGGCTCTGTTACATGCGCACTATACGCCCCCAGCTCTCGAGAAGCATTATATTCTAAATAAATTGTACTCCCAGCATCCCAAACAATTAAAAAAATAAAAGCTGGAATAACAGTAATCAAAAATGTCCACCAGCCATAATAATACGCACGAGAATGCATTTTATGTTGTCTGTATTCAAGAATGCATGCTCGCATATAAGAAATACAAAAGCTACAAAATCCAAAAATCAATAATAGCAAAACAATGAAGGAAATGCGCATTTTATCTTTCAGTTTTTATAAAAAAATAGCACCCAAATTTCCTATCTCAGAAATCCAACAAATTTTCCCTGCAAATTATTTCAATGTCATTACTCGACCAGCAGAAAAATCAGAACGCTGTGCTTGACGTTCCTTTTCAGGAGAAACAATCAAACCATATTCAGCCAAAGGACCCTCTGGACCAATCATTTGATCAGAAAGAAAAAAATCAACATACTCTCGCAAACCTGAAATAATACCTAAATGTGCTTTCTTAATATAGAAAAAAAGCGGACGAGAAACTGGATATTGTCCACTAGAAATCGTCTCAACTGTTGGCGCAAAACCGTTAATATCGGCAACCTTTAGCCTATCAGCATTATTTTGATAAAACGACAAACCAAAAATACCAACCCCTGTTTTATTAGAAGTTAGACGCGCAAATGTTTCAGAATAATCACCATCAATATCAACCGCTTTTCCATCCTTACGTACCGCAATACAAGCAGTGTGTATCTCCTTATCATCCATTCCTAAAGACTTCATCACCTCAACTGCCCCACTCTCTTTACACCCCTTAGTAAGTAATTTTTCCTCAAAAACTTCACGTGTCCCATGCTTCTCTCCAGGAATATACGCTGCTATCGTCCAATCAGGAAGAGCACTATTAACTGCACTCCATTTCAAAACATTATTCGGTTGCAACTTTCCGTCTATAATAATTCGAGCAGCAAGGGCTTTATAAACATCTACTGGCTGTAATTTCCAATCAGGCCCCTTAATATCAGTTGCAAAAACAATGCCATCATACCCAATACGTATTTCCTCAACATCTTTTACACCAGCATCAAAACAAGACTGTAATTCACTCGGTTTCATTGCTCGCGAAGCATTAACAATATCAACAGTGTTCTCCCCAATACCACGGCAGAATTCCTTAATACCAGCTCCTGTTCCTCCCGATTCGATAACAGGAACCTTAAAATGGGGATAAATTTCTCCAAATGTTTCAGCAACAATCTTTTGATAAGGTAAAACTGTAGATGAACCAGTAATCTGTATTTGATCGCGCGCATTGCCTCCATTTGCTGACAGCAGTAGCGCAAAAATCAATCCCACTCCAATTGATAATACTTTGTTCATCTATAAACTCCCTAAAAATTGAAAACAAAGCCTCTTAATTTATATCATACGGTCATTCTAGTTCACATTTGCAACATAACAAATATAAAAAACAACATGGATCATTTTTTTAAAACCATGTTTTTGTCCTCTGTCAAATAAATTCATTTGAACGCTTGAACTCAATAACATCCCAAAACAAATGAGCAACATCTATACCGCAGAAGCGTTTAATTTCACGAATTCCCGTAGGAGACGTCACATTAATTTCTGTTATATAATCTCCAATCACATCAATCCCCACAAAAAGAAGACCGCGTTCCTTTAATGCTGGACCAATGCGTTCACAAATTTCATAATCACGTTTTGTTAACTCCACATTTTCCGCGCGACCTCCAACATGCATATTAGAGCGCACATCTGTTTCTGTCGGAATTCGATTAATAGCTCCAACAGGTGTACCATCAAGCAAAATAATCCTTTTATCTCCTTTTCGTACTGCCTCTAAATAGCGCTGAACAATAAAAGGTTCGTGATAAATTTCTGCAAATATTTCCAACAATGATGCTAAATTGCGATCATCTTGTTTTAAATAAAAAATACCAGCGCCCCCATTTCCATAAAGTGGTTTAACAATAATATCGCCAAATGTCTCTCTAAAAGCTGTTATTTCTTCAATATCTTTGGTAATTAATGTTTCTGGCATCAGATCAGAAAATTCAGTAACAAAAATTTTTTCTGGACTGTTGCGTACCCATGCCGGATCATTCACAACGAGTGTTTTAGGATGAATACGTTCTAACAAATGAGTTGTTGTGATATAATTGAGATTAAAAGGTGGATCTTGGCGTAAAAGAACCACATCCATATCTGTTAATTCCGTACGAACAGGCTTTTCTAATCGATAGTGGCTTCCCTCTTTATCATGTACAATCAATGGCTCTAGTCGTGCAATCACACAACCATCGTATAGAGATAAACGATCTGGTGTATAATGGAAGAGAGAGTGTCCACGTTCTTGGGCTGCTAAAGCGAGTGCAAATGTCGTATCTCCTTGAATCCGAACTGTTGAAATATGATCCATCTGAATGGCAATTTTCATAAATAAATCCTCTCTATCCTAAAAGCAGACTGGTCTATGCATCATAAACTTAGTAAACAATAAAAGAACTATGACAAGAGAAAATTTATGACACAAGAAACAGATATAAAATTAAACAACAAAGAAATCGAACGCTATGCACGCCACATCATTTTGCCTGAAATTGGTGGTGCAGGGCAACAAAAGCTAAAAAAAGCACGTGTTCTTGTTGTAGGCGCTGGTGGTCTTGGTGCTCCTGTCTTAACCTATTTGGCTGCCGCAGGTGTTGGAACTCTTGGAATTGTCGATAACGACATCGTTTCACTTTCCAATTTACAACGCCAAGTTATTCATAAAACAAATGCAATCAAAAAAAGTAAAACAGACAGTGCTGAAACCACTATAAAAGCAATAAATCCCCATGTTATAGTTGAAAAACACACCCTACGCTTAGACAAAAGTAATGTGGATAAACTGCTCAATGCTTACCACATCATTGTTGATGGAAGTGATAATTTTACGACACGCTATCTTCTTGCTGATCACGCTGCCCAATGTAAAAAACCTTTAATAAGTGGTGCTGTAGAACGTTTTAATGGCTCATTAACCGTCCTTATGCCATATAAAGACAATAATCCTCACTATCGCGATTTATTCCCCACCTCTCCAGCTCACGGGACTATCCCAACATGCGCTGAAACTGGAATCATCGGTGTTTTACCTGGCGTTATTGGAACCCTACAAGCAATGGAAGTTATTAAAATGATCACAAACATCGGAGAGCCATTAGTAGGAAAGATTCTTCTCTATAATGGATTATTAGCGCAATTTAATATTATTACTTATAAACGCTCAAATTATAAAGAAAATACCATAGTTATTAAGGAGCTTGGAGAATCATGATTATGTCCTCTCTTCCACTAATTTTTAGCACTCTCGCAATATGTATTGAAATACTAATTATTTTATCGCAAGTCATCGAAACATTGTAACCAATGAAACCTATTAAATTTATCACAAATATGGCAAACCTTTTGTGAAAAAATAATTCTCTATAATGGATTATCATCATAATTTCATGTCATCGTCTATAAATGGACAGAGACTCGTGGGAACGTAGCTGCTATCAGTATTCTTGTGTAAAAAATTTTCGACGTAGATAAAAATACAATCAGCAGAACTCTATTCAACTATTTTACTATTCACACATAAAAATTGTTTCACATGAAAGTGCTTACTTCAAACCATAACCTATAAATAAATAATCTAAGTTATATTTTAGTGATCGATACTATAAAAGGTCAATGATCTGTCCATACATCTCTAACCTCAAGAGAAAACGTCTATTCATCAAGCATCATAAAATGCAGCTTAGGATTATTGCACGTATAAGAACAATCAATTATCTCTGTTCATAAGAAAAATACATGGGAATTGATGTAAAAGTACATAGGGATTGATGTGTATAGAAGGATTGAGATAAACTTCATGGAGAGCTTTAATTACATAATTATTGCATTCAGAAGCAGAAAGCTGCGGCTCATGAATTGATAATCCTTCAGCAATAATTTCACAGACAAGTATATGTAGAAAAAGTGAAGCACACAAATCTTGAAAACCAATCCGCAGATGACAGCGTAAAGAGTGCATTTTTATATAAGAGCTCTTTAAAATAAGCGAGTCAATATGCAATGTTAAATGTGTTCTGTTTTGCGTGAGGGGCGTTCCCCCTAACAAAACATCAATAAGAGCTCTTTTTATAAAACTATGAAACTAAAATTACAAAAAAATCAGACTTCTTTCTAAAGTTAACATCTATGGTATAAGTTAATTTGGCTCGTTCGCTTTATTATTATCCATTGGTAAAGGAACAGGATGATCGGATAAACTGCGTAAATAAAGCAAAAGATCGGCACGATCTTGGTCATTTTTAATTCCACGAAAAGACATAATAGTCCCAGGAAAAGCTTCACGTGGAGAACGTAGATAACGATCCAAAGTGATAAAATCCCATTTTTGATCAGAATGAGCACGCAATGCCCGTGAATAAGTAAAACCTGCTGCTGATGCCAAAGGGCGGTCAACAATCTTCCAGAGAACTGGACCAACACGCCCTGCTTCATTGCGTCCAGAAGTATGGCATATGGCACATTGGCGAAAAATTTTACGGCCATTTTCAAAATTGCCTTGTTGAAGGCGGCTATTTAGTGATAGGGAAACATCAGGTGCTTTTTGTTTTTCTTGAAATATATCATTCTTGGCAACTGTATGATGATATTGGACTGATGTAGGATGATCGTAAACTATATTGCTGAGTGTGAAAATCCCCACAATAGCAACCAGCACACATAAACAAGCACAAATAAAATAAATAAATATCGGGCGATTCATAAAAACTCAAATGTTCACGGTTTCATTACAATTTTTAGTTTAAGCTTTTTCTTTATAACACACAATATCATAAATGCATCACAAATGACATTGGGAATCTTACAATGGCTCTTGAACCAATTATTCTTATTCCTGCCCGTATGGGCTCAACCCGTCTTCCTCAAAAAGCTCTCGCTGAAATTGGCGGAAAACCGATGATTGTTCATGTCGCAGAACAAGCCAAAAAAGCTGGAATAGGACGTACAATCGTTGCAACAGATCATAATGATATCGCTAAAGCTGTTGCAGATTATGGGCATGAATATATCATAACACGAGGTGATCATAAGTCTGGATCTGATCGTATTTATGAAGCTTTAGTGCGCATTGATCCTGAACAACGCTACAACGCCATTTTAAATATACAAGGTGACCTACCAACAATCATGCCTCGTGAAATCATTCGTGCACTACGCCCTTTAGAAAATAGCTTTACTGATATTGCAACCTTGGGTGCTCAAATCATTGAAGAAAATGAAACAAGAGATCCCAACGTTGTCAAAATCATTGGTACACCGCTTTCTCAAAATCGCCTTCGTGCTCTTTACTTTACGCGCGCCAAAGCACCTTATGGAGAGGGTCCTCTTTATCACCATATTGGAATATACGCCTATAGGCGCGAAGCACTTGAGAAATTTGTATCATTCAAACCCTCACCACTTGAGAAACGTGAAAAACTTGAACAATTACGTGCATTAGAAAACAATATGCGTATTGATGTGGAAATAGTCGATACAATTCCCTTAGGTGTAGATACACAACATGATCTCGATAGAGTTTGTGAGATTTTAGCATGAAAATACTTAAAAAAACTAATAAAATTTCTTTCCAAGGAGAATACGGCGCTAATTCCCATATTGCTTGCTCCAATATGTTCCCCAATATGGATGCTGTTCCCTCTGCTACTTTCGAAGACGCCCTTAATTTAGTGGAAAGCGGGAAAGCTGATCTTGC
Organism: Bartonella sp. AP88XZML; assembly: GCF_042195565.1. NCBI lineage: Bacteria > Pseudomonadati > Pseudomonadota > Alphaproteobacteria > Hyphomicrobiales > Bartonellaceae > Bartonella > Bartonella sp. AP88XZML. The sequence continues at coordinate 98,610 of NZ_JBHIOQ010000012.1, read as the reverse complement.
TATGATCCCTATTGAAAATACCCTTGCGGGACGCGTTGCAGACATTCATCATCTTTTACCGCAGTCATCTCTTTATATTATTGATGAATATTTTTTACCTATCCATTTTCAACTCATGGTTTTGCCCGGCGTTACACATGACGAAATTAAAACCGTCCACAGCCATACGCATGCCCTTGCACAATGCCGAAAAATCATACGAAACAACGGTTGGAAACCTGTTGTTTCTGCTGACACCGCTGGAGCTGCAAAATTTATTAAAAAAAATGCTAAACGTTCACAGGCTGCCTTAGCACCTTTAATCGCAGCAGAACTCTATGGACTTGATATTCTTGAAAGAGATGTTGAAGATAACCCTCATAATATTACCCGTTTTGTCATCCTTTCACGCTCCAAACGGCATGTCCCCAAACCTCAAAATGGCGAAAAAATCATCACCAGTCTTCTTTTTCGAGTGCGCAATGTCCCCGCTGCTCTCTATAAAGCTATGGGAGGATTTGCAACGAATGGTATCAATATGACAAAATTAGAAAGCTATCAAATTGGTGGAAATTTCAATGCAACACAATTCTTTGTTGATATTGAAGGACATCCTGAAGACCCGATGATGAAACTTGCCTTAGAAGAATTATCTTTCTTTTCTGCAGAACTGCGTATTATCGGTACTTATCCAGCACAAAACGATCGAACATCGTATATATAAAAGCAATTAAGCTGCCATCATTTTTATTGATATCAAAAAACATCATAAAAATTTCATAATGCAACGCATCTTGAAAGGGCTCGTTTTTTCTACTCAACACCCTTCATAAACACTGAAGAAGAAAAAACAGCTCGTAATAGAATATATAAATTATTTTCATAATATTTTCTCACAAATTATATCATGATAAACCGCAATTCAACTCGTATAAAAACCAGTGTAAAAAAACACAGTAACCAAAAATAAAAACGCTTGTACCATCTATTTCCCTTTATATATTCAAAGAGAGCCTCTTGAGAAAAGTCATTTCCTCTGACAATATTCCAATAAAGATAACGAACTTCTAAATTAGCTCTCAAAACAATTCAAATTATTATACATAATAGAGCATTCGAAACTCTTAGATTAATATCATTCTAAACATGGTTTAAAACTAAAAAATGCAACTTAGCCCTGATTTTAGCGTTAAGTTTGAACTTGTATCTTTATAAAAACTGATTTATGATTCACCTCACTTTAGAAAAAAGGAGAGGATAATGAAAAAAGTCTTCACGCGAGGATTATTAGCCGCAAATATTCTCGCCTACTCTAGTGTTGCATTTGCTGGCTTTGGTGAAAAAAAATGGAATTTTGCGCGGGATGAAAGTGTTGTGATCACACCATCCTATACATTCCAGCAAGGAGTTGAATACTCTTGTAATACCTTTAAACCGAAGAAAGTATCCTTTACTTTATCATACTCTGCCCCTTCTGATTTAAACAAATTGAGAATTTTTGTTGATGATGAAAAGAAAATAACCCATGATAAAGAAAAGAAAATCTTTACCCTAAAAAATATAAAATCTCTTCATATAAGTTTTCCTTGGTCAGGACATTATATTTTTAAAAATATTACGAACAAAAAAGTTGTTGGAACAGATTGTGACACAGGAGGTTATGATTAACAATATTTCTATAACATCTAAATTTGAGTAGAGTTATTCTTTTTTTCAGGTGTTTTTTTCAAAATACGGCATGATGAGCTATTAAAACTAATCGCTGAAGAGGTTATTTTTATACTAATATGGCAAACCTTAAGCTGCTCATAAGGTTAGATATTAAATAACTTTTGCGAAAACTAAAAGACTAAACTTAAATTGTTCTGTATTTTCTACTATCAGAGCTATTTTTTTAATAAGAATATAACTTCTATCTTCGCAACTGCTTTATTTTAAGTACTATAAAGCACATCGTACCCAAATCACTTAGATAAACAGAAAAGTAAAATTTGCATCTACAGATGCATTCCTCACTGCACTTTAAGTCATACTCATTCAGCTTTTTATAAAAATTTATCTCGCTTTTCCCTCCTTATTAAAGAATATAATTATTTGAAACTATAAAATGTCGCTTATATCGAATAAGAACCATTTTTATGCTTATAAAATCATTACCCTCTTATTTCTATAGCGTTTAATGTTGCATCTTCTCTTGCTGAGTACAATCCCTTAAAAATATATGAAATCTTTTCTCAAATAATGGAAATTCATATATTGATCCATTTTGTGATGAACATCAATGTTTTTTAATTAAAAGAACAAGCACGCAAAAAAAGAGCGATAACATTTATTTAGTATTTATATTCATATATGTTAAAAGCAAAAATATTACATATTTGATATTCTCATTCACTATAGAAATGAGGTGGGTTTCTTATACGATATTTAAGATATTGACTTATCATTATAAGATTTTGATTTTCTTATACTGAATTAAAACCACAAATAAAGTAAGATTCTCTCATCTTAAATCTCATATTGAAATCAATTAAATTTGTTTCCTTGAAAGTTACAAATGGAAGTGATGTGTGAGTAAAAACGATTAAAAAAGGAATAAAAATGCTTCTTATAAAGCCTCTCAAGTGCAAGAGATCGCAACATTGGGAGTTGTTAAGTAGTATGAGGGCTAAAATTTATACTTTTATTAAGCATAAAGAGGATAGTGCACAATGGATTTATACCTCAAGGGAAGCATATATACTATTTATGAGTGGAGTTTGAAATATAGTTAAGAGTATTGAACAATAGCTCTTTAAAAAGCCTGTGAATGTACAACATTAAATGTATTATGTTTGGGATGTTTTGTATAGATGAGCAACACCATTAAAGCAATATTTTATAATTATTTAAATAGCACTCTTCCCCCTAACTTTCGAATGTTAGCCAATTACATGATCTATCTGCTTTATTTGCCTTTTTTATCGTTGCAAATTTTTAATCATTCAATTTCGTAGTTTTAGAACAGACGTACCTATCTTAAAACTCTTACATGTTTCAGCGAATGAGAATAATTATATATTCAGACTATCTTAAGCGAAAAGATATTTTCATACCAAATAAATATGCAGAGCTACTGCTATAAAAACTAATAAATCCTCAACCTCTTTGTTGTTTATATGTTAATAAATTAAACGCAAAGGAAAATTCTTCGTCTTTCTTAGGATATTTTTCGTTTCTGAGCTTGATTTTTCATTCCAAATCGACAATATGAACTTGGGAGGTTGGTGGTGGACGAACTACTCGCCAACTGGGTCAGGTCTGGAAAGAAGCAGCCCCAACGAGTTCTGGTACGGGTCATCGTTCCAACCTCCTATTTTGCTGAAGAAATTATTTTTATGCTGTCTTTTAGCGAGGTATTTTTAATCTTCAGAGCGGCATTTGTATGCAGCAAATAAAGGGATTTGGTTATTTTAAACAAATTGTCCCATAAATAATTTGATTAAGAAAAAATCCTTTTATATGAGACTACAGTATTGATCTATGCTTTTGTATTATCAAAATGTACGCATAAAAAACTTCGAAGTTGGAAATATTCATGGAAAATTTACCGGTAGAAACAGCCTATCGTGTTCTTGCTCGTAAATATCGACCCCAAAACTTCTCTGACCTCATTGGTCAGGAAGCTATGGTGCGTACTCTCACCAACGCCTTTGAAAAAGGTCGTATTGCACAAGCGTGGATGTTAACAGGGATTCGTGGCGTAGGTAAAACCACAACAGCACGTATTTTGGCACGTGCGCTTAATTATAAAACAAAAGATATTGACCAACCAACAACTGTATTGGACTCTCTTGGTGAACATTGCACACAAATTATCGAAGGGCGCCATATTGATGTTATAGAAATGGATGCCGCTTCTCATACGGGCATTGATGACATTCGTGAAATTATTGAACAAATACGCTATCGTCCTGTTTCTGCACGCTATAAAGTTTATATTATCGATGAAGTACATATGCTCTCAACACAAGCCTTTAATGGTTTATTGAAAACTCTTGAAGAACCACCTTCCCATGTGAAATTTATTTTTGCCACAACAGAAATTCGCAAAGTTCCTATTACAATTCTTTCGCGTTGCCAACGTTTTGATTTGCGACGTATTGAATCAAAAGCTTTGAGTGCACATTTGCGCCAAATTGCGAAATATGAAAAGGTAGAAGTAGAAGATCAAGCACTCTCTATGATTGCCCGTGCTGCAGAAGGATCTGCACGTGATGCATTATCCATTTTTGATCAAGCAATCGCCCATAGCAATGGCAATGTTAATGCTATTGCGGTGCGTACAATGTTAGGATTAGCGGATCAAGCACGTATTATTGATCTTTTTGAATTTATCATGAAGGGCGATGTTGTCAATGCGTTACATGAATTACGCAGTCAATATGAAGCAGGTGCTGATCCTCTTACTATATTGACAGAACTAGCCGATTTTAATCATCTGGTCACACGTTTACGTTTTACACCAGAAATAGTGGAAGATTTCTCTCTGACTGAAGAACAACGTTTAAGAAGTTTAGACTTTTCAAAAAAACTTTCCGTTCCTATTTTATCCCGAAACTGGCAAATGTTACTCAAAGGTTTACAGGAAGTTAATCAAACTGCACGTCCTCTTCAAGCCGCTGAAATGCTTTTAATTCGTCTTGCTCACACGGCTGACTTACCAACTCTTGATGAGGCTTTAAAAAAGCTTACGCAAGAAAAAACGCCTCTCACACTGGTTAAAAATTCTTCTCATCAAGAATCTACAAATGCAAATAATATAACAAAAGAAACCATGGTCGGAGCCCATGCTTCCTCGAGCGTTTCAAATATATTAGCCGATCAATCAGATTTAAAAACATCTTTGAAAAACCAATTAGATCATTCCTTACAACCAGAAAATTTAGTTGAAAATCAAAACCATGACAAAATCAACGCCCAAGAAGTAACAGAAATTCTAGAAACTTCTCAATCTACTGATCTTTCTGAAAAGATTGCAAATTTATCGCATTCTGTCACGCAAACAACAGAAAAGATTACTGAACCTAAAACTCTCGTGATTAATTCTTTGCACGATATTGTTCAATTAGCCGAACAGCATAATGACGTTCCTTTCAAACTCCTTGTTAAAGAATTTGTTCATCCTGTTTCTTTTGAAGCTGGGCATATTACCTTGAGACTTTCTGAAAATACCCCACAATTTCTTGCTCATGATATAGAAAAAAAGATATCTCAATGGACTGAAAAACGCTGGACAATAACTTTTGTTAATGAAGGAGGTGGCCCAACCTTACAGGAGGAAAGTATAGCGATTCAAAAGACTCTTTTTTCCAATGCAGAAACAGATCCTGATATCGCGAAAATCCTCAATCATTTCCCAGAAGCAAAAATTGTCGATATTCGACTCAATAAAGAAGAAAATGATCTTGATTTACTCCCCAATACCTTTAAAAATGCTGATATTTTTAAAAATAAAAATGATATCAATGATGAATAAGGATACCTATTCCTATGCGTGAAATGATGAGCATGATGAAAAAAGCCAAAGAAATGCAAGAAAAAATGCAGAAGATTCAGGAGGAAATAGCTAATCTGCAAGCTGTGGGCACTGCAGGGGGTGGTCTCGTCAATATCACTTTAAATGGCAAAAATATTATAACAGCAATTCAAATTGATCCTTCATTACTCAAACCTGAGGAAGCTGAAATTCTTGAAGATCTCATTATGGCGGCTTATAATGAAGCAAGAACAAAAATCGAAGTCGCAATAGAAGAAAAAACCAAAAGTATGACCGCAGGGCTACCACTCCCATCAGGTTTCAAGCTTCCATTTTAATGAAGCGGATTTTTTCCGTGGGACAAAAATATGTCTAAATACATTGCAGGACCTGAAATTGAACGTCTCATTCAGATTTTATCACGGTTACCAGGTCTTGGTCCACGTTCAGCACGTCGTGCTGCGCTTCATCTTATCAAAAAAAAAGAGACATTGCTGGAGCCTTTGGGAGCGGCTATACAAGCAGCTATAGAAAAAGTCGGCATTTGTTCTGTTTGTGGAAATGTCGATACCATTGATCCTTGTTCAATTTGCACAGATTTACGCCGCGATGATACAACAATCATTGTTGTTGAGGATATTGCTGATCTGTGGGCTCTTGAGCGCGCAAAAACTTTAGCCGCACGTTACCATGTGTTGGGTGGACGACTCTCCCCCTTAGATGGAATAGGCCCTGATGAACTCAATATTGCCACCTTAATACAACGTGTTGTACAAAACCCTATTACGGAGATTATTCTTGCTGTCAATGCGACTGTCGAAGGTCAAACAACTGCTCACTATATCACCGATCAGCTTTCCAATTTTCCAGTTAAAATTACGCGACTTGCTCATGGTGTCCCTGTAGGAGGCGAGCTTGATTATCTTGATGACGGAACTTTAGCAGCAGCTGTACAAGCAAGAACAAATCTTTAAAAATTTCTTTCTCTTACCTGTTATTTCGTTTTATTTACTATTATTTCTTTGTATGGGGAAAATATTCAAGTGATAAAGAAAAAACTCTCACTTTTAAACGACTTTGGTCCTGGTATTCTAGTATGTTTACTCATATCAGCCTTAGCTTATGGCTTAGAAGTCGTAGAAAAACAGCTTTTTGGACAAGCTTGGCTTGAAAGCATTGTTTTGGCAATTCTTTTAGGATCGATTATCCGTAGTTGTTTTCCTTTGCCAACATATTTTCAAAAAGGTATCACCTTTTGTGCAAAAACACTTCTCGAAATTGCTATCGTTCTTCTAGGAGCAAGCATTAGCATTAACGCAGTCCTTTCAGCTGGCTGGAATTTGCTTGCTAGTATCATATTCGTGATATTCGTAACGATTATCCTGAGCTTTGCCATCGGCCGACTTTTCGGGCTTTCTACACATTTAGCAATGCTGGTCGCTTGTGGGAATGCTATTTGTGGCAATTCAGCTATTGTCGCCGTTGCACCTGTCATAAAAGCAAAACATGACGATGTAGCCGCGTCAATTGCCTTCACTGCTCTTTTAGGAATTCTTATTATTTTATTTCTACCCTTTTTACATCCGTCTCTGAATTTGTCATTTAGCCAATATGGTGTGCTTGCTGGCATGGTTGTTTATGCTGTACCACAGGTTTTAGCAGCAACAGCATCTGTCTCTTTTCTGAGTGTTCAAATTGCAACAATTGTCAAATTAGTACGGGTTCTCATGTTAGGCCCTGTTATTTTTACTCTATCAATCATTTATCGCCGATCAGCACAAACACGCTTGCGTTTACATACCCTCGTCCCATGGTTTATCATTGGCTTTATTATCATGATGCTTGTTCGCTCAAGTGGTCTTATCCCTGAAAAGGCTATCAATCCCATCAAATTTATTGCCCAGTTGTTTACTGTTATCTCAATGGCTGCACTAGGATTAGGTGTTGATATCCGATCACTAAAAAAAGCAGGATGGCGCGTCATTTTGGCTTCAACCTGCTCCATAATTATTCTCGGTATTTGTAGCCTTATCATGATACAATTAAATGATTTAAATCATATAACATTTTAAATGTGTATTGATTATTATTTTTTCAACGTAGTATGCAATCAACCCAAAGTCCTCATTATTATTAAAATCAGTTCTTTCATAAACCAGAAAAAGTTCTAAAATACTGCTCATTATTCTATACAAAAAATTGAAAGAGCTGATATTTAAGTGAAAACTGTCAAATTTGCTTTTCAGTCCATAATGATTTGCAACAGGGTAGTATCGAAATACGTAACTCATGCAAAACAATGCCATTTCTTTCATCTGCTCTCATTACGCTGAGGTTTTTATATAAAGACGGATAGAATATATTCTTATTTGGAAAAAATGTGGGGTCATAACTTTTCCTCTTTTAAATTACTTTTACTTACTATGTAATACAAGTGGCATCATCGTACTATTTGATAGCTTAAAAGTTGTGACAATCCTTACATTTAAACGATTCGTGAAAGGAGTTTTTATTCTTTTCTTCAACAGTTTTGATTCATACGCTAACTCCGCTTGTAATATACAAGCTAATAACTTTAATTGTTTCACCATAAGTAGATTTAAAATAAGAGAATCTTATAATACTCAAGATACTCATTCAAAAAGTGATAAAAATAAGGATTAAATCAACATCTCGTTCTACCCCATAAAAAGATATTGTTGCTTATTGGCACTAGTAACTTTCTTACAAATGAAATATACGATAATGAAAATATTAAAAATACAGCAGGACTTTTATTTATCGTTTTATTCAACTAAAATATTTTTATGCTTATCCTTGCTATAGATACTGCTTCAATTTATTGTGCTGTTGCGCTTATTCGTCATAAATCTATTATTGCGCGTATCAATGAGCGCATGAACAAAGGACATGCTGAAAAACTTATTGGGCAGATTACACAAATAATGACACAAGCCAATATGACGCTTGATCAAGTTGAGCGTATTGCTGTCAATATTGGACCTGGGTCATTTACTGGTGTACGTGTCGGTGTTGCAACAGCGCGCGCTTTGGCATTAGCACTTGAAATACCAGCTATTGGTGTGAGTGCTCTTGAAGCGTTAGCAGCACAAGTCATAAACAGTAAAAGTACAGCATCGGCAATTACTGTTGTCATTGAAGCAGGGAGAGGAATGTTCTACCATCAAAATTTTCATAATGATCTCACACCTTTGGGAGAGCCGGCATTAAAAACAATTGAAAATACCCTCGAAGATTTGCCAAAAAAAACCCGACTGACTGGCCCAGCTGCTGATGTCGTTGTGGAGCATGTTAAAAACCATAAAATATACGAAAAAATTGTCCTAGAAAAAATCCCCTGCGAAGCGGCCGATATTGTAAACTATGCTTATCTTGCTGCAAACAAACAATCAAAAAATTCACCTCGCCCACTCTATCTACGCAGCGCTGATGCAAAACAACAAACCAATTTTGCTTTACCACAAAAAAAATAATGCCCAAATTTTCATTGACAAAAAAGAATTTTGGAATTGCTCCGCTACAAGTTAATGATAGTGCTTCTCTTCATCAAATTCATCAGCATTGTTTTACCCCTTCTTGGGAAAAACAAGCTTTTGATAATTTCTTAACAGATCACTCTATCTTCGGACACAAAGTTTTTCTCATTGATCGCTCTGATCAAATTTTAGGCTTTTGCCTATGCCGTCTCATCCTTGATGAAGCAGAAATCATCACAATTGCTGTTCATCCTCATTATCGTCAACAAGGAATTGGTACCTTTCTTATCGAAAGCACAGTTCACCATCTTCACGACAAGGGCGCCATAAAATTATTCTTGGAAGTAGAAGCCACAAATCTTTCTGCTTTGAACCTTTATCAACGCTTTGAATTTCAAAAAATTTCTGAACGTCTTGCCTACTACGCGTCAAAAAATGGTCGTGGTGATGCAATTATCATGCAAAAAACTTTTAAGCAAATAGATTGAGATTTGTGTAAAAAACATTTACACATGCGCTATGAATAAAGTAAATCCTAAAAATACGCCTCCTGTTGCTCCTAAAAAGGTTTTTATCAAAACCTATGGATGTCAAATGAACGTTTATGATAGCCAACGGATGACTGATAGTCTCAGTTCGCAAGGCTATGTGACAACACAAATTCCCAATGATGCCGATCTTATTCTTGTTAATACCTGTCATATTCGTGAAAAAGCAGCAGAAAAACTTTATTCTGATCTCGGTCGTTTGCGCGTTATGCGTCAAGAGCGCACACCTGATAAACCCCTTATGGTTGGTGTAACAGGTTGTGTTGCACAAGCTGAGGGAAGTGAAATCTTGCGCCGTGCTCCAACAGTGGATCTTGTTATTGGTCCGCAAATGTATCATCGCTTGCCAGAATTGTTAGAAAAAGCCAAACAAGGGAAAAAAATTATCGAAACAGACTATGCTGTTGAAGATAAATTTGCTCATTTGCCGCCCCATAATAAACATGCAGTAAGAAAACGAGGTGTTAGCGCATTTTTAACAGTGCAGGAAGGTTGCGATAAATTTTGCACTTTTTGTGTTGTTCCGTACACACGCGGTGCTGAAATATCACGATCCGTTGAACAAATTACTGAAGAGGCCCTTCAACTCATCGAAGCGGGTGTCAAAGAAATTACGCTGCTTGGACAAAATGTCAATGGTTGGCATGGACAAAGTGCTGATGGCAAAACTTGGCGTCTTGGCGATCTTCTTTATCATCTCGCAAAACTCGATGGTTTAAAGCGTTTGCGTTACACAACCAGCCACCCACGTGATATGGATGATAGCCTTATTGCCGCGCATCGAGATCTTGATATGTTAATGCCTTACCTCCATCTTCCTGTTCAATCAGGTTCAGATCGCATCTTAAAAGCCATGAACCGACAACACAAAAGCTCTCATTATCTTCATCTTATCGAAAAAATTCGAACCGTACGGCCAGATATTGCCTTTTCAGGCGATTTTATTGTAGGGTTTCCAGGAGAAACAGATGAAGACTTTGAAGAAACCATTAAACTTATTCAACAAGTACAGTACAGTTCAGCTTATTCTTTTAAATATTCCCCCCGTCCTGGAACAGTGGGAGCCACAATGAAAAATCATGTTGATGAATCTGTAAAAGATGCCCGACTTCAACATTTACAAATCCTTCTCCTTGAGCAACAAAATGCATTTTTGCGTTCTAAAATTGGTCAAAAAACGAACGTTCTCATCGAAAAAACTGGACGTCACTCAGGACAAATGGTAGGGCGTTCCCCTTGGCTTTTACCTGTTGTCGTCGATACAGAAGCCTCTACAGGTAGCGTGATAGAAATTCATATTAAAAATGCAAGCTCAAACAGTTTTGTTGGTGAAGTGACAAATAGATAGACATGCCTCTAACACCTTGTTCACAATAAATATTTTGGAAAACTCTTTTATTTTAAAAGAAAATGATTACATCTAAAGCGTGCACTTTTTGTAAAAAATTGTCTTTTATAAAGTTTACTTAAAAAAATGTGCAATATTTATGTAGATATGGAGAATAGGCTGAAAGCTTCAACCGAAAAAATAAAGCGTATTAAAGAAAAAGTAAATACGTCCCTTGAAAAGGCTGATACCTTGAAACAAACAAGCGCTTCAGATCTGAGCCAAGTTGTTTTGATTTTCGAAAATAATCAATATGCAAAAGCAGTTTTTGGTAAATTTGACGAAAATCTCGCTTATATCGAAAAAAAACTCGAACTTAGTATTCATCCGCGTGGTAATGAAGTCTTAATCCGTGGAAATATTTCCGTTATAAAACGTGCGCAATATGTATTGCAGCAGCTTTATGAACGTGCCAAAACACATCAAGAGCTCACTTTATCAGATATAAAAGGAGCGATTGCTATGGCAAATATACCAAAGAAGCAGAAAGAAGACACAATAACACACAAATCTGCAACGAAACGTATACCAGCACGGTTGAGTACCCATAAAAAAATAATTCATGCAAGAACTCCAACACAAGACGCTTACATAAGTGCTATGGAGCATACTGAACTTGTGTTTGGTGTAGGACCAGCAGGAACAGGAAAAACGTATCTTGCTGTTGCTCATGCTGCAATGCTTCTAGAACGTGGTATCATTGAACGAATTATTCTCTCACGTCCGGCTGTTGAAGCTGGAGAACGTCTTGGTTTTCTTCCCGGTGATCTCAAAGAAAAAGTCGACCCATATTTACGACCAATTTATGATGCTCTTTATGATATGATGCCCGCTGAAAAAATAGAACGCATTTTAGCTTCTGGTGTCATAGAAATTGCTCCTCTCGCCTTTATGCGCGGACGAACACTTGCCCATGCTGCTGTTATTCTTGATGAGGCACAAAATACTACGCCCATGCAAATGAAGATGTTCCTCACACGTCTTGGAGAAGGAACGCGTATGATCGTTACCGGTGACGTAAGCCAAATTGATTTGCCTACAGGGCAAAAATCAGGTCTCATTGAAGCAGTTCGCATTCTTTCAAATATAGAAAATATTGCAATTGTGCATTTTGATGAAAAAGATGTTGTACGCCATCCACTTGTTGCTGCTATCGTTCGTGCTTATGATCGTGATTCCGAAATACAAAATAAAAAAAAATCATTCACACGCGATGCATTAAAAAATGAATTTGATTCATCATGATTATTATTGATATAATGATTAAAAGCGCAGGGTGGAATGATGAGAAAATGCTTTATAATATCACTGAAAAAGCATTAATGACAGCTATGCATCATGTTTCATTGGAAAATGTTGTAAGCGAGATTAGCCTGCTTTTTACGGATGATGAACATATGGCACAAATCAATGCACAATGGCGCAACAAAAACAAATCTACTAATGTACTATCCTTTCCTGCTTTTCCACTTAAAGCTGGAAATCGACCTGGTCCCATGCTCGGTGATATTATTATTGCCCGAGAAACTGTTGTTTTCGAAGCAGAGAAAGAAGGAAAAACATTTCAAGACCATTTAACACATATGATTGTTCATGGTATCTTGCATCTGCTTGGTTATGACCATGAAACTGATGATGAAGCATATAAAATGGAAAAGCTCGAAAGGGAAATTCTTCAAAAGCTTTCCATAAAAGATCCTTACGCATAATTGTCTATCAATGATAAAATTTAACTTTTAAAATCAATATTACCAGCATACCATTTAAAGCCTCTTATTTATCTGTTATAAAAGAAAGTCTAGAAGATTTCAAAACCATGGCAAACAAAATAAATGCACAAAATAATAATCAAGCATCTTCTAATAATGAAAAAGACCCCTCTCAGCAAACGAATCATACAGAAAAATATTCCCTGATGAATCATTTGTTTTCATTCTTACGGGGTCGAAATTGTGCATCTACGTCACTGCGCGATGATCTTACCGTTGCACTCACGACTAACAATGAAAAAGATACCGCCCTCTTCTCACCTGAAGAACGTACTATGCTGCATAACATTTTACGCTTACGTGAAGCACGCGTGGATGATGTTATGATACCTCGTTCTGAAATCGAAGCATTAGAAATAAACACCTCTCTTGGAGAAACCCTTAAATGTTTTGCAAAAATTGGTCATTCTCGTATCCCCGTTTATGCTGAAACTTTAGATGATCCGCGCGGCATGATCCATATCCGCGATATTCTTAACTACATCACTCGCTTTATTATCAATCCAACAAAAACCGAACAAAAATCCGATTTTCTTCAATTAAACCATACAGACTTGCATACTCCAATTGGTGAATTGGATTTGATCCGAACAGTTCTCTTTGTTCCCAGTTCTATGCTTGCAAGCAAATTATTAACACGGATGCAAACTACACGAACTCAAATGGCTTTAGTTATTGATGAACATGGAGGAACAGATGGTCTCGTTTCAATGGAAGATATTGTTGAGTTAGTCGTTGGAGATATCGAAGATGAACATGATAATGTCGACAATGCTATCGTACGTGAACCAAATAATAAATGGCTCGTTGATGCAAGAACTGAACTAGAAGATGTGGAGAAAGCTCTTGGTCCTGATTTTATCGTAGGAGAATATGGTGATGAAGTTGATACTATTGGTGGTTTGATCGTCTCAATTCTTGATCGCATTCCTGCCAAAGGTGAAATTGTCGAAGCTGTACCTGGCTATAGATTTCGTATTTTAGAAGCTGATAAACGCCGGATCAAACGGTTGCGCATTTTTCGCATTCCCAAAAATGAGAATCTTGAGAACAATGCCATCCCTAAAGAATAGTCCAGCGTTTTTAAACAATTTCATCGTTTTTTTATTCTCTGTTACAGGCTGGAAGCGCCAAGCATGGATATTTCTGTGTGGTGCTCTTACTTCTTTTGCACTTCCACCCTTTTATTTAACACCTCTTTGCTTTCTAACTTTCCCTCTCTTTATTGTTTTACTTGACTCAATACAGTCCACCAAAAACAATAAAAAACATTTTTTTACTTACGCTTTAAGCTGTGGAACCTTTGGTTTTAGTTATTTTATTTGCGGCCTTTGGTGGCTATGCAATGCTTTGTTAACAGATCCAGATTCTTTTGGTTGGGCCGTCCCATTAGCCATTTTAGTCCCTCCACTCTACCTTTCTTTTTATTGGTTTTTTTCTGGTTTCATTGTCGGTTTATTATGGACAAAAGGAATAGCACGCTTTTTTGTTTTAGCCTTTGCATTAGGATTATCCGAGTGGTTGCGTGCGTTTTTATTCACAGGATTTCCATGGAATTCTCTTGGCTATACAGCCATGCCAACCCCAGTGTTCATGCAATCTGATGCAATCGTAGGACTTTACGGAATGAATATTCTTGCTGTCTTAGCCTACAGTTTGCCAACTGTTTTATTAACGGATGAAAAAAAGAAAGTGGCACTTTCTCTTTGCTTATCACTTATATTAATTCACTGTGGTTTTGGGTTTTATCGTCTTCATACTATAGAAAACACAGCTGAAGATCAAAAAAGTGCTTATTGGGTGCGCATTGTTCAACCGTCCATCCAACAAAATATAAAATTGCGTGATAATACACGAGAATCTATGTTGGAAGCGCATATGAAGCTAAGTGCAACGCCAACAACCGATCAAAATTCAGAACCCGATTTTATCGTATGGTCTGAAGCTTCCGTTCCTTACCTTCTCTATGATAACTCATCTACCACAATGCGCATTGCCTCTCTTTTAAAACCTAAACAATGGGCTATCGTTGGAGCAATACGCGCCAGCAATGATCTACCTCATTCCCAAACACAATATTTTAATACAATTGCAGTCATTAATGCTCAAGGTAATATTTTAAATACTTCCGATAAACTTCATTTGGTTCCTTTTGGTGAGTATCTTCCTTATCAGAATTTATTGAAAAAAATTGGATTGCGTACCCTTGCCGATAATATTGGTGGATATAGTGCTGCAAGTGTGCGCAAAATTGTTACAATGCCAAACGGATTTTCTTATCTACCCTTGATTTGTTATGAAGCAATATTTCCCCATGAAATGACTTTTAAAGGCTCCCCGCCTCAAGCAATTATTAATATTACAAATGATGCATGGTTTGGTGTAACACCTGGACCCTATCAACATCTTCAACAAGCACAGCTTCGTGCCGTTGAACTGGGAATCCCCCTCATACGGGCAGCCAATAATGGCATATCAGCTGTTATTGATTCTTATGGACGAATCGTTGTAGCTCTTCGACAAAATGCTGTGGGCATTATTGATTCACGAGTTCCATCATCCATTACCCCTATAGGAAGCAATGAATACAGAACTTTCTCTACTTTTATCTTATTCATCCTTATGCTATTGTGTCGTATTGGTTTTGGTTTTACAAAACAGCTTAAATGATTCAAGTGCCCTTTGTACGGTATTATGTTGCGTGTACCAGTAATATTGGGAAAAAATATTACATATTGTTTTAATTATATGATAAATCAACTGCGCATAAATATGATGTTGGTTTAGAAGAAAAATGCTGGAAATAAAGAGTTGCATTATGACCGAAACTAAAAAAAAACCTGACCCTATAGATATCTATGTTGGAACTCGTATCCGTTTACGTCGTAATATTTTAGGACTCACTCAAGAGAAACTAGGTGAAAAATTAGGAATTACTTTTCAGCAAATCCAAAAATATGAAAAAGGAACAAACCGTATTGGTGCCAGCCGTCTTCAAGCGATAGCGGAAATTATGGATGTTCCTGTTTCTTACTTTTTTGATAAAGGTATTACCTCCCAACAAGTAGAGGGTTTTGCTGAAAGTGAACACAATTTTATAGACTTTTGTTCTAGCAGCGAAGGGATTCAACTCATGCGCGCTTTTACAAATATATCTGATGCTAAAGTGCGTCGAAAAATTATTGACTTGGCAAAAGCACTTTCTGAGGAAGATTTGACAAATAAGTTATAAATTAAAATTATATCTTTTCTCTTTTATTCATATACATTTGCATTGACTATTTGCTGTAGAATTAGCAAATGGTGACGACTTTAGTAAGCAATTGATTAAATCGTTGGTTTTCTTTTTTGAAGGAGTTCCTATGCCGCATCAAGATTATCTTTTTACGAGCGAATCGGTATCGGAAGGACATCCTGATAAAATTTGTGATCGTATTTCCGATGAAATCGTTGATATGATCTATAAAGAAGCTGAAAAGACTGGTACTGATCCATGGTTAGTACGCGTTGCCTGTGAAACTCTCGTCAGTGTCAACCGTGTTGTTATCGCTGGTGAAGTACGTGTTCCCGATACGCTATTAAAAAAAGATAAAAATAAAGAATTCATCTATGATGAAACTAGCTTTCCACTCATTAATCCCACACGTTTTCGTACAGCAGCCCGCCGTGCTATTCGTACCATTGGCTATGAACAAACAGGCTTCCATTGGAAAACTGTTAAAATTGATGTTCTTTTGCGCCCACAATCAGCTGATATAGCAAGAGGGGTTGATAATGCTACGGATCGGCATGGTGAAGAAGGAGCAGGTGATCAAGGTATCATGTTTGGATATGCTTGCCGTGAAACACCTGATCTCATGCCTGCGCCAATTTATTATGCGCATAAAATTCTCAAACTTCTTGCCGCAGCTCGTCATAAAGGAGAGGGAGAAACTGGAAAATTAGGACCAGATGCTAAAAGCCAAATAACCATACGTTATAAAAATGGAAAACCGATAGAGGTCACATCCATTGTTCTTTCAACGCAGCACCTTGATGAAAGCTGGGATTCCAATAAAGTACGTACAGTGGTTGAACCTTACATTCGCCAAGCTTTACATGACATTCCCATTGCAGCTCAATGCAGTTGGTATATTAACCCAACAGGAAAATTTGTCATTGGAGGACCTCAAAGCGATGCCGGATTAACGGGACGCAAAATTATTGTGGATACTTACGGAGGTGCAGCACCCCATGGAGGCGGTGCTTTTTCAGGAAAAGATACAACAAAAGTTGATCGTTCTGCTGCCTATGCGGCACGCTATCTGGCTAAGAATATTGTTGCTGCTGATTTAGCAGAGAGATGCACCATTCAACTCTCCTATGCAATTGGTATTGCACAACCTTTATCTATTTATCTTAATCTTCATGGAACAGGAAAAGTCGATGAAAAAGTTATTGAAGAAGCCATCCGCAAAATAATGGACCTTTCACCTACCGGCATTCGAAAACATCTTGACCTCAATAAACCTATTTATGCGAAAACAGCTGCCTATGGTCACTTTGGTCGTAAACCAAAACACGATGGTTCGTTTTCATGGGAAAAAACTGATCTCGTGAAAACGCTTCAAACAATGATCCAAATCCCATGATTAAACATAATATACGTAAGAGTGAAGCATTTTTTGGACGCCGACAAGGAAAACAACTTCGAAACAGTCAGCTTACACGTATACAAATGCTTCTCCCCAATTTGAATATTGATTTAAATGTCCCTCCTCCCTTAAACCTTACATCCTTATTTTCAAGCAAAGTAAGAGAAATTCGACTTGAAATCGGTTTTGGTGGAGGTGAACATTTACTTCATGAAATGGAATATTTTCCAAAAACCGGTTTTATCGGCGTCGAGCCCTTTATCAATGGCATGGCAAAAATATTATCGTCTCTTGAACAGCATCAAAACCATCAAAATCGTCTTCGCCTCTATAATGATGATGCTACACGCCTTCTTGATTGGCTCCCTGATAACTCGCTTGATGGAATAGACCTCTTCTATCCTGATCCTTGGCCGAAAAAGAAACACTGGAAACGACGCTTCATCAACATAAAAAATCTTAACCGTTTTGCTCGTGTTCTTAAAATAGGGAAGTTTTTGCGCTTTGCTAGCGATATAGACAGTTATGTAAACTGGACTTTGTACCATTGTGCACAACATGATCACTTTGAATGGAAAGCAGAAAGCCCTCAAGACTGGAAACTCCCTTATCCACTATGGAGCGGAACCCGCTATGAAGCAAAAGCTTTACGCGAAGGACGAACGCCTGCCTATCTTACCTTTATCAAGAAATAAATGATCAAGCGCTTTTCTCATAAACAACTTGAAAAATTTTGAATTTAAGAGTATCAATAGTTAAATTCTTGGTCTTATGATGAAGAGTGGGCCGTTGGACCCGCTCTTTTTTAATATCATAAAACTGATGAAACCAACTTGGATAAAATGTATGAACGAAGCTGAAAAAATAAGCAATCTTGACGAACCGCGCCTGTTTGAAGAAGATGGTATCGAAGCACAGGTTGCTGCTCTTGTCATACCACTACTTAAACCTTTAGGTTTTCGTTTGGTTCGTGTGAAACTTCTTGGTCAAAATGGTTTAACACTTCAAATTATGGTTGAACGTGCCGATGGTTCTATGACCATAGAAGATTGTGAAACTGTTAGTCGAACAGTTTCTCCCCTCCTTGATGTACAAAATGTTATTGAACGCAAATATCATTTAGAAATCTCATCACCTGGAATTGATCGTCCATTGGTAAGAAAATCTGATTTTTTTCATTGGCAAGGGCATCTTGCAAAAATTGAAACCAAAATAACAATTGATGGGCGCCGAAAATTTCGTGGGACACTTACAAATATCACGCAAGATGGATTTATTTTAAACACTGATAAAGCTGCTTATGGAGAAGCCATGTATACCCCTATTTCCTTTTGTGATATCATAAATGCGCATTTAGTGCTTACCGATGAGCTTATTCGCGATGCATTGAAACAAAATAAAGATTTAAGTCAACAATTCATTGCCGAAGAGAACGCTAACGACTCTATACAGACGCTCAATTTCAAAAAATAATATCACTGGGAAATACCCATCGTGTGGCACAAAGAAGGAGAAAATTGATGGCTACAAGCGCTAACAGGCTTGAGATTCTGCAAATTGCAGATGCTGTTGCACGTGAAAAGTCAATCGACCGTGAAATTGTCATTTCTGCGATGGCTGATGCTATTCAAAAAGCAGCACGTTCTCGTTATGGTCAAGAAACCAATATTCGTGCTGAAATCAATTCTAAAACAGGTGAAATTAAATTACAGCGCCTGCTTAAAATCGTTGATGTCGTTGAAGACTATACAACGGAAATTACTTTGTCTGATGCTCTCAAACGTCAAACAGAAGCAAAAATTGGTGATTTTTTTGCTGATCTTTTACCTCCTATGGATTTTGGACGTATCGCAGCACAATCTGCTAAACAGGTTATTGTACAAAAAGTACGCGATGCAGAGCGCGATCAGCAATATGAAGAATTCAAAAATAAAGTTGGTGAAATTATTTCTGGTACAGTTAAGCGTGTGGAATATGGTAACGTCATCGTTGATCTAGGACGCGGTGAAGCTATTGTTCGCCGTGATGAATTAATTCCTCGTGAATCATTCCGCTATGGAGATCGCATTCGTGCTTTTGTCAATGATGTACACCGTGAAACGCGTGGTCCACAAATTTTCCTTTCACGCACACATCCCCAATTTATGGTAAAACTTTTCACTATGGAAGTACCAGAAATTTATGATGGTATTATAGAAATCAAATCTGTTGCTCGTGATCCAGGTTCACGGGCTAAAATCGCCGTTGTTTCACGCGATGGTTCCATTGATCCTGTTGGAGCATGCGTTGGAATGCGAGGAAGTCGTGTACAAGCTGTTGTTGCTGAATTACAAGGCGAAAAAATTGATATTATTCCTTGGTCGCCTGATGCGGCAACATTTGTCGTTAATGCACTGCAACCTGCTGAAGTTTCTAAAATCATCCTTGATGAAGATGCTGAACGGATTGAAGTTATTGTGCCAGATGATCAACTTAGCCTTGCTATTGGACGACGTGGGCAAAATGTTCGCTTGGCTTCGCAACTAACAGGATGGAACATTGATATTTTAACGGAAAAGGAAGAATCTGAAAATCGTCAAAAAGAATTTACTGAACGGAGTAAATTGTTTATGGCAGCCTTAGAGGTTGACGAAATGATCGGGCAGGTTATGGCATCAGAGGGTTTTTCTTCTATTGAAGAAATCGCCTATATTGATCTTGAAGAAATCGCTTCTATTGATGGTTTTGACCATGATACCGCCGCTGAAATCCAAAGTCGTGCCCGCGAATATCTTGATCATCAAGAAAAAGAACTTGATGAAAAACGCAAAAAGCTCGGAGTTTCTGACGAGTTGCGAACACTTCCTGGAATGACAAGTGCTATGTTGGTTGCTGTAGGTCAGGATGGTGTAAAAACAATAGAAGACTTTGCTGGCTATGCCGTTGATGATTTAGCTGGTTGGAGAGAACGTAAAGAAGGTCAAACACAGAATTTTTCTGGTATTTTAACCCCTTTTGACATTACACGCGCAGATGCAGAAGCTATGGTTTTAGCCGCACGTGTACAAGCAGGCTGGATAGACCAAGCTGATCTTGTTACAGAAAATCCTGTAGAAGATGAAAATTCTGCAGAAAATGAAAAAACAGATGATTTGGATGTGGATACACTTTAAATGAATGAACGGACTTGCATTGTGACCCGAAAAAATGCTTCAGCACAAACGCTGATCCGTTTTGTTATTGGTCCCAATAACCAAATTGTTCCTGATCTTAAAGCGAATTTACCAGGGCGTGGCGTTTGGATTTCTGCCCATCACGCTGTTATTGAGAAAGCAATCAAACAGAAAGCTTTTCATAGAAATTTTAAAACAGATGTTGAAGTTACACCAAATCTTGTGCATGTTGTTGATACGCTTTTACTAAAAGCCGCTCTTTCAAGCCTTTCCATGGCACGAAAAGCGGGAGCAATTGTTATGGGAGCAACAAAGGTTGACGCTGCTATCCGCTCTGGTAAAGTTATTCTTGTACTTCATGCTAAAGAAACAACAGAAGATGGGAAACGAAAAATTGCACAGGCCATCCATTCAATACAACAACAAACAAATCGGACTATAAAAACCATATCTTTATTTACAAATGATGAAATGCGAGTGGCTTTTGGCTCTAATCCTGTAATGCACGCGGCCTTACTGGACACAAAAGCTGCTGAAGGATTTCTCAAAACGACATGTAGATTGATCAGCTATCGTGACGACAAGCATAGTAAGTCTAGTGAGATGACGGCACAAGCCGTGAAGGAAGTACAATGAGTGAAAATAACAACGACAAAACAACGGTCAAGAAGATACTAACTCTCAAGAGGTCTGTCTTGGAAACGAGCACGGTTAAACAAAATTTTAGTCATGGCCGTACGAAGGCTGTCGTTGTCGAAACCAAACGGCGTAAAATTACGCGACCTGATGAAAAAGCTGAAACCCTACAGCCCATTACAAAGCCGCATGTGGCCCCCCAGCGTTCTAAACCGCGTTTTGAGGAAAAAAAGCCTCAAGAATCTGTGGCCAAAAGCAATCTTTCATCAACTGAAATGGAAGCGAGACTTCGCGCGTTAGAAGAAGCACATATCCAAGAAAGAATAACGCGAGAACAAGCCGAAGAAGAAGCAAGACGCGCTAAAGAGCGTGAAGAAATTTTACAGCAAGAAATTAAAGAAAAAGAAATCCATCTCCAACAAGAAGAAGAAATATCGCCAGTGCAGACTCCACCTGTTCCCCCTCTCATTGAACAGGCAGATATTCCTATTGACACTAAACAGACAACCGTGGTTGAAAAACGCAAAATAGATGACAATAATGAGGAAGAACGGCATAGTCGACGTGCTAATCCTGCTAAATCAGAAATACGTGTACCCAAAGTTGTCAAAGGAGCTGATGAGCGGAGACGCGGAAAGCTAACTCTGAATAGTGCACTGGATGAAGAAGGAAGCGCACGTGGGCGCTCAATGGCTGCAATGCGGCGTAGACAGGAAAAGTTTAAGCGTGCACAAAATCAAGAACCAAGAGAAAAAATTTCTCGCGAAGTTGTTCTTCCTGAAACGATTACCATTCAAGAGCTCGCACAACGTATGACTGAGCGTTCTGTTGATGTGATTAAATTCTTGATGAAACAAGGACAAATGATGAAACCTGGCGATGTTATTGATGCAGATGTTGCCGAACTCATCGCTGTTGAATTTGGCCATACTGTTAAACGTGTTTTAGAATCTGACGTAGAAGAAGGTATCTTTAATATAACAGATAATCCTCAAAACATGCAGCAGCGCGCCCCTGTTGTAACCATTATGGGCCATGTTGACCACGGAAAAACTTCTCTTTTGGATGCTATTCGTAAAGCAAATGTTGTTTCTGGCGAAGCAGGAGGTATTACGCAGCATATTGGTGCCTATCAAGTAGAACAAAACGGTCAAAAAATTACCTTTATTGATACACCAGGTCATGCTGCATTTACGGCTATGCGTGCACGCGGAGCTCGTGTTACTGATATTGCTGTTCTCGTTGTAGCCGCTGATGATAGTGTTATGCCTCAAACGATTGAATCAATCAATCATGCGAAAGCTGCTGGTGTACCTATCATTGTTGCTATCAACAAAATTGATAAACCAGCTGCGAATGCACAAAAAGTGCGTACAGAACTTCTACAACATGAAGTGTTTGTTGAAACTATGGGTGGTGAAACTTTGGACGTTGAAGTTTCTGCTAAAACTGGTCAAAATCTTGATAAACTTCTCGAAGCTATCCTTCTTCAGGCTGAAATGCTTGATCTGAAAGCAGATCCCCAACGAACTGCAGAGGGCGTTATCATTGAAGCCAAATTGGATCGCGGACGTGGGTCTGTTGCAACAGTTCTTGTTCAAAAAGGTACATTACACCCTTCTGATATTATAGTTGCTGGAAATGAATGGGGTCGTGTGCGTGCTTTGATTGACGACCATGGCCGCCATGTCAAAGAAGCCGTTCCCTCTACACCAATTGAAATTTTAGGCATGCAAGGAACACCACAAGCCGGAGACCGTTTTGCTGTTGTCACACATGAAGCAAAAGCACGTGAAATTTCTGAATATCGACAACGATTAGCACGTGATAAAGCTGTTGCGCGGCAAACTGGTTCGCGTGGTTCTCTTGAGCAAATGATGACAAAATTGCAAACGACTGGTGTTAAGGAATTTTCTCTTATTATAAAAGGGGATGTGCAAGGATCAATCGAAGCAATTGCTTCAGCATTGGAAAAACTTGGAAATGATGAGGTTCGTGCGCGTATTGTACATTCTGGTGCTGGAGGAATTACCGAAAGTGATATTTCTCTTGCAGAAGCTTCTAACTCTGCTGTAATTGGCTTTAATGTTCGAGCCAATAAGCAGGCACGTGATTTTGCTAAAACACAAGGAATTGAAATTCGTTATTACAACATCATTTATGATCTTGTTGACGATATCAAGGCTGCTATGTCTGGATTACTCTCACCAGAACAGCGTGAAACTTTCCTTGGTAATGCTGAAATTCTAGAAGTCTTTAACATTACAAAAATTGGAAAAGTTGCAGGATGTCGTGTTACAGAAGGTAAAATAGAACGAGGAGCCGGTGTTCGCCTTATCCGCGATAATATCGTTATTCACGAAGGAAAGCTGAAAACACTCAAACGCTTTAAGGATGAAGTCAATGAAGTGCAAAGTGGTCAAGAATGTGGAATAGCCTTTGAAAATTATGAAGACATGCGTGCAGGAGACATCATTGAGACCTTCCGTATCGAACACATTAATCGCACATTATAAAATAATCCAATAACTTTACTCTGTTGTGAAATGAGAAAAGTTATTAGGTTTTATACACAATATTTCTTTTTCCTTATCTAAATGGTCAAAAAAGAGATCTTGTAGCAAGGATAAAACTTTGATGAAAAATGCAGGGCCATCACAACGGCAACTTAGAGTAGCAGAGCAAGTACGTCATGCAATAGCGCATATATTACAGCGTGATATTTTGCTTGATGATATCTTAAAAGATATTGTTATTTCTGTCTCTGAAGTACGCATGTCACCAGATTTAAAAATTGCTACTTGCTTTGTATCACCTCTCAGCACTCTTAAAAATGCTTCTCATACCGATGTTGTTGATACCCTCAATAAACATAGTCGTTTTCTCCGTGGAGAAATCAGTCATGCGTTGCGACAAATGAAATATATGCCAGAACTGCGTTTCCGACTTGATAATAGTTTTGATAATTTTTCAAAAATTGATGCCCTCCTTCGCTCGCCTGAGGTTGCACGCGATCTTCACCATAGTGATACAGATGAGGATTAAAGATATGGCGCGGCAACACAAGAAAAAAGGGCGTCCTGTTTCTGGCTGGGTCATATTTGATAAACCAAAAGGAATGAAATCAACAGAAGCTGTCTCACAAATCAAATGGCTCTTCCATGCTCAAAAGGCAGGACATGCGGGTACACTTGATCCTCTTGCTTCTGGTCTCCTTCCCATTGCATTGGGCGAAGCAACCAAAACCGTCCCTTACGTGATGCAAGGCAAAAAAACTTACCGTTTTCATATTGCTTGGGGGCAAGAGCGCTCAACAGATGATTTAGAAGGAGAAATAACGAAAACTTCTCTCATACGTCCAACACAAGAAGAAATACTTGCTCTTCTTCCTCAATATACAGGTGTTATTTTGCAAACACCTCCACAATTTTCAGCAATCAAAATTGCCGGAAATCGTGCCTATGATTTAGCCCGTGAAGGGGAAGTTGTTGACATTCCGCCCCGTGAAGTGGAAATAGAAACTTTCAAGTTATTAGAAATGCCTACCAAAGAGCATTCTGTCTTTGAAATAACCTGCGGAAAAGGAACTTATGTGCGCTCTTTAGCACGCGATATGGGACGTGATCTCGGTTGCTATGGGCATATTGCTGATTTAAGACGTATTGCCGTCGCACCTTTTGATGAAGAAGATCTCATTACATGGGAGGAACTAAAAGCAGCCATTCCGCCAAATAAAAACACTACAGATGAAAATAATAGTTCTTTTGAAAAAAACTTCTCAACACTTGATGAGCTCTTAATTGACACAAGCGCCGCATTGGATTGCCTCCATCACTATATCCTTAATGAAACTCAAGCACAGAGGATTATAAGAGGCCATTCTATCCTCTTAAATCATCACAAAGTACCTCTTGATGAAGAGGAAGTTTGTGTCCTCTATAAGGAACAACTTCTTGCTATTGGCACTCTCGACAAAGGTCTATTTAAACCAAAGCGGATTTTCACAATTTAATCGATTCTTTTCCCAACCACCTTTTGCGGAAAGATATTTTTCTCTATCAATTAAGAAAAATATGGTGCTTTTCATTGTCTATATTTACCGTATTCATATCAAAATTTAAGTCAGTGCTATAAGCTAACACCACCACACACTTTTTCCTCTTAATGTCGCAACAATCCTTGCATTCGAAAGGATTCATAAGAGGCTTTTTATTTCTTTTTTAATCGTTTTTTACTCATACTTTAGTCCTCGTTTATAATGTACAAGCAAAGATATGGACTGATTTACTCTAAATAGATTTGAAACGAGAAAAGCTTAAGATTTTCAGAACTATCACTCAACATGAAAAATGACAAATAACCATTGTAAATCAATTCTTTAAATATTGAAATAGCAATTTTTTATGATTATGCTAACAAATTGATCGAAATAATATTAATATATGTAATATTTACAAAAACTGTTTTAACCCTAAGGAAGATGATCAGAGGAAACTTTTAAAAGCATCTCACTGGCTTGAGGTATTGTTTGGCGTTCAATCATGCGGTGCACTCTTATACCGTTAGGAGCACAATTTAAATGACGCAGACGCTTATTGACTTCTGCATCTGCTTTTGTACGACGATGATTATGGCGTAAATAATCTACCCATGTTGGCATATGATAAGCCTCTGTCCAATATTCAGGTCTTTCAAGATCTCGTAAAAGGACCCACTGACGCGCACCATCACGTAATCGAATATGGCGTCGACGCGTCATCACTTTGAGAAACTCTTCAAGATCATTTTCATGAATTTTATAATCGATCATTATCATGATCGGTCCACTTCTTGCTTTGAGGTCAAGTAATAATTCCGGCTCTCTAAAATGATCAAGAGGATTTAAATCTATCTGAGGAATTTCTTGAATTCTAAATTTTACCCCCGCAAGAGCACCAAAAATCAAGAATAGAGAACAAACGCTCAAAGCAATTGTTGGAGAATAACCATCAGCCAAAACTCCCCAGATTGCACTTCCAATAGCCATCCCCCCATAAGATGCCGTTTGATAAAGTGCTAAAGAACGTGCAACAACCCAGCGTGGTGTAGAGAGTTGTACAGATGTATTAAACAATGATAATGCCAAAACCCAACATAACCCTGCAGGAAATAAAGCAATATGGCTTATAATCAGT
The DNA here is from genome assembly GCF_042195565.1 of Bartonella sp. AP88XZML. Classification (NCBI taxonomy): domain Bacteria; kingdom Pseudomonadati; phylum Pseudomonadota; class Alphaproteobacteria; order Hyphomicrobiales; family Bartonellaceae; genus Bartonella; species Bartonella sp. AP88XZML. Next base: position 72,316 of record NZ_JBHIOQ010000012.1, on the reverse strand, counting down.
GAACGGCTTATTCCCAATAAAAAGCAAGAAAAGGCAAAACCAATAAATGCACTTGCAATAATTGTTTCTGAACGAAAATGATGCCGTACAACTGCATTAATAATACCTGCTGTCATGGCTCCTAACCCAAAACAACCGAGCAATGTACCATAAAGAAGGGCACTTCCTCCAAGAACTTTATGCGCAACAATTGGCAAAAGTGCTAAAATAGAAATTGCTCCTATACCAAAAAGGAACGCTCGAACCATAATACTCAGGAGATTAGGTGACATCGCAACATAACGCAAACCATCTGAGACAGCTCCTAACAGCCTTTCTCGTGGTAATGAGTTGTTTTCATAATTCGACTTCCAGAAAAACAACGCACCAATAAGAGGAATATAGCTTATAGCATTAAACAAAAAAGCAGCAGATGCCCCCAAAGTTGCAATGATGGCACCACCAATAGCAGGACCAACACTCCGCATCAAATTAAAGCCTACACTATTCAAACTAACAGCAGCAGGAATATTTTCCCTGCTCACAATATCTCCTATCGTTGCTTGCCAAGAAGGATTATAAAAAGCTGTGCCACATCCAATCAAAAACGTAAAACATAACAAAAGCCAAGGTGTTAGAAATCCCATATAGGCTAAAACAGATAAACTCATGGATATGACCATCATCATAATCTGCGCACACAACATAATTTGACGCCGATTAAAATTATCAGCTAATGCCCCTGCCATCAAAGAAAACATAACAAGTGGTAATGTTGTGGCACTTTGAACAAGCCCAACCATGGAATGCGAAGAACTAATCAACGCCATTAACCACCCTGCTCCAACAGCCTGTATCAGCCCCCCTAAATTAGAAATAAGAGTAGATGACCATAAATTTCGAAATACCGAATTACGAAAAAGTTTTAATGTTGAAATGCTCTGCATCTTTTTCCTCCAAATCGGTATTTATCATCTTTGTTAGCACATACACGCTCATAATCTTTGTATCAAAAGGATGCATAATTCTTTAAAAAACTTCTCATAAAACTCTATTTAAATCAATATTTCAAAACAAAAGCTTTTATTTAAAGAAAGACTTCAAAATGCTGTAAAGGACTAGTATTTTAACCTTCTTTCCTATATAAGAACGAAAATAGGTAAGAGTCTTCGACTTTTCCTGTTTTCTCACAGACCCTTGCTGAACGACATCTCGGCTATGGGTGACTTTATGTTTCTTCATTTTTGGAAAGGATAATACGATGTCGATTACAGCTGAACGTAAAAAAGCTCTTGTCGCAGAATATGCAAACAAAGTTGGTGATACAGGATCACCAGAAGTACAGATTGCTGTACTTTCTGAACGTATTTCTAATTTAACAAACCACTTTAAATCTCACAAAAAGGATAATCATTCTCGTCGTGGTCTTTTGAAGATGGTATCTCAACGCCGGCGCCTTCTTGATTATCTTAAAGGAGTTGACCAAAATCGTTATCAGACACTTATAAAGAAGTTAGGTTTGCGTCGCTAAAAGAAAAATGGAAGTGGTATTAAAAAAACACCCATTTTTTCATCGTGTTGCTTTTAATTAAAAATTTTAAAAACTGATAAGTTATTATGGGATAGGACTGCTCATCATTTCGCATTTAAGCAGTTTACTTCTCTTTTCTTGCAACAAAGATAAAAAGTATGTTGTCCACCCCAGATCTTGGAAGTATGCTACGCAAAACCAGAATGTGAGCAATTAAAGATTTAAACACTGGTCATTAAGGATAAAAAATGTTCAAAACGCACAAGATAGAAATTGAATGGGCCGGGCGTCCGCTCACCCTTGAAACAGGGAAAATAGCGCGTCAAGCTGATGGTGCAGTGATTGCTACCTATGGAGAAACGATTGTCTTAGCTACCGTTGTATCGGCCAAAATCCCAAAACCAGACCAGGACTTTTTTCCACTCACCGTTAATTATCAAGAAAAATCCTATGCTGTTGGTCGAATACCTGGGGGCTATTTAAAACGTGAAAGTCGACCAAGTGAAAATGAAACTTTGGTTTCACGTTTGATTGATCGCCCAATTCGTCCCCTTTTCGTTGAGGGATATAAAAATGATACACAAGTTATTGTTTCCGTTATACAGCATGATCTCGAAAACAATCCCGATATCCTTGCGATGATTGCATCTTCTGCCGCATTGACCCTGTCAGGTGTTCCTTTCATGGGGCCTATAGCTGGTGCCCGCGTTGGCTATTGTAATGGACAATATGTTCTTAATCCTCATATCGATGAAATGCCTGAATCAAAACTTGATCTTGTTGTTGCTGGAACAGAAAGTGCTGTTTTGATGGTTGAATCAGAAGCACAAGAATTACCGGAAGATATCATGTTGGGGGCCGTAATGTTTGGTCACAAAGGCCTTCAACCTGTCCTTGATGCCATTATAAAGCTTGCTGAAGTTGCTGCAAAAGATCCTCGTGATTTTGTTCCTGAAGATCTTTCTGAACTTGAAAAAGCGATGCAGAAAATGGCAGAACAGGATATACGAAAGGCTTACACAATTACTGATAAGCAAGAACGTTATGCTGCAATTGATGCACTAAAGACAGAAATCCTCAATAAATTTATGCCAGAACCAGAAAAAGATTGTCAATTTAGTGCAGATCAAATTGCAACCGTATTTAAACAGTTGCAAGCAAAAATTGTTCGCGGAAACATTCTTGATACCCAAAAGCGGATTGATGGACGCAATCTTTCTACCGTACGCCCTATCCAATCAGAAGTAAGTATTTTACCCCGCACACATGGATCAGCACTCTTTACCCGCGGAGAAACACAAGCGATTGTCGTTGCAACATTGGGAACTGGTGAAGATGAACAATATGTTGATTCCTTGACAGGAATGTATAAGGAAACATTCCTTCTCCATTACAATTTTCCACCATTTTCAGTGGGTGAAACGGGACGCCTTGGTTCTCCTGGTCGTCGTGAAATTGGACATGGCAAATTGGCATGGCGGGCAATTCACCCCATGTTACCAACGAAAGAATCTTTTCCTTATACCATTCGTGCTGTCTCAGAAATCACTGAATCCAATGGCTCTTCTTCTATGGCAACGGTTTGTGGAACCTCACTTGCTCTTATGGATGCTGGTGTTCCTCTAGCACGCCCTGTTGCTGGTATTGCTATGGGCTTGATTAAAGAAGGAGAACGCTTTGCTGTTCTTTCTGATATTTTAGGGGATGAAGATCATCTTGGAGATATGGATTTTAAAGTCGCAGGAACAGAAAATGGTATTACTGCCTTGCAAATGGATATCAAAATTGATGGTATTACCGAAGAGATTATGAAAATCGCGCTTGAACAAGCCAAAGGTGGACGAATCCATATCCTTAATGAGATGGCGAAAGCTTTAACCAGTGCACGTGCTGAGCTAAGTGAATTTTCTCCACGAATCGAAGTTATGAATATTTCTGTCGATAAAATCCGTGATGTTATCGGCTCTGGTGGTAAAGTTATTCGGGAAATCGTGGAACAAACGGGAGCAAAAATTAATATTGAAGATGATGGTACCATTAAAATTGCTTCTGCTGATGCTAAAACCATTGAAGCAGCAAAACGTTGGATCCATTCTATTGTCGATGAGCCTGAAGTTGGTGCTATCTACCAAGGGACAGTTGTAAAAACTGCAGAGTTTGGTGCGTTTATAAACTTCTTTGGTTCTCGTGATGGACTCGTTCATATCTCTCAGCTTGCATCAGAACGCGTCAGCAAAACAACCGATATTGTAAAAGAAGGTGACAAAGTTTGGGTTAAATTAATGGGCTTTGATGAGCGTGGAAAAGTTCGATTATCAATGAAGGTCGTTGATCAAACAACCGGAAAGGAAATCACCGGTGATAAAGCAATCAATGAAGAAAAGTACGTGGATGAAAAAAAACAACCTGAAAATAAGCGCCGCCGTAAGAAAGAAGAGTAAGTTTTTCCTCTTATCGTATCATGAAATGCCATCTCAACATTGGAGTGGCATTTTTCTTTGAAAGAGTCATATGTGTTATTATTTTTGCCTTTTGAAAATCATGAACTCCCATATCCTGATCCAAACCAATGTTGGTTAAGTTTCGGTTTAACAGAAATCCCAGCTCCAGAATGGGCACAGAATTTAAAAGTTATTACGCCTTGGCGACCAGATTTTTTAAAATTTGTCGATACTCAATTTCACTGCTCTCCCCAAATAGATAAAACCTTCAGCTATGATGGTGCATTTTTACATTTGAGCAAATATCGTGGTTTTAACCAAAATTGTTTTCTTGATTTATTAGAATGCGTTAAACCCAATGGATGGATTGTAATCAGTGGGAATAAAACTGCTGGTGCTGCTTCAATGATGAAGTGGGTCAAAACAATTGTTCCCATCACCAACAAATTGTCTAAAAATCATGGTCTTGTATTTTGGTTGCAAGTTCCTCAACAAATTGAGAGACATAACATTGCACAATTGCGCTCACCACCGCTCACTTTTGGTAAATTTCAAACCACTTCTGGTATGTTCTCACACGGACGTATTGATCCGGGATCCGCTGCACTTGCTTCTTATATGCCCAAAGTTATTTCTGGAAAAATGGCTGATTTTGGTGCTGGATGGGGCTATCTTTCTCACGTTGCGCTTGAAAGAAGTGAAAAACTCACCGCTCTCGACCTTTATGAAGCAGACTACAACGCTTTGAGAGCAGCAAAACAGCACCTTAAATCCAGAACAGCTCCTTTTTCAATTCATTTTTATTGGCACGACCTTGTGCATGAACCTATCACAAATCTGTATGACACAATCATTTCAAACCCACCGTTTCACACGCAACAAACGACAGATATTTCATTAGGAAAAAATTTTATTATAAATGCTGCAAAGTGCCTAAAACCAGGCGGCAGTCTGCTTTTTGTTGCAAACCGCCACCTGCCTTATGAAACATTATTAAAAAATATTTTCCGCACAGTGTTGATACATGAACAAGCCCATGGTTTCAAAATTATCGAAGCGCGCAGATAAAGAAAACAAGCGATAACTCTAAAGAATAAAACGTGAAAGATCGATATCAGCAGCAAGTTCGCCAATAGATTTTCTCACATAAGCGGCATCAATTGTAAAGGATGTTCCAGCTTTATCAGGTGCCGTGAAAGAAATTTCATCCAAAACGCGCTCCATCACTGTTTGCAAACGACGTGCCCCTATATTTTCAATCCTTGCATTTAAATCTACAGCAATATCTGCTAAAGCATCAATTGCATCATCGGTAATTTCTAAATGAACCTCTTCTGTTGCCATAAGAGCAATATATTGTTTAATCAAACTAGCTTCTGGTTCCGTTAGAATGCGCCGTAAATCTTCTCTTGTTAAAGGGTTTAGCTCCACACGGATGGGCAAACGTCCTTGAAGTTCCGGTAATAAATCAGATGGCTTAGAAACATGAAATGCACCTGAGGCAATAAAAAGAATATGATCTGTTTTGATTTGCCCATATTTTGTAGCAATTGTTGTTCCTTCAACCAAAGGCAAAAGATCCCGTTGAACGCCCTCACGCGAAACCGCAACACTTGCTCCACCATCCCTAGTTGCAATTTTATCAATCTCGTCAATAAAAACAATCCCGTCATTTTCAGCAACACGAAGCGCTTCTTGAATAATTTGATCCTGATCAAGGAGTTTTTCAGATTCATCATCAATGAGCGGCTTAAAAGCATCCCTTACTGTCGTCTTACGAACTTTTGTACGACTGCCCATTTTACCCAAAATATCTGATAAATTCATAATACCCATTTGTGCCCCAGGCATACCAGGAATATCAAAGGTTGAAGCACTATTGCTATTATTATCGGCTACTTCAATTTCAATCTCTTTCTCATCCAATTCACCTCCACGCAATTTTTTGCGAAAACTATCACGGGTAGCGGGACTGGCTGTTTTACCAACAAGGGCATCTAAAACGCGCTCTTCAGCATTCACGTGAGCCTTTTCTTTTATTTCATCCCGTTTCTTTTCACGCACAAGAGAAATGGCAATTTCAACAAGATCTCGAATAATTTGCTCAACATCACGTCCCACATAACCAACTTCAGTAAATTTAGTCGCTTCTACTTTAACGAAGGGTGCTCCAGAAAGTTTTGCTAATCGACGTGCAATACCAGTTTTACCAACTCCTGTTGGCCCTATCATTAAAATATTTTTTGGCATAACTTCTTCACGCATCGGCGCATCAAGCTGTTGCCTACGCCACCGATTGCGCAGTGCAATAGCTACAGAGCGTTTGGCATCATTTTGGCCAATAATAAAACGATCAAGTTCAGAAACAGTTTCACGAGGGGAAAATACAACACACATTTAAATAGCTTTCTCTAAAGAAGATAATTCTGCATCCAATGTTTCAATCGTAAAATGATCATTGGTGTAAACACAAATTTTAGCGGCAATAGCCATAGCTTTACGAGCAATAGTTTCTGCATCCAAATCCAAATCCATGAGTGCACGCGCTGCTGAAAGAGCAAAATTTCCTCCAGAGCCAATTGCCATAACCCCATCTTCTGGTTCTAAGACATCACCAAGCCCTGTTAGAGCCAAAGTTACTTTCTTATCAGCCACGAGCATCATTGCTTCGAGACGACGCAAATAGCGATCTGTTCTCCAATCTTTTGCAAGTTCCACACAAGCACGCATAAGCTGATCAGGATATTGCTCAAGCTTTGTTTCCAATCTCTCCAGTAATGTAAAAGCATCTGCCGTAGCACCAGCAAAACCAGCAATAACCACTCCGTTCTTTCCAAGACGACGCACTTTACGTGCATTACCTTTCATAATTGTCTGTCCAAGAGAGACCTGACCATCCCCGGACATCACGACTTTTCCACCTTTTCGTACCGTAATAATTGTTGTACCATACATTATGTCTGGCTTATGTTCTGTCATAAGGAAACTCCTTAATATTAACTTTACTTTTTAATATTGATTTCTTTTCATACAATGTAAAACTCAATTACTATTGTCCTATTTAAGAACATATACAGCAAAACACAATGATTCAGCATAACTCAATTTGTTGAAAATGGAAAAATGATATCATTGTTGTCAATGTAAATTACTGCTAAATAGCTTTATATAAACAGTTTGTGCTTTTTAGAGGAAAATTATGAAAAAAATAGCCATAGGGACCTTAGGTGGAACAATTGCAATGACTGCTGATAGTTTTGGTCACATGCAACCGACTTTAACTTCAGATAACCTCATAAAAAGTGTTCCTGATTTAAATAACGTTGCTGATATTAATGCACAAACATTAATGCAAATACCAAGTGGATCTTTATCGTTTCAAATGCTTTTTGAAATAATTAAGTGGGCAAAACAACAAATAAACGCTGGTGCAGAAGGTATTGTTTTAACACAAGGGACTGATACTCTGGAAGAAACAGCTTTTTTTCTTTCTCTTTATTGGAAAGAAGCCGAACCACTCATCATAACCGGTGCTATGCGCATGCCTCATGAAGCAGGCGCCGATGGCCCCGCCAACATTTTAGCAGCCACTCGTGTCGCAGCAGCCACACAAAGTCGTAACAGGGGCGTTCTTGTTGTCATAAATGATACAATTCATTCACCTTATTGGCTCTATAAAAGTCATACCGTCAAAGTCGAAACATTTCAATCAGGTCTTGCAGGTATTTTAGGAACTATTTTAGAGGGAAAACTTATTTATTTCAATGATCGAAAATTTTTCCCAAAAACGTTTGATCTTCCCCAAAACCATGATCATCAAATTGCACTCCTCTATTCCTCTTTATCATCTGATGCACAATTAATGAAACTATGCCTTGAAAGTGGGTATTATGCTGGAGTTGTTATTGCTGGTTTTGGTGCAGGACACTGTAGTTTTCAAGAAGCAGACCTTGTACAACAATATGCACAAAAAATACCAATCATTATTGCTAGTCGTTGTTGTAATGGCTCAACAACTCGTATAACTTATGGCTATAAAGGCTCCGAAATCGATATGATTGCTTCTGGTGCTCTCATGTCTGGTTATTTATCAGCCGTAAAAGCGCGCCTACTTTTATGGGCTTTTTGGGCACAAGGGTACTCATTAGCACAAATCCGTGCAAACTGGAATGACTGGACTATAAGTTAATGAAAAATGATCTATTATCTTAAAAGAAGAGAGCATGCAAAACAAAATTTACTTGAAAATAAAGCCGCTCATCTGTCTGCTCTTAATCAATTGCTGCTGCAAAAAATTCTCGACCAATACAAATGATTGATACGACTATACAAAAAATTAATCAGAAAGATAATCTGGTCAAATCCGTTTCTGACCGATATTCACCCTATCGCGTTTTTACTGCACAAGAATGGTCAGAGTTTCGTGCAGACACACCTCTTACTTTGACTTTTGATGAAATTAAGCGTTTACGCTCTATTGATGATCCTATTGATCTTAAAGAAGTCCAACGCATTTATCTTTCTTTATCGCGTCTATTATCATGCCATGTTGAAGCAGTACAGGAACTTTTTCACAAACGTCAGCAGTTTCTCCATCAAGAAGAGAGTAGAAAAACGCCCTTTATTATTGGAATTGCTGGTTCTGTAGCTGTAGGAAAATCAACCACGGCTCGCATTCTTCAAGAACTGTTGAAAAGATGGACATCTAGCCTTAAAGTTGATCTGATAACGACGGATGGTTTTCTCTATCCTAACGCAATCTTACAGCAAAAAAATCGAATGAATCGCAAAGGATTTCCTGATTCCTATGACATTAAAAAGTTGCTGTGCTTTCTTTCGGCGATAAAAGCAGGTATCGGAAATGTCCGTGCCCCGCTTTACTCACATATGATCTATGATGTTCTAGAAAATCAGACTATTACCATTGATCGTCCTGATATTTTAATTGTTGAAGGTATTAATGTATTACAGGTCAGTGATCTTCCTAAAGATGGGAAAGTTATTCCTTTCGTATCAGATTTTTTTGATTTTTCAATCTATGTCGATGCCGAAACAGAAGTCATTCGTCACTGGTATTTAGAGCGCTTTAAACGTTTGCGTAAAACAGCTTTTCAAAATCCTGAATCCTATTTTCATCGTTATGCCCACCTCAATGAAAAAGAAGCTTCAAAAATCGCTGAGGATCTTTGGCAAACGATTAATTTAAAAAATTTACAGGAAAATATATTGCCAACACGACCACGGTCCAATCTCATTCTACGAAAGGGAAAAAATCATTTGGTCGAATATGTCGCACTTAGACGACTATAAGGATCTCATCACTATGCAGCACCACCACATTCATTTTACCTCAACGCGTATCGATAACAGTTGCCCTATCATCTTGGTAAACCAAAGAACTCTTGCCAACTTATCACTTGATGCGTCAACAACAGCATGGATAAAAGTTAATGACTTTACTGGTAAAGCAGGACAAATACTCTTTATTCCTCACGAAACGGGACATTTAAAAAAAGTTTTATTTGGAATTGGCAATGGTAACGATCCTTTTATCACAGGACTGCTTGCTCAAAAGCTTCCTGCTGGTCAATGGCATCTAGAAGGTACAACCTCTGATGAAATAAATACCTATCTTGGATTGGCATTTGGTAGCTATCAATTTAATCGCTATCGTCAAAATTCTTCTTTCAAATCATTATCTATCCATGTCAATGAGGCGATTGATCTTAATGAGCTCCAACGAATTTATGAAGCTGTCTTTTTCGTCCGTGATCTCATTAATATTCCAGCCAATGATATGAACCCTGATACTCTCGAAAAAGAAGCTCGAAAACTAGGAAAAACCTACGGTGCTCATATCAAAAGTATTTGTGGAGACGATCTCTTAATCCATAACTTTCCGATGATTCATGCTGTAGGACGAGCAGGCAGCACTGCACCACGACTGATTGAGTTACTCTGGGGGCAAGAACATCATCCTAAAATAACGTTGGTGGGCAAAGGCGTAACTTTTGATACTGGAGGTCTCGATATTAAATCAGCCAATAACATGTTGCTTATGAAAAAAGATATGGGGGGTGGAGCAAACGTTTTGGGATTGGCTAAACTTATCATGGATGCAAAATTGCCTTTCCGTTTACGCGTTTTGATTCCAGCTGTAGAAAATGCAATTTCTGGGAATGCTTACCGACCAGGTGATATTCTCAAAAGTCGTAAAGGTTTAAGTGTTGAAGTAGGTAATACAGATGCTGAAGGGCGAATTGTCCTTGCCGATGCACTCGCCTATGGTGATGAAGAAAGTCCACAATTCATGCTTTGTATGGCTACTTTAACAGGGGCAGCGCGTATAGCATTAGGACCAGATCTTCCCGCATTTTATTGTAATGATTCAATATGGGCACAACAAATTTCTGAATCTGCTCACGCTGTCTTTGATCCTCTTTGGCAAATGCCCCTTTGGAAACCTTATCAAGAGATGTTATCATCACCAATTGCTGATCTTAACAATGTAACTGGAAATAGCTTTGCTGGTTCTATAACGGCTGCTTTATTTCTTAATTCTTTTGTTGAAAAAGCTGAACATTTTGCGCATTTTGACCTTTATGGATGGGTTCCAAAAGAAAAACCAGGATACCCTATTGGTGGATCAGCACAAACTATTCGTGCCCTTTATAATATTTTTAAAAATGAATTTTGACACAAATATCCACAAAAATGGACAATTTTGCAGCTTAAAGAATAATTGGTCTTACACTGTGTTCTTAGTTTTGTTTGAGGATAAAAACCTTACCAATACAGTTTTCATGAGTTTGTTTAAAGGTAAGGAGTAACAAAATGGACAGCAAAAAGATGATCTCTAAAGACCCAAGACTTCATGCATTCAGAGATGATCTAGCAGATCAACGTCTTGAAACAGAAATTACAGCTCAGCGCTTTGTTCAAGGTGAAAAAAGACGTGTTAATACAGCGGTCGCTGAACTTTTTAAAGAAAATAGTAAAAAAAGTGAAAGACAAACAGAATGCTTATTGGGAGAAGAACTTCTCATTTTTGAACAAGGGGAAACATTGTCGTGGGGACAATCACTCAAAGATGGTTATGTCGGTTATATTGATACAAAAGTTCTTTGTACATCAACCATAAAACAAACCCATGTTGTTTCAGTACCACGCACATTTAAATATTTACACGCTGACTTACGTGGACCAATAGTATCCCCATTATCTATGGGAAGCAAAGTCAGTGTTGTTGATGAAATTGAAGTCCGTGACACAATGTATTCTATTCTTGAAAATAGAACAGCAATCATTACGAGCCATCTCAGCCCCATTGGACGCGTATATGAAGATTATGTCACAGTTGCAGAAACCTTTATCCGTACACCTTATCTTTGGGGTGGTGTCAGCGGTTTTGGAATTGATTGTTCGGGACTCATTCAGCTCTCTATGATGATGACTGATCAAATAGTTTTACGTGACACCGATATGCAGCAAAAAACTATAGGCAGTCCTCTTACAGATACTGATAAACTTCAACGAGGTGATTTAATTTTTTGGAAAGATCATGTTGCTATTATGGTCGATCACGCAAATATTATTCACGCAAATGGTTTTTCTATGGACGTTATGATTGAGCCATTGGAAAAAACAATTACGCGTATCGCTAAAAAAAATCAATATCCCATCGCAAAACGCCGTCCAATTCAAGAAACTTAATACATGCCTCCTATAAAAAGTTAATTGAATGTTTTTATTATACAATAGATTGATTTATAAGGATAACTATCCATCATTCGCTCTGCATCAAGCATTCTAAATATCGTAAAATTCTCTTATTTCAAATCTGTTTTTATGTTGAATCAATCAAAATCGCTTGCTTGTTCATCACAAGCGAAATTGATGTATAAGTAAAAATGATTACGAAAAGAAAAAATATCCCTTCTGAATGCTCTCAAATGCCAAGAGCTATCATAACTAACATTGGAACCAGCTTACTCCTTCATAAGCGTAAAGATAGTGGCGCTCAATAGATTTTATCTTATAAGGCTTTACCATTATACCATTCACGAGTGCCAGCACGAAATGGGCTTTGGAATATTGCGAGATGTCTCTTTTAAACAACCCCGTAAATATGCAACACAATGGCGTTCTATATTACGTAAGGGATATGCCCCTCTTAATCAAAAGCAACATTTTTTGAAATTTTTCCTATTATCGATATCTTATGAAATAAATACTCCTAATATCTCTCGATGCATCCAAGACAATCTCTCAATAATAATCGCGAAAAGTATAAATCCATTATCTACCACCATTTTTATGCTTATGAAGCGCGCAAAGGCATCATTATACACTTTTTGCCAATTCTCAATGTTGCGATAACCCTTGGCTATTGAAGAGTGTTCTTTCAGCACGTATTTTATTTATTTCTGTCTTAAATAATTTTATCCATATGACCCGCCCCACTTGGAACGTGCAAAAGAATGATTTTGATTAATTTAACATAAAACAGATTTGAAATGAAAAAATTTTTTATGACCCTGGACTTCCCCATTCAACATAAAAAAAAATTATAAATTATTATTATAACTCAATATATTGATTTATATTTAAACAATATTTCCTTCTTATGACACATTAAAGAAGGTGATTTTTCAATACCTGAACCAATGGTTTATCAGCATCAGGCATAGGGTATTTATCAAGATCATTAATAAAAACCCATTCTAAATTTTGCCCTTCTCGTCCTTGCGCAACGCCCTCATAATGGTCACAAAGATACAATGGCATTAAGAGATGAAATGTTTTATAGCTATGACTTGCAAATGTTAAAGGGTGTAAATTATTTGGTTGAACATAAATACCAAGCTCTTCCTCTAGTTCACGAATCAATGATGCTTCCAGAGTTTCACCTTGCTCAACCTTGCCACCAGGAAACTCCCATAAACCAGCCAGCGATTTTCCTTCAGGACGCTGTGTAAGCAAAACACGATTATTCTGATCTAACAGTGCGCATGCAACAACAAGAAGAATGGAACTTTTCATACACATATCACTCCCCAATAGGGAACATAAAGATAACTGACTTTTCTATCATATCCCCTCTGCTCCTAAAAGAGCTCACATACCCCATTTGCTCTGAAAAATAATAAACTGTTAAATATAAAGTGCATCCATTAACTTCTGTAATCGCTATTGATCATAACGTACTCTTTTGTTAAATCGCAAGACCAAACCGTCGCCGTGCTCTTACCCAAACCGATATCAACACGAATCGTGATGTGCTTACCTTGCATATAAGTACCTATTGTTTCTTCACAATACTCAGGATCTCGTACGCCATTCACGGCCACACGATGCTCACCAAACCAAATCGTCAATAGATCACGATCGACTTCAACACCGGCCTTCCCAACTGCCATAACGACCCGCCCCCAATTCGCATCTTCACCGGCAATAGCCGTTTTTACGAGCGGTGAATTTGCAATTGATAAAGCAATAGTTTTAGCTGCATTATTTGTTGTAGCACCCACCACATTAACCTCAATTAAATGACGAGCACCTTCACCATCACAAACAACTTGTAGTGCAAGTTCATGCAGAAGTGCACTCAATTGTTTCACAAAAACCCCATAACGCGGATCAGATTTACTTGTAAGACATGGAAAATGTTCTTTCCCTGTCGCAAACAACATAAGCGTATCTGAAGTTGAGGTATCGCTATCAACAGTAATTGAATTGAAAGAACCCTCAACTGCCTCTGATAACATGGATTGGAGTACATCCGAAGAAATGGTAGCATCACTAACCACAAATGACAGCATTGTCGCCATATCGGGTGCAATCATACCAGCACCTTTTGCAATTCCATTAATGGTAACACGCTCTCCCCCACAGTCAAAAGTGCGCGTCGCAAGTTTTGGAAATGTGTCCGTTGTCATTATGGCTTTTGCAGCTTCCAACCAATTTCCCTCTTCTGCTGTCTCTGTCATACTTGGTAAAAGATTGACAATACCCGATGCATCCATTGGCTCACCAATAACACCCGTAGAAGCTATAAAAATTTCATCTTCTCTAACCTTTAAAGCGTTCGCTGCTGCACAAATAATTGCATCGGTTGTGTGCTTTCCTTTGCTTCCTGTAAAAGCATTTGCATTTCCAGAATTCACAACAACACCCCTCGCAACCCCATGAGGAAGCGATGCACGACAATGCTCTACAGGGGCAGATGGACATTTTGAACGAGTAAAAACACCGGCCACACTCACTGGCTTATCAAATATGATGAAAAGAAGATCTGTACGATCTTTATATTTAATCCCAGCTTCAGCTGTTGCTATCCGTACACCAGATAATGGAGAAAGCTCCTGGATCTTTTGAGGCGACAAAGGAGAAATTTTCAAAACCACAATATGCTTTCTATAAAAACAAATGAAACGATTGCAGATCAATAACCTCTCATAGAAAACTGCTAGGCTTTTTGAACAAAACTAACCTAGCAAATTATCTATTAAAGAGGCTATCCACCTATTTTTCCTAGCTATTCCGTATCTTCTTCATCAGATGTTTCATCGGGAAGTAGCGTCCCATTTTGATGAAGCGATTCCATGATTTTTGTAACATTAGGATCAGGGTATTTCACATCTATCTTGCTACGTAAATCAACAATTAGTTCTTGATAGCGCTTTTTTATCAGCTGTGTCCGCAACATCTCTTTAACATCATCAAATGCAGGCGGTTGTTTTACACGACGATCTTCTAATTTAATAATATGCCAACCAAAAGGACTTTCAACGGGTTGTTTAGTGTATTCGCCAACTTTCAAACCAAATGCAGCATCTTCAAAAGGCTTGACCATTTGACCATGGCTAAAATAACCAAGATCACCCCCAACGGCAGCAGAACCATCTGTTGAACTTTTCTTTGCAATCTCTTCAAAATTTTCGCCTTTATTTAAATGCTTAATGATAGCTTCTGCTTCTTTTCTCGTTTTGACCAAAATATGACGCGCTTTAACCTCATCCTCTTTAGGTAAAGCAGCAACTTCTTGCTTATAAAGAGCTTCCAAATCAGTATCCGATATTTTGTCAACAATCGCCTGTTTAAAATAAAGCTGTTGAAGAACATTGTCACGCATGACTGCCATACGTTTATCGTAAGCTTCTGTCTTATCAAGACCTTTGCTTCTTGCTGCTTTTGCAAGTGCCTGCATATCTAAATAAGCTTTTAGAACCATCATACGACGTTGTTCATCAGGAAAACGTGCTAAATTAGGATTTATTTCAAGTGCTAAATCATCCAATTGGCCTGCTGTAATATTTTTCCCATCAATAACCGCCATAACATGAGAAGGAGAAACGGCTTTTTCAGAAGCTTTCTCCAAAGTCTTTAAATCATTCGACGATGAATTCAAACCTTCTTGGGCTCTCACCCCTAAACTTGTACTTGCCAATAAAGTTGATGCTAAAAAAAGCGCGATAAAGTTAAATTTCATAAATATACTCCTTAAAAATGAAGGCAGGTTCAAGATTCCAATTTTCTTTAACATAACACTTTAATCTTTAAACATAGAGAAATAAATTAGTAATTTATTTTAAAAAAGTATAAAATTATCCTTTTATCTCAGTTTCTCCAATCCTATCTAATGCAGATGAAAAGCATGATAATAGAGAAAAATGACATATTGTATCTTAAATTACTTTGTATTGTATCAGTTAAATAGCATACTTAAAGTTGACATAAAGCGCTTAGCCTCTTATCTCTACTTTACAATTAGAGTGAAAAATTGCACACCAGCAAGTATAATGGTACCATCTGCATTTCATGATGTCTCCAATGATATCAGACAACCTGAAGGAAATGTAGAGTATGGGGAGAGCATATGAATTACCCAACAAGAGTGACAACAATTAAAAGAAAGGGCCAGAGATGGTCAGTTTAGGTGTTTTTGCCCGTAAGTTTTTTGGTTCAGCTCATGAGCGACATCTCAAAGCACTCCGCCAAAAAGTTGCACAAATTAATGCTTTGGAAGAACAATTCGTAAAATTAAGTGATGAGCAGCTTTGCCAAAAAACAGATGCCTTTCGTAAACGTCTTAGTGAAGGTGAAAGTGTTAATTTGCTCTTACCAGAAGCTTTCGCGACTGTTCGTGAAGCCGCAAAACGTGTTTATGACATGCGTCCTTTTGACGTGCAACTTATTGGTGGAATGGTCCTTCACGACTGTGGCATAGCTGAAATGCGTACTGGTGAAGGTAAAACATTAATGGCAACTCTACCAATTTATCTCAATGCATTGGAAGGTAAAGGCGTTCATGTTGTGACAGTAAACGATTATCTCGCCAGTCGTGATGCTGAAACAATGGGGAAAATTTTTAGTTTTCTAGGGCTTACAACAGGCGTGATTCTTCATGATCTTGATAGTGATGCCCGCCGAGAGGCCTATGCATGCGACATTACCTATGCCACAAATAATGAACTAGGTTTTGATTATTTGCGTGATAATATGGCCTTCGATCATAGTCAAATGGTCCAACGTGGACATCATTACGCAATTGTTGATGAAGTTGATTCGATTCTTATTGATGAAGCCCGTACCCCCCTTATTATTTCTGGTCCTCTAGAAGATCGTACTGACTTCTATAACCTTATTGATACATTTATTCCTGCCTTAACTCCAGAAGACTATGAAATAGACGAAAAACAAAAAACAACGACCTTTACCGAAGTTGGTACTGAAAAAATTGAAAAAATGCTCGAACAAGCTGGGCATCTTAAAGGTGAGAGTCTTTATGACATAGAAAATGTCGCTATCGTTCATCATGTCAATAATGCTCTAAAAGCTCATAAACTGTTTGCTCGTGATAAAGATTACATTGTTCGCAATGATGAAATCGTTATTATTGACGAATTTACAGGGCGAATGATGCCTGGGCGGCGTTATTCTGAAGGACTTCATCAAGCGTTAGAAGCTAAAGAGCATGTTGCTATTCAACCAGAAAACCAGACACTTGCTTCCATCACTTTCCAAAATTACTTCCGTATGTATAGAAAATTATCTGGCATGACTGGAACTGCAACAACAGAAGCCGAAGAATTCAGAAATATTTATGGTCTTGACGTTGTCGAAGTCCCTACCAATTTGCCAATACAACGTATTGATGAAGATGATGAGATTTATCGAACAGCAGAAGAGAAATATCGGGCAATTGTGCGTGATATCCGTCAAGCACACGAAAAAGAACAGCCTATTCTTGTTGGAACAACCTCTATTGAAAAATCAGAACAATTGGCAGAGCGTTTGCGAAAAGAAGGCATTACCGATTTTAGAGTCTTAAATGCTCGCTATCACGAACAAGAAGCATATATCATTGCGCAAGCAGGAGTTCCTAGAGCTCTCACTATTGCAACCAACATGGCAGGACGCGGTACGGATATACAGCTTGGTGGTAATGTTGAAATGCGCATCCGACAAGAGTTACAGGATATCCCCGAAGGTCCAGAGCGGACAGCTAAAATTGAAGAAATAAAAAAAGATGTTCAGAAGCTTAAAGAAAAAGCTTTAGCGGCTGGAGGGCTTTACGTTATCGCTACTGAACGTCATGAAAGCCGTCGTATTGATAACCAGCTTCGTGGACGTTCTGGTCGCCAAGGCGATCCTGGTCGCTCAAAATTCTTTCTCTCTCTTCAAGATGATCTTATGCGTATCTTTGGCTCTAACCGTATGGATAGTATGCTGCAAAAACTTGGATTGAAAGAAAATGAAGCTATTATCCATCCATGGATTAATAAAGCCCTTGAAAAAGCGCAAAAAAAGGTCGAAGCACGAAACTTTGAAATTCGTAAAAATCTGCTAAAATATGATGATGTAATGAATGATCAACGCAAGGTTATTTTTGAACAGCGTATGGAGGTTATGAACGCAGATGATTTATCAGAAATGATCCTTGAAATGCGCAATGAAGTCGTAGAGGATCTCGTAGAAGCTTATATTCCATCAGGGACATATTCTGAAAAATGGGATGCAAAAACTCTCGAAGAAGAGCTTCAACAACTCTTTAATCTTGAGCTTCCAGTGGAAGAATGGGCAAAAGAAGATGGAATTGCCGAGGAGCAAATTCTAGAGCGTGTATCAGATGCTGTTACAAAACTTGAAAATGAGCGTACTGAACGATATTCTCCAGAAGTTATGGCTTATTTTCACAAAGCAGTATTGCTCGAAACTATTGACACGTTATGGCGTGAACATCTGATGAGTTTAGACCATTTGCGTTCTGTTGTTGGGTTTCGTGGTTATGCGCAGCGGGATCCGCTCAATGAATATAAGACAGAATCATTTGAACTCTTTCAAAGTATGTTGAAAAATTTGCGCCGAATTGTCACTTCTAAGCTTATGCGCTTTGAAATCATTCAACACCCCACAGAACCGACCATGCCTGAGCAAACTGATGCTGCTTCTTCTGTCTTTAATGATCAAAGTCAAGAAAATGCTCCCACCTTATGGGCACGATCACAAGAAAATAGATTTGTTAATCCACAAGATCGTGACCCTAACGATATAACCACATGGGGAAAAGTTGGACGTAATGAGCGTTGTCCTTGCGGTTCAGAAAAAAAATACAAACACTGTCATGGAGCCTTTGTTTGAAAAGCAAATTATGCAAATGAATAAAAAGCGAAATTATGAGCAAGAATTGCGCACAGCTGGTTTAAGAGTAACACGTCAACGACGAGTTATTCTTGATATTTTGACTGATACAAATGATCATCCTAATGCATTTGAAATTTTTCAGCGTGCAAACAAAATAGATTCGAATATTTCACTCTCAACTGTTTATCGAACCATGAAAATATTAGAAGGAAATGGAACAATTCATCGCCATAGCTTTAGTGGTGGTCCATCTCGTTTTGAGCAAGCAGATGGGCAACATCATGATCATCTCATTGATATAGAAACAGGACAAGTTATCGAGTTTCATTCTGATGTTATTGAAAAGCTGCAAGAGGAAATTGCAAAATCCCTTGGCTATGATATTATTCATCACCGCCTTGAACTTTACGGAAAAAAAAACTCTTAAAAAAGTAATCATATATCATTAGATAAAATACCTCAGGCAAATCAAATTTTATAAAAATTTACCTTTAAAATATAATAGTTTTCATTGGCAAAAAAAAAGAATTGCTTTATTACCCCTCTTTGTATGATGCTATACGGTAATTCATTGCCAATATTATAACAAAAAATCATTGCAACAAAATATTATAAAAATTGTATTATGAAAAATTAGGCCAATATTATCATGGTTTCTTTGCCACAAGATCGTATGAGACAGCTTGAAAAACGCTTTGAAATAATTGAAAGCCAAATGACGACGAATCCAAATGCTGAAACATATGTCAAATTAGCTTCTGAATATGCAGAACTACAACCCGTTATTACCTCTATACGCGCATTAAATGCTCTTTACGAAGAGATTACAGAATTAGAAACGATTATCAACGATAAACAAACAGATATAGAGATGCGTAATCTTGCCCAAGAAGAGCTACCATCGTTATATAAAAAAGTGGAGCAATTTGAAAAAGAACTCCAAATTCTGTTATTGCCTAAAGATGTTGCTGATGAAAAAAACGCTATTGTTGAAATTCGAGCAGGAACGGGTGGCTCAGAAGCAGCACTTTTTTCCGGTGATCTTTTCCGCATGTATGAACGTTATGCCCATGCTCACCATTGGAAAGTAGAAGTTATTTCACTTAGTGAGGGGGAAGTTGGCGGATATAAAGAGATTATTGCTAGCATTTCAGGAAAAGGTGTCTTTTCTAAATTGAAATATGAATCGGGGGTTCATCGTGTGCAACGCATCCCTGAAACAGAGACAGGTGGGCGTATCCATACATCTGCTGCTACCGTTGCTGTGCTTCCAGAAGCTGAAGATATTGATATTGATATTCGTCCTGAAGATATTCGTATCGACACAATGCGTGCATCCGGAGCAGGAGGACAGCATGTTAATACAACGGATTCAGCTGTTCGTATCACGCATATTCCAACAGGAATTATGGTCGTACAAGCAGAAAAATCACAACATCAGAACCGAGCACGAGCCCTTCAAATTTTACGGGCACGCTTATTCGATATCGAACGACAAAAAGCGGAAAGTGAACGTTCAGCTTCTCGTAAAAGCCAAGTTGGTTCTGGTGATCGCTCAGAACGTATTCGTACCTATAATTTTCCACAAGGACGTGTCACGGATCACCGTATTAATTTAACCTTGTATAAGCTTGATCGCATTCTAGAGGGAGATCTTGATGAACTTCTTCATGCACTCATCTCAGATCATCAAACAACACTGCTAATGGAAATGGATAATAATTGAGCAAATATTCTTTCAAGAATGTTATCCAACAAATGCAAGAAAAATTGCGCACGAAAGGGATTGCTGAAGCCGATCTCGATGCGAAAATACTCGTTGAATGGATAACAGGAATAAATGCTGCTGAAAGAATTTCTAAACCAGATATGCATCTATCTTCTGAGCATATTATACAAATAGAACAGGCTTTACAACGGCGTATTGCAGGCGAACCCGTTTACCGTATTATAGGAGTACGAGAATTTTATGGTATATCTTTTACATTGTCTCAAGAGACGTTAGAACCTCGTCCTGATACAGAAACGCTGATAGATCTTGTTCTCCCTTTTCTCCAAAAACAGGTCGAAAATTCGAGAAGAACAACATTCCTTGATATGGGAACAGGAAGTGGCGCCATTGCTATTGCACTCCTTAAACAAATTCCCCAATCCTATGCGGTGGCAGTCGATATTTCTGAAGATGCCCTTAAAACAGCGAAAAAAAATGCAAAAAATGCTGAAGTAGCACACCGCTTCACACCTCTTCTTAGCGACTGGTTTGATTCTGTCACAGATCGCTTTGATTTTATTGTTTCCAATCCACCTTATATTCCCGCAAAAGATATCAAAAAACTTGCAAAAGAAGTGCGCTTACATGACCCATTGCGCGCTCTGATAGGAGGGGAAGATGGACTTGATTTTTATCGAAAACTCGCCCATGAAGCAGCCAATTACTTAAAAGAAAACGGCTATGTCGCTGTTGAAATTGGTTTCTCTCAAGAAAATGAAGCCTGCAATTTGTTTGAAAAAAATGGTTTTCAATGTTTAGAAGTGCGCAAAGATCTAAGTGGAATACCCCGCGCACTTCTATTTGCATGCAAACATTAAAATTCCCAATCATCATCCGTAGTAGCAACAGCCTTGCCAATGACATAAGAAGAACCTGCTCCTGAAAAAAAGTCATGATTTTCGTCAGAGTTTGGTGATAAAGCCGCCAAAATAGCGGGATTAACACGACAAACCTCAGGGGGGAAAAGAGCTTCAAAACCTAAATTCATTAAAGCCTTGTTAGCATTATAATGAAGAAAAATTTTAACATCTTCTGTCAATCCAAGCGCATCATAAAGATCTTCAGTATATTTGCACTCGATGTTATAAAGATCAAAGAGCAGGTTAAAAGCAAAATCTTTAATTTCTTGTCTTTTGGCTTCATCAAGCTTTGCAAAGCCCAATTGGAATTTATAACCTATATAATAACCATGGACTGCTTCATCACGAATGATTAGTCGAATGAGGTCTGCTGTATTGGTCAACTTAGCGCGACTGGCCCAATACATGGGCAAATAAAAACCAGAATAAAATAAAAAGCTTTCCAGCAAAGTCGAAGCAATTTTTTTCTTAAGTGGATCATTTGCTTCATAACGCTCAAGTACTAATCTAGCCTTTTTCTGCAAATGAATATTTTCTTCTGACCATCTAAACGCATCATCAACTTCTACCGTCGAACAAAGGGTTGAAAAAATAGAGGAATAAGAACGTGCATGAACAGCTTCCATAAAAGCAATATTCGTCAAAACTGCCTCCTCATGCTCCGTTATCGCATCAGCCAGAAGCGAAATGGCTCCTACAGTGTTTTGAATTGTATCGAGAAGCGTTAGTCCTGTAAAAACACGAATCGTTAGCTTACGTTCTTCATCCGTTAAGCTTGACCATGAAGGAATGTCATTGGAAAGTGGAACCTTCTCAGGTAACCAAAAATTCCCAGTTAAGCGGTTCCATACTTCAAGATCTTTCTCATCATGTAATCTATTCCAATTAACAGCGCACACAACAGGATTTTTGGTTGTAATCTTTGTCATATGATGATCTCCTATAAACTGCACGAAACACAGCCATCAACTTCTGTTCCACTTAATGCTACTTGCCGTAATCGTACATAGTAAATACTCTTGATTCCCTTTTTCCAAGCATAAATTTGTGCGCGGTTAATATCACGTGTGGTCGCTGTATCAGGAAAAAATAATGTTAATGAAAGACCTTGATCAACATGCTGTGTTGCAGCAGCATAGGTATCTATAATTTTTTCAGGACCAATCTCATAAGCATCTTGGTAAAAATTCAAATTCGTATTATCCATATAAGGAGCAGGATAATAAACGCGCCCAATTTTTCCCTCTTTGCGAATTTCAATTTTTGAAGCAATTGGATGAATGGAAGAAGTGGCATGATTAATATAGGAAATAGATCCCGTAGGTGGAACTGCCTGCAAATTGCGGTTATAAAGCCCATACTCAATAACTAATTTTTTGAGTTCCTGCCAATCCTTTTGATCTGGAATAACAATATTATTCCGTGCAAAAAGCTCTTGCACAAGTGGAAATTGCGGTTTCCATTCTTTTTCAATATATTTTTCGAAAAAACGTCCATCTGCATAAGCTGATTTTTCAAACCCTGCAAACATTTCTTGACGTTCGTGCGCAATTAAATTGGAAGCCCGTATGGCGTGATATGTCACAATATAAAAATAGATATTGGTAAAATCAATCGCTTCTGGAGACCCATAATAGATCTGCTCACGCGCTAGAAACCCATGCAAATTCATTTGTCCCAAACCAATCGCATGACTTTCAGCATTGCCTTTCGCAATGGAAGGCACACAAGCAATATTGCTCATATCCGAAACAGCAGTCAGAGCACGAACAGCAGATTCCACGGTCTGTCCAAAATCAGGACTTTCCATTGCTTTGGCAATATTCATGGATCCAAGATTACAGGATATATCACTTCCAATCGTGCGATAAGTTAAATCTGTCTCCAGTTCACTCGCCTCACTCACCTGCAAAATTTCTGAACATAAATTGCTCATACTTATGCGCCCAGCTATCGGATTCGATCGATTAGCAGTATCCTCAAATAAAATATAGGGATAACCCGACTCGAATTGAATTTCCGCTAATGTCTGGAAAAAAACGCGTGCACTTATTTTCTTTTTACGAATCTTTGCATTATCAACAAAAGAACGATAATGCTCCGTTAAAGAAATATCGCTAAAGGGCTTACCTGTCACACGCTCGATGTCATACGATGAGAAGAGATACATATCCTCATTATTCCGTGCAAGCTCAAAAGTAATATCAGGAATAACGACACCAAGCGAAAGCGTTTTGATTCTAACTTTTTCATCAGCATTTTCACGCTTTGTATCCAAAAACTTCATAATATCTAAATGATGAGCATGCAAATAAACAGCTCCAGCCCCCTGTCGTGCCCCAAGCTGATTGGCGTAAGAAAAAGAATCTTCCAAGAGTTTCATCACCGGTAAAACACCTGAGGACTGATTTTCTATTTGCTTAATTGGCGCCCCAGCTTCCCGCAAATTCGTTAAACAAAGCGCTACACCTCCACCACGTTTTGAAAGCTGCAAAGCCGAATTAACCGAACGACCTATCGATTCCATATTATCTTCAACACGTAGCAAAAAACACGAAACCAATTCACCTCGTTGTTTTTTCCCAGCATTTAAAAATGTCGGTGTTGCCGGTTGAAAACGTCCTGTAATAATTTCATCCACAAAACTTTCAGCAAGAGCTTTATTCCCTTGTGCCAAATATAAAGCTACAAGACAGACACGATCTTCATAACGTTCAAGATAACGTTTTCCATCAAAAGTCTTCAGTGTATAGCTGGTATAATACTTAAATGCGCCTAAAAAGGTAGGAAAACGAAACTTAAATGCGTAAGCACGTTTAAAAAGCTTTTTAATAAAAGAAAAATCATAAAGCTCAAATAAAGCTTTTTCATAATAACCTTCTTCTATTAAGTAATCTATTTTTTCCTTCAGGTTATGAAAAAAAACTGTATTTTGATTAACATGCTGAAGAAAATATTGCCGCGCAGCAAGCCGATCCATATCAAATTGAATATGACCATTTTCATCATAAAGATTAAGCATTGCATTCAACGCATGATAATCAGTAATCTGATCCGATTTCTGCGATTGTCCTATGCTAATTGTTTCCAAAATCTTTCCAATCCCTTTTTTACATAAATAACGTCTTCATCAGTTCCACGCAGCTCAAAACGATAAAGGCAAGGTACACAACATTTTTCAGCAATAATTTTACTTGCTAAATTATAATAGCGACCAAAATTACGATTCCCACCGCCAATAACACCACAAATTAATTTTCGGTTCTCAGCTTCATTAAGAAACTGGACAACGGCTTTCGGCACGGCCCCTCTTCCTTCACCATCTGCATATGTAGGAACAACCAATACATAAGGTTCACCAACCAATGCAGAAGGCTTTCTTTTATCAATTTTGAAGAGTCGTTGACCAAGCTGCGAGACAAAATGTTCTGTATTACCCGTTGCACTCGAATAATAAACAATAAGCCCCATTAAGCACAAAGACCACTAATCATATCTGGTCTAAAACCAGACCAATGATTTTCACCACAAACAACGACAGGAACCTGACGATACCCCAGAGATTGAACAAAACTGTATGCTTGTTCATCACAGGAAATATCAACAACACGATAATGAATGCCTTTTGCATCAAAAGCGCGGCGTGTAGCATCACATTGGACACAAGATGGTTTGCTATAAATAGTGATCGACATTTTCTTCAACTTTCACAATTCCAAACAATCAACCCTGAAAGGTCAATCTAATAATTTTATAGGTACTCAAGAATAACAAAAAACAGAAATTGTACGCAAAACATGTGATTATTTTCAAATAATACACAGCTTCCTGAACATAACAGAATTCCTCATCAAATAACTTCAAAAACTATGATGAGAATAAGCGATTATTCTACAACTTAAATGGCAAAGCCCCCTAGTTATAAAACAATCTTTTGCTTGCATTACAATTCCCTCCTGCTGTCTAAAAAACTAATGTTCTAAACTACCGTTTTTCAAGAGCTCTGTTTGCTCTTTTACGGCAAAAATCAATTACAAAAACGAAAGGAAATCCCTCCAAAAGAGACCCTTCAGTAAAAATACTGCTATACCTTTGGCCAATAAACTCTTTACAATAATGGAAATAACTTAGATACCAAACGAAACACACTAACACCCTCTCTTGTGCTTATTTAGAATCACCAATCATTTTGATACTATATATAGTATATACTCTCTCTCTTTCGTCAAGGTGAATTCAATTATTATTTTTAATTTTCCACGATCTTCCCACTAAAATTTTCAGTACTCAAAACTATGTAATAATATAACATTTTGTTGACAAACGTTATATTATTACATAGTTTCCAAAATAATAAGCAACGATGGTAAAAAATATGGATCTGCACTTCAATAAGACAACATTAGGCTATAGGAATAGAATAGCAATAAAGAACTTTTCAGCAAAATTAAAAGCTGGTTCATTGGTTGCAATAACAGGTGATAATGGCGCTGGAAAATCGACACTGCTAAAAGCTATCGCCGGATTGATTAAACCTCTTAAAGGAAAAATTACAAAACCAAAAAAAAGCTGCATTGCTTATCTTGCTCAGCAATGTAATATAGATCAAACATTTCCAATTGATGTGAAAACGCTTGTAAAAACAGGACTGTGGTCTTTTTGTGGATTATGGAAGAATCAGCGCCCTTATGATTCTAAGATTCAAAATGCTCTTAAAATGGTTGGGCTTACAGAACTCGCATCCCGTTCGCTTGAAACATTATCAGGCGGGCAATTGCAACGCGCTCTTTTTGCACGTATCATTATACAAGATGCCAATATTATTTTACTTGATGAACCTTTCAATGGTGTAGATCATAATACCCAAAAAGACCTTCTTGCACTGATCACATACTGGCAACAGCAAGGACGCACAATTCTCACAGCACTCCATAATCCTCTCATCGTGCAAGAATTTTTCCCCCAAATGATTCAAATTGATCAACAAAACGCCTTTTATGGAGAAACAACACAGTTTTTAAACAACACCATTCATCACGTTATGCCACCTCTCACATCCAATTCTTTCCCTATTAGCGCACAAAAACAAAATCTTCCCATCAATGATCCTCTCTTTCTTACTTAGGTATAAGACGTGTATGCATTTTTTCTTGCCCCCTTTGTTGATTTCCAATTTATGCAAAACGCCCTTATCGGTTCTATTTTTCTGTCTATTAGCGCTTGTCCTGTTGGTGTGTTTTTGATGCTCCGTGGAATGAGCTTGACAGGAGATGCTATTTCTCATGCCATTCTTCCTGGTGTTGCAACTGCTTTTCTGATTTGTGGTTTTTCCCTCATATCTATGACACTTGGTGGCATCTTCGCTGGTCTTATTGTTGCTTTAGCAACCATTTTGATTTCACGAAACAGCTTTCAGAAAGAAGATGCATCCATGACCGTCTTTTATCTTATTGCACTCGCGGCAGGTGTTATTATTATCTCACTGAAAGACTCAACAATTGAGCTGCTTCATCTCTTATTCGGATCGGTTCTTGCACTTGATGCACAAGCCCTTTGGTTAATCGCTACTATAATGCTGATTACACTATGCAGCCTTTGTATTTTTTGGCGTGCACTCGTTTTAGAAAGCTTTGACCCCCTCTTTTTTAAATCACTCTCTCCATTGAGTAAATATATTCATATTTCATTGCTTGGACTTGTGGTGTTGAATCTGGTTGGAGGCTTTCAATCACTAGGAACATTACTTTCCGTTGGTATTATGATGATTCCAGCCATTACAGCCCGTTTTTGGTTTTCACGGCTAGTCCCTATTTGCGCGCTTTCCACTCTTTTTGGAATCATTTCTAGCGTATGTGGTCTCCTGCTTTCTTTTCATCTTTCACTTCCCTCCGGCCCTGCTATCATCATTGCCGCAGGATTTATTTATCTCGTTTCCTGTTTGATAAGTCCACGTGGCTTTATTGTAACATGGTTTCCCCACCTCTTTTATACCTCCTCACTTTAAGGAAAAAAATGTGCCTAAGTTTGCTCAAAAATTTGTTATTCTTGGAGCCTTATTGCTTGCCCTTTCTCCATTTTCTGCTTCTGCACACAATAAAATCAAAGTTGTTGCGAGCTTTTCTATTCTCGCAGATCTCGTAAAAAATGTAGGAGACCACCATATCTCTATGACTACTTTTGTAGGTCCAAATGCGAATACCCACACTTATGAACCTACCCCCCATGATGCTCAAGCGCTTAGAAATGCTCAAATTATTTTCATCAACGGGCTTCATTTAGAAGGATTCATTGATCGCCTCATTACAGCAAGCGGTACAAAAGCACTTCTTGTCGAAGTTAGCGCTAACATTCCCTCTCTCAAAATGAAAAATCAAGAACATAATGCCCATCACCACCATAGCGTTATTGATCCACACGCTTGGCAAACAATTCCCAATGTCAAAATCTATGTGAAAAATATCGCTGCTGCTTTTTGTAAAATCGATCCACAATCCTGCACCAGCTACAAAAAAAATGCCGAAACCTACATCCAAAAACTTAAAATAGCACAAGATACCCTGAAAACAAAAATTTCTACCATTCCTAAAGATAAACGTATCATTATCACATCTCATGATGCCTTTGGCTATTTTGCCAAGGAATATGGTTTTACTATCCTTGCCCCTCAAAGTGCTTCAACAGAAACTGAAGCAACCGCAGCCGATGTTGCTAAACTTATAAAACAAATTAAAGCGAATAAAGCAACTGCCCTATTCGTTGAAAATATCTCTAATCCCCGTCTCATAAAACAGATTGCAAAAGAAACAGGTTTAACAATTGGTGGAACACTTTATTCTGATGCATTGTCAAACAAAAATGGCCCTGCAGCAACTTATCTCGATATGATGGAACACAATGTGAATACCATCATTGATGCTATCACAAAACATTAAGATCTTCTATAAAAGAGATAAAAAAGAGTTCATAAAATCGTAGGTCTATGATTATGTTACTAATGATGCTCCAACAGCTATAATTGATAACATTGATATGAAATAAAGTTACTTTTACAGAGAAATTTATACTCTATAGATTCTAAGATAGATAAAGTAAGTGGATTTATTGCCTCATGGTGCCCAAACTGTCAGCAGTAGCATTCTATTTTTCAATGCTTCTTTTACAATAACTCTCGACACTTGAAACGATTCATAAGAAGAATTTGGTGTCTTTTTCTTAAAGTATTTTTATCTATCCAACTTCATTTATAACATGCAAGTAGAATTAGTGTATGAATAAAAACCACTTGAAGAAAAAATGCCTCTTATGAAGAGTCTCAACACAATAATTGTTGCAATGTTGGAGACTGAAAGAGAGTATGATGATGGCCCCAGCTTGCATTTTTATAAGCATAAAGATGGCGATACACAATGGATTTTATGTTATAC
This sequence comes from Bartonella sp. AP88XZML, assembly GCF_042195565.1. Lineage (NCBI taxonomy): Bacteria > Pseudomonadati > Pseudomonadota > Alphaproteobacteria > Hyphomicrobiales > Bartonellaceae > Bartonella > Bartonella sp. AP88XZML. Next base: position 43,664 of record NZ_JBHIOQ010000012.1, on the reverse strand, counting down.
TACTTATAAACGACTGCGTGAATAAATAGTTGGAACAACCTTGCAAGATATTTTTTAAAAAAAGTGCGTAAATTGGCAACCCAATAGCCTTCTGTTTAGGTATTCTGTTTTGTATGAGAGATGCAATTCTATTCAAAGAACGTAAAAAAATGTGTTCGGCAATGCTTAATCGCCATTATGTAAGAGACACTGGCTCAGATGTTTTTGAAAATTGCAATACTAAATTAAAAGATGATGCTAAAGACAGAATCTATTTTTTATCTTGATGCTTTCATATTCCCCCCCCTAAATTAAGCTGTCTCCTCATTTTAAAAATTACACAAGCAGATAAGCTTATTCTACTCTGGCATACAAAACTGAATACAGCACTGAACCGTCTTCATATTTGTCTCAAACATACTGCTGTATAAAGTTTAGGTTGATTTATAAGCAACAAAAAGCACGCGCTTTATAAGAAAGTAATATCATAAAACCATTAATAGACTGGTAATATATTGAAAAAATATACCAGCTTTTATAAAATGCTTTGTAAAACAATAATATAACTGTCTTTGTCTCTGCTGATTCTTATAGGTGTTCGCATCGATCCCTTATGCTATATTCATAAAGATCTGTTTGAGGATGATCTATAGGCAATTTTTAACTCAAGAATATAGAAAAGATCGATGAGATGTTACAGATGTGTTTCATCTGCTTTTATCGTTAAAAGTAATGAAAATTCTAAAACAAGCACGCCTTCTATCTCTCAGTGATTTTTTTGCAACTTATCAGATACCCTCGCTGAGAATTGCATAGTGATTTACATGAGAAAAAAATAAACTTGCAGCATGCGCGCATAGGTTTCTCTCTAATTTATGTGATTGGTAGAAAAAACAAATGCTTCTTATAGGAGCTCTGAAACCATTTTAGATCATATGGCCAGCGGTAAAATAGAATGCGCCTATTTTCGTACAGACTATTTAAAACAGCGTCGTATTTTGTGGATCAAGTAGACTTCTTATGTTAGGGGTCAAAGCCAAGATATGGGGCGCATCCTCCCTTATCTGTGACTCATTTTTTCTCTCTATTTCTCTCATTTACTTTTATAATACACATAAATTATTACATCAAGAAACATATTATAATATGTTTTTTTTATAACAAAATTATAAATGAGTAAAAATATGGTTAATAAAGATTTATTCTATATTGATATTTTTTTATAATGAAAATGATGTTTGAAAATTATATTCTTCTTACAGACCGTGAAAATGCAAAATTTCTTCATATAAATGTTTTGACATTCTCAGCGCCATGGGACAATGGATCATTACCAAAACTGTTAAAATTTTGTTTTTAATCCCATCGGTTACAACCTGAGTTTGTAAATGTAATCGAGAAAGTCAAAACACAACATTATCATGACGCAGCATAAAAGAGAGTCGTGTCACATCAAGTAATGCTTACTTATTATTTGTGCGCTTTCCTGTGTTTTTATTAAAAGTATGAAAATTCTGATGAGCAACTGTGAAACTTAGTTTTTGACCATAGTCTTGTGTCAAGCGTTCTTTTATTTCAATCGTAAAGATGATACCATTCCAACGCGTTAAAACATGGCAACCTGTTCCAATAAGCTTGATAAGCTCAATTTTTGTGTGAAAGACAGGCCCTTTATCTGGATGTTGTCCCAATAAGATTATTTCAGGTCTGAATGCCAAAAGATCAGTTTCTTCGCCATAAGAAAATGAATGCCCTAAATGTTGTTCTAAGACATGGCGATCAAGAAAATTCATAGGAGGAGAACCAATAAAATCAGCAACAAATGTTGTTGCTGGAGTATCGTAAATTTCCATTGGTGTTCCAATTTGCTCGATAGCTCCTTTATTCAAAACGACTATTCTATCAGCTAATGTCATAGCTTCTAGTTGATCATGGGTAACATAGAGGCTCGTTGTTCCTAATGAACGCTGTAGTGTTTTTATTTCAATACACATTTGCGCCCGTAATTTTGCATCAAGATTTGAAAGAGGTTCATCAAAGAGAAAAACACGGGGTTGACGTACAATCACACGCCCCATTGCAACACGCTGACGTTGTCCTCCTGATAATTGTCGTGGTTTACGATCAAGAAATGGTTCTATCTCCAAAAGCTTTGCAGCATGTGCGATACGTTTTTTAATTTCTTCTTTAGGAGTTTTACGATTTTTAAGACCATATTCTAAGTTTCCACGAACTGTCATATGGGGATAAAGGGCATAATTTTGAAAAACCATAGCGATATCACGATCAGCTGGTTCACGATCATTGATACATTCGTTATCAATGCATAATTCACCTGAAGTAACTTGTTCAAGTCCTGCTATAATACGTAATAAGGTCGATTTTCCGCACCCTGAAGGACCGACAAGAACAAGAAGTTCTTTATCGGCAACAGTTAAATTTAAATCATCAATGACCAGAATGCCGTTGTCATACTGTTTTTTTATATTTGATAACTGGATTATGGCCACAATTACTTCTCCGTTTCAATAAGGCCTTTGATAAAAAGCCGCTGCATGAAGATAACAACAAGAACAGGGGGAACCATGGCAACAACCGATACTGCCATGAGTATATTCCATTGAGGATCATGTTGAAGTGATTCGACAATAAGCTGTTTTAAAATAATAAGGATCGTTTGATGATTTTGATCCGTTGTGATGATAAGAGGCCAGAGATATTGTATCCATCCATAAATGAACATAATGATAAATAAAGCAGCGATATTGCTTTTACTAAGAGGAAGAAGAATATCCTTAAAAAATTTAACTGGACCTGCACCATCAACACGTGCCGCCTCTAAGAGTTCATCTGGAACAGTCAAAAAAAACTGGCGAAATAAAAATGTAGCGGTTGCAGATGCAATAAGTGGAATAATCATTCCACTATAGGTGTTAACCATCCCCAATTTCGCAACAATCTCATAGGTTGGAAGAATACGAACTTCGACAGGGAGCATCAATGTAACAAAAATAAGAACAAAAGCAGTTTTTCGGAAGGGAAAGCGCATGTAAATAATTGCATAAGCAGACAAAAGTGAAATAATAATTTTTCCAACGCTAATCCCAAGAGCCATAATGAATGAATTCATTAAGAGTGGCCAGAGGTTGGGCAAACCCAGCTGTGCAAGGCCATCACCAAAGATTGTTTTATAATTTTCCAGAGCATATTTCCCAGGCAAAAGAGGAAGTGTTCCTGAGTTAAATGCTGCTGAACTATGAGTTGATGCAATGATAGCAACATAAACTGGAAAGCAAATAATGATAATACCAACAATAAGAGTAATATGGGTTAGAAATTTCAAAACAGGGCGATTTTCAACCATAATTTGTTTCCTAATATTGTACACGGCGCTCAATCCAGCGAAACTGGATAAACGTTAAGACAATAACCATCAACATCAATATTGTTGATTGTGCTGCTGATGCACCGATTATTTGATTTCTAAAGCCATCGTCATATACTTTATAGACGAGGATGCTCGTTGCACGCGCAGGACCTCCAGAAGTTGTATTATCAATAATACCAAAAGTATCAAACATAACATAATTGACATTGACAATAAGAAGGAAAAACGTCGTTGGTGAAATTTGCGGGAAAACCACTGTCCAAAATCGTTTAAAGGGACCAGCACCATCAATGGCGGCTGCTTCTATTTGAGAACGCGGAACAGACTGAAGACCTGTAAGAAAAAAGAGAAAATTGTAAGAAATTTGTTTCCAACTAGCCGCAATGACAATAAGAATCATTGCTTGAGTGCCATTAATACGATAATTCCATAGCACCCCTATTTTCTCGAGAAAAAAAGGGATAATTCCGATGGTGGGATGAAAGATAAACAGCCACAATATACCTGCCAATACTGGAGCAACAGCATAGGGCCAGAGCAAAAGCATTGTATAAGCCTTTTTTGCACGGATGACACGATCAACACAGACAGCTAAGAGAAGTGATATTGTCATTGAAGCGACAGTAACTGAGATGGAAAATACTGCGGTTGTAAGAAGCGATTGCCGATATGTAGGATCAGAAAGAACGGTTAGATAATTCTCAAAACCAATAAAGGTTGTTGTAAAGCCAAAAGGGTCTTCACGCTCAAAAGATGATTTTATTGCTTGAGCAGCAGGCCAAAAGAAAAACAAAAAAGTCACAAGAAGCTGAGGAAAAAGCAGTCCGTAAGAAAGTAGACTATTTTTAAAATATGCATGTTTTTCTTGCATTCGTAGGGCTCTTTAAATGTAGAGACTTTAAAAAAGTAAACAAAAAGGACTCAACCGTTTTTGTTGAGTCTTTAATGTTTAACAATAAAACGAAATTAATGATTAGATCTTTCAAATTCACGCAAGAGTTTATTTCCACGTTCAACGGTCTCATCTAAACCATCTTTCGGCGTTTTTGAACCACTAAGAACAGCTTCCAACTCTTGATCAAGAATGGCACGAATTTGTGGTAAATTACCAAATCTTATCCCTTTTGAGTTAACTGTTGGTGGATTAAGATTAATCTGTTTGATAGCTATATCCGCACCTGGCGTTTTTTCATAGAAATGTTGTTTTTTGCTCAATTCATAAGTCGCTTTTGTGGTTGGGAGATAACCTGTTTCCTGATGCCACTTTGCTTGATTTTCTGTTTTTGAAAGAAATTTAAGAAAAGCGGCTGCCCCTGCATATTCCTTTGGAGTATGGCCCTTAAACGCCCAAATAGAAGCTCCCCCAATAACTGAATTTTGTGGTGCTCCTTCTGTATCCTTATAGTACGGTAGCATACCAACCCCCACATTAAACTGAGCTTCAGAAACAATCCCAGCATGTGATCCTGAAGATTGCATAAAAATTGCACAATTTTGTGCCATAAACATTGGTGTTGAATCTAATGCACCTGCTGGACCACCATAACGGAAAATACCTTGATCAGACCACTTTTTCAGGTCAGCCCACATACGCACTTGTAAAGGTCCATTAAATGTAAGTTCTGAATCAAGTCCTTTAAAGCCATTTTCCTTCGTTCCAAAAGGAACATTATGCAACGCTGAAAAATTTTCTATACCAATCCATTGAGCGGCATAAGCCATTGTAAAACCACAATTTGCCGCTTTAGTCTCAAGAATTTTCTTGGAAAAGTTTTCTATATCTTGCCACGTTCTAGGAGGCTGTTCTGGATCAAGCCCTGCTTTTTTAAAGATATCTTTGTTATAATAAAGGATGGGTGTTGAAATATTAAATGGCATAGAGACGATACGTCCCTGTTCATCGGAGTAATAACCACTAATAACAGGGAAATAATCTGTAGGATCAAATTCTTGTTTTGTATCAGCCATAAGTTGATAAAATGGGTAGATTGCGCCTTTTGCAGCCATCATAGTTCCAGTACCAACGTCATAAATTTGAGCAAGTACTGGCTGTTTCTTTCCACGAAATGCTGCAATGAGTGAAATCAATCCCTCTTCATATTCACCGCGAAATGAAGAAACAACTTTATACTCAGATTGACTTGCATTAAAATCGTTAATGAGACTTTCAGTTTGCTTTCCTAATTCACCACTCATAGAATGCCAAAAGCTGATTTTTGTCTGTGCAAAACTTTCTGTCATCCCCGCTGTGGACATTATGATAGCAACCGTGGCCGCTATGGAAAGATAAAAACGACTCATGCTTCACCCTTTCTGAAGTGATGGAATACAAACTACCCCCTAAATTTATAGTATTACACATGAACATGCTATGACAGTTTTATTTCAGAAACATATTCTCTCATTTAAACAGGAACCACCTAAAGGTCAAATGAATTTATTTAAATTTATTTATTTTCTTTTATAAGCTTTCTTATATATTCACGAAATACGCGTTTGTAACTATCTGAAAAAAGTGAGATGGCTTAAATAAGCAAAGCCACTTGGTAAAAAGATATGGATCGTAAATATCATTCAATGACTATTTTAATATCTGGATTTACTTTTTTAAAAAGAATTGTTTATTCTTTTATTATTTGTCTTATAACTTTCGGCTTATAACTTTAACACGATGTTGCTACTGAATTTAAAGAAGAGACAAATAGAATTTTTTTAAAATTAAGAAAATCATTTTGAAGCGCTTAATAGTCTCTTTCCCTGTAACAAGATCACACCCCTCATGCAAAACAAAATGACACTGTATGACCAATTTCCATGCTGTTAAAAAATCTTTCAATACATCTACATTTCATGATAGAACCTGTAAAATAAGACATAAAGCCTCTCCATTAAAGTATATAAGACTTTTTGTATGCCATCATTTTTACACTTCATAAAAGTGCAAAACGACATCATCATATGAGACCCTAATGCTTAATAAGCCTTGCATTTGAAATACGTTAAATGAATATTTTTATTCTTTTCTCAATTATTTTTTATCCACACACCAACCCTACTTGTAATGTTCAAACAAATGATTTTGATTGATTCATTGTAAAAATATTTGAAATAAGAGAATCTTACGTATTAAGGTCTCTTACTCACATGAGTAAAATATTAATTATCATTATAAATCAATGTATTATTGTTATATATTAGATAATTTTTCTTCTTTCATTACGCTAACTTTATGAAGATATATAGTTCCTTTTGTGTTGATGTATTTTTACCTTTGTGCACACAATTGCAATGCGAGATCAGGTTGATCTGTCGTAATATAATGTACAGGCATATCAAGCCAATATGATAACCGAGCTTTTCCATTAATTGTCCATACCCCTACAGTAAAACCAGCCTCAAGAGCTGATTCAATAAAGTTCTGTGAAACAATAGAGCCATCTAAACTTAGGTCAGAATAACCTAATTGCTTCCATTCAGAAAAATGACGGTACATATCACCTTCAAAATTATCAACACATGGACCAGATGGTATTCCTGCTTCAATAAAAGGACGAAGGATAAAAGGATCAAAACTAATTGCAGAAACCCGTTCTGATAAATTTCGGCTTTTTATTAGCGCAAGCGCTTTTTGGGATAATATTGTTTCGCGCTCCACTTCACCGCATGTCTTGATTTCAAGATGCAATGCAACATTCGTTGGTGCTAAAAGATCAAGCACTTCTTCTAATAAGGGAGGTGCTTCTTGGCTTCCTTTTACGCAGAGTTGTTTGCGTGTTTCATTATCAATGTCATGAATATACCCCTTTTTTCCAACCAATTGGTCTAGACGGAAGTCGTGAAAGACAACCACTTCACCGCTTTTTAGCAAATGAACGTCGCATTCAACTTCATCAACACCTAACGCTATAGCATTATTAAATGCCGAAAGGGTATTTTCAGGATAAAGATGAGCTCCTCCACGGTGTGCAACAATTTTTTTCTCAGACATGCAAAATCCCACACTTCTCAATTTTAAACGATATTGACGTACAGATTGTCAGATAAAGGCTTATATCATATGAAAATACACAATCATTTTTAAATGATTTTTTCTACACTTCTCGAATATCAAACCCTCAGTCATATTTTATTCTTAAAAAACTTATCCTTCATTTTAATTATTCCCATTCAATAGTACTAGGAGGTTTTGAGGTTACATCATATACAACACGATTAATCCCTCTAACTTCGTTAATAATACGTGCTGCTGTCTTACTTAAAAACGCCATATCATAGGGATAAAAATCAGCAGTCATTCCATCTACAGATGTGACGGCGCGAAGAGCACAAACAAATTCATAAGTGCGATCATCCCCCATCACGCCAACAGTTTGAACAGGAAGAAGAACAGCAAAAGCTTGCCAAATTTCGTCATAAAGACCAGCTTTATGGATTTCCTCAAGGTAGATAGCATCTGCTTCACGTAAAATTTCTAATTTTTCACGGGTCACAGTACCTGGACAGCGAATTGCAAGACCGGGACCTGGAAAAGGATGGCGACCAATAAACTGCTCCGGTAATCCTAACTCTCGCCCTAGCAAGCGAACCTCATCCTTAAAGAGCTCACGCAACGGTTCTACAAGTTTCATATTCATCTGTTCTGGTAGCCCCCCCACATTATGATGGCTTTTAATGGTTACCGTTTCACCAATAGCAGACACACTCTCAATAACATCTGGATAAAGTGTTCCTTGTGCTAAAAACTCTGCACCTCCTATTTTTTTAGTTTCTTCTTCGAAAACTTCAATAAAAAGGCGACCAATCGTTTTGCGCTTTTTTTCTGGATCTGTCTCACCTTCTAAAGCATTAAGAAATATATCGGCAGCATTAACGTGAATAAGCTCTATATTATAATGATCACGAAAGAGCGTGAGAACTTCTTCAGCTTCATTCTTGCGCATCAGCCCATGGTCTACCAAAATGCATGTCAGTTGATCTCCTATGGCTTCATGAAGGAGTACCGCTACAACAGATGAATCCACTCCCCCTGAAAGACCACAAATCACACGACTTTTCCCAACTTTTTGTCGTATCGTAGCAATTGCCTGCTCACGATAAGAAGCCATTGACCAATTGCCTTTAATAGCAGAGATCTTATGAACAAACTTTTGCAAAAGTTTTGTACCATCCGGTGTATGGATAACTTCAGGATGAAACTGTACCGCATAAAAATATCTTTTCTCATCAGCAATAGCCGCATAGGGAGCTCCTTTTGAGGTTCCTATGACACGAAAACCTTCTGGTAAAGCTGCCACACGGTCACCATGGCTCATCCATACTTGATAACGAGAACCTTTTTCCCACACTCCATCAAAAAGGGCACTCTCTTCTTGAACTTCCAAAAAAGCACGCCCAAATTCACGCTCATGTCCAGCTTCAACCTTTCCTCCAAGCTGAACACACATGACTTGTTCACCATAGCAAATGCCCAAAATCGGAACACCCGCCTCAAAAATTTCCATTGGAGCACGCGGAGAGCCCTCATCAATAACGGAATAAGGACTCCCTGATAAAATAATAGCTTTAGGATTTATGCGGCGCACAGCTTCTAAAGCCAATTGAAAAGGAGTAATTTCACAATACACTCCCATTGCTCGTACCCGTCGTGCAATAAGTTGTGTAACTTGTGAACCAAAGTCAATAATAAGAACAGTGTCTGGATGTGATATGCTCATAGAAAACCAATCAACAATTGTAAAAGAAAACTCATGAGAGTTATGATTCAATCTTTCTCTTTTCACAAGCCTGTTTTCTTAAGAAAAAGATTATTCTCGTAAAGTTTATGATAAAAAGTGTAAGAATATGGATCAATGTTTTTTTTGCAACACAGATAAAAAGAACCCATCTGTTTGTGTTGTGGCCGGCGACAAAGTAAGTCCATAATTTGAAAAAACTGGTTGCACAGGAGAAAAACTAAAATGTTTCTGCCAAAGCGCTGGCATATCTATTGGAGAAAAATGAGAATGTTGTTGAAGGAAATGGGAAATTTGTTCCTCATTTTCATCTGTAAAAAGAGAACAGGTAATATAGATTAGGCGCCCATTTGGCTTAAGATAAGCTATCGCTTCATTCAAAATATCCCTCTGTTCTGTTTGGCGTTGTTTCACCTGTACTAATGTTAAACGCCATTTCGCATCTGGACGACGACGCCATGTTCCTGTCCCACTACATGGTGCATCTAGTAGAACTCTATCCATCTGGCCTATTAATGGCTTCAATTCTTCTTTTTGTGCTCGTGTTTGTACATTACGAACACCAGCGCGTCGAAGACGATCAAAAATAGGAGCTAAGCGCGCTTTATCAAAATCATAAGCATAAATTTGCCCACGATTGTTCATATCGGAAGCTAAAGCTAATGTTTTGCCCCCAGCACCTGCACAATAATCTAATACCTGCATGCTCTCTTGCGCTTCCACAAGGTGAGCAACAATTTGAGATCCTAAATCCTGTATTTCAAAGTGTCCTTTTTGAAAAGCTGGTTCCACTTGAACATTGGGATGACGATTAAACTTTTCAATCGGTGCAATTCTTAAAGCTTGCCCAAACCATGGAAAAGATTTAAGTTTGGTTTTTGCTAATTCTTTCAGCACCTTTTCTGGTGTTGCCTTTAGGTTATTTACCCGTAGGTCTAAAGAAGGACGCGTTGCTAACGCAGCCGCTTCAGTGATCCAATTATCACCAAATAAAGGACGCAGATGCGCTTGACACCATTGCGGAATATCACCACGAATATAGTCTGGAGCATCCACTAATTGCTGACCTTGCCACGATTTACGCTGTTTAGCCCCTAATAACTGCGGTGCAAACCGATCTTCTGCCAATTCACCGTCAATTTGCTCCAGCGTCATTTTTTCAGAATCTAATAAGGCACCAAAAACGATATCTCGGATATCATCACTCTCCATACGCCATTGTAAAGAATAACGTCGTCTTAAAACATCATAAACGATTGTACCAATAGCTGCACGATCACCTGCTCCAGCAAAGCGATGAGAAAGACCCCAATCCTTTAAAGCTTCTCCTACTGGGCGATGCTTCACTTCTATCTCTGTGAGAACATCTATTGCTGCTTGCAAACGCCCACCTAATCGCATTCATTTCTCCCATTAAAATAATAAAATTTTAAATCATCTAAAAAAATAATATTATCGCCTTCTTGCCAATGAAACCTTCTCAAAGCCATAAAAAATTTACATTCAATATTAAAATGATCTGATCATACTTTTTTATAAGATCCAATTTAGAGTATTTAAATTTTTCCTTTCATCTTCTGCCCATTCGCTTTTTATCCTTCTACCTCTTATGCTAAAAGATACGTAGCCATCCATAAAGAACTTATTTCCGCCATGCATTACGAAAAAACCAAACTCTTTAATTTATTTGCGTAAAATAAAATTTACGAGGATTGTCTGAACAATAGAAAAAAATCAAATATCTCCCATCTTTATATGGCTATCCTTCTGAAAAAATAGAAAAAATCTTCTCATAAAATTAAACAAGTTCATCTTACGTTCAACAAAAAATTAACTTTTTAGAAAATGCTTGGAACCACTATTTGGCATGACCGTTTTTACTCTAATGGCAACTGCCAGACAATTTTAAAGGAGAAAATAATGACTTATAATAATGGAAAAACAACTTCGTCTAAAAGCCGTCATAATACAATGCCCTCAAACAACGGAAAGAAATCCGTCCAAAGTGATCAGACAAACACTCGCCAACGTGCGTCAAAGACTGGACGGAAGACAACAAAAAGTTAATTCTAATTTTATATAACTTATTTCATATAGTCTTAACAGAAAGAATTAGAGTTTTAACCTCTAATTCTTTCCTTTTTGGGATTATTACACCAAATTACAAACAGAAAAAAGCGCAGTCTCTCTTTCTTGTTCTCGGAAAATTTTATATTTATGCAATATGATATTAGGCTCTTGTATCTTTAAACTGGTCCACGATAATTTGGACTCTCTCGTGTGATAGAAACATCATGCGTATGACTTTCATGGAGTCCCGCATTCGTAATACGTACAAACGTTGCTTTTTCACGAAACTCTACGAGATCTTTTGCTCCAACATACCCCATCGAAGCACGAAGTCCACCAGCAAGCTGATGTAGAACTGATGCTATAGGACCTTTATAAGCCACCTGCCCCTCCACACCTTCAGGAACTAACTTAAGTTCATCACGAACATCATCTTGAAAATAGCGATCTGCCGATCCTCGTGCCATAGCACCAACAGATCCCATGCCGCGATAAGCTTTAAAGGATCGTCCTTGATAAAGATAAACTTCGCCAGGACTTTCTTCTGTACCCGCTAAAAGAGAGCCAATCATAGCAGCACAAGCCCCACCTGCTAAGGCTTTAGCAAAATCACCGGAAGCTTTTATCCCCCCATCAGCAATAACGGGAATGCCCGCTTTTTCAGCAACTTCTGCAGCATTCATAATGGCTGCAAGCTGAGGAACACCAACACCTGCAACAATTCGCGTTGTGCAAATAGAACCAGGACCAATCCCAACTTTTATAGCATCCGCACCACTGTCAATCAAAGCCTGTGTTGCTTGAGCAGTCGCCACATTACCAGCAATAATAGCTGGAGAAAACGTCATTTTTTTAATACGCTCAACAGTGTCTAATACACGCTGAGAATGTCCATGTGCAGTATCAATTACTAGAATATCAACGCCTGCATCAATTAATTGTTCAGCCCGCTCAAACCCATCGTTCCCTACACTACTTGCAGCTGCAACACGCAAGCGACCTTGTGAATCTTTGGCAGCGTTTGGATTTAATTTTGCTTTTTCAATATCCTTAACTGTTATCAGTCCGACACAACGATTCTGTTCATCCACAACTAATAATTTTTCAATACGATGATGGTGTAAAAGATACTTCGCTTCATTGAGTTGAACATTTTCACGCACTGTGATTAAATTTTCATGCGTCATTAATTCATAAATTTTTTGTTTGGGATCCGTTGCAAAACGCACATCCCTATTTGTCAAAATGCCAACAAGCCGTCCAGCAGTTTCACCTTTAGCACCATTTTCAACAACCGGAATACCGGAAATACCATGAGAGCGCATCAAAGATTTTGCTTCTTCAAGTGTTGCATCTGGTCCAATGGTGACTGGATTAACAACCATACCAGATTCAAACTTTTTTACTTGGCGAACTTCTTCTGCCTGCTCTGCAGGAGACATATTACGATGAATAACCCCAAGACCACCAGCTTGAGCCATAGCAATTGCCAAACGCGATTCTGTTACCGTATCCATTGCCGCAGAAAGCAATGGCAAATTGAGCTTAATATCCGCTGCAATGCGCGTACTGAGATCCACTTGACTAGGCATAACAAGAGAATGACCGGGTTGTAAAAGTACATCATCAAAAGTCAGTGCCAATGCACCTGTCCCCGTTTCAACAATCTTTGCCATATCAAAATTCCTTTTATAATAAAACACCGCAAGAAGCTTTAAAATACAACTGCGGTTCTCATACATGGTAGATTGGCAAAAAATTATGCCATGCTACAAACAAAATGAAAAGAAAAATAAATATTTTTTTAAGTGTGGTTTATAAAAATTTACAATTGTGATTCAATAGGTAACCAACTTATTATTTTTGCAAATGCGCGACGCCAAAAATTACTTTCTGGCTCATAGTCAATGCTATATTTTTTTTCATTTTCAATAAAATCCCAATAAATACGATTATTATCACCAAGACGCAGGTGATAGCTCATTTCCCCTGTGGTTTCTTCAGAAAACAACAAATCTAATCTTGCTGTAATGGGAGCACATTCAAAAAGAATGCCCATTTCTGTATTTAATGATGCTGATCTTGGATCAAAATTTAAAGATCCAATAAAAGCTGTTTTACGATCAATTAAAAAAGCTTTAGCATGTAAACTTGCCTTACTCGATCGAAACAATCGCAACCCATGAGTATTGCCTTCCGCTTTTAATTCATAAAGATTAACACCACTTTTCAACAATGCCTTACGATAAGGTACATAACCACCATGCACTAATGCTACATCAGTAGCAGCTAAAGAATTTGTCAGAATTTTGACATCAACACCCTTTGAAACCAAATTACTAAAATTCTGCGTGCCAACCTTACCAGGAACAAAATAAGGTGACGTAATCTGAACCGTTTTTTTGGCATTTCCAATAACCTTTGAAAGTGCCTTCATAAGCCAATTGCTTGCTTTTTTACGCAATGCTTTTTCTGGAGGGTCAGAAAGAACAACAACTTTGTCTGCTAAAAATAACCGCTTTCCTGTTTGGATAAAACAATTAAAGTTAATGTGCTCTTTGACATAATCTAAATAAACTTTTGCAACCTTGGAATCACGAAACTTTCGTAATTTATCTTTCCAATAGCTAAGATCACTTGCGCTTTTAGGAACAACCAAAGTATGAATTGGCAAAACAACAGCACTATTCCAAAAATCATCAAAGATACTTTCTACCTTTTTAACAGAAGGACCGATTAACATCAAATCTAAATCTCGAAAATGGGATTCTTTACCAGCATCAAAATAAGAATCTGCAAGATTACGTCCTCCTACAAAAGCGACCCTGCCATCAACAATAAAAGCTTTATTATGCATTCTACGTGTTACAGTAATTGCCCGTAATATAATTTCTAAACCACGGCGTAAACCACCTTTACGCGATCGCCCTGGATTAAACATTCTCACCTCAATATGAGGATGTCTATCTAGCGCAATATAAGCTGGATCACGTGCCTGAGCATTAATATCATCCAAAAGAAGCCGTACCCGAACCCCTCGATCAGCTGCCTCAACTATTTCACTTAATAATAGGCGCCCCGTTAAATCATCATCCCAAATATAATACATCAGATCAAGGCTACGCCCAGCCTCTGCAGCTCCTATTGCACGAACACAAAACGCATCCAAATTGCTGATAATGAGGGAAAGGGCATCTTTATCAATCCCCAATCCATTTTCTTCCTCAGCTAATTGACTGACGATACGATCAAGCTTAGTTTCATCTTTCTGAATAGGTAACGCATAAGAACATTGCCCCCTAGCATTTTTCACAAAACGCCCATAGGTGTAGATTGCCAACATAGATGCAATAAAAAAAAAGAGGACAAAACCAATAACAATCTGTAAAAGAGTCAAAGAGGGTAAACTTTCTATTTTAAACTATCACATCATCAGTAATGCAAACGATAACACTAATCACTTTATCTTAATCGTATAGCAAATAAAATGCCACTTCTTGCTTAAGAGAGTATAAATTTAATATTGATGATACAAAAATTTTAGCGGTAGTATTTAAAAGTTTTTAAAAATGCTTCTCTTTTTTAATAAATGTAAACTTAAATAAAATTGTATAAATTGAAACAAACGATTAAAATAGTCACATAAAATTTATATTTGATTTAAATCTACAAAATCATCCTCTATAGATAAATTTTACAATAAATGATTGTTTTCTTAAGCTTCCTCCACGGACTTTATCAAAATCCACTCTATTTTTTTGAAACGCATGCTTGTCATGAAGAGAAATTTGTTATGAATTTTACTTTCGTTCTTGATTTCTTATTGCTCTCAATTCTTCCATTTTTCTATAAAGTGTAGAGCGACCAATATGAAGGCGGCGCGCAATCTCACTCATATGTCCTTTATAATGTTTAATCGCTTTCTCTATAATATCATGTTCCATCTCTGCAAAAGTACGTACATGCCC
Source organism: Bartonella sp. AP88XZML (assembly GCF_042195565.1). Classification (NCBI taxonomy): domain Bacteria; kingdom Pseudomonadati; phylum Pseudomonadota; class Alphaproteobacteria; order Hyphomicrobiales; family Bartonellaceae; genus Bartonella; species Bartonella sp. AP88XZML. The sequence goes on along the minus strand of NZ_JBHIOQ010000012.1, from coordinate 28,527 downwards.
ATCAGTATTCAAAAATTTTATCGATTCTTGCTCATTATCTTCTTGCATATTACCCTCAATGATATTGGGAACATTCATTAATGAATTTCCCATTAATTGCGGAAAATCTCGAACAGTTAATAACGGTCCTTCACTGAGTAAAATCGCACGAAATAAAAAGGTTTCAAGCTCATTTCTATTGCCAGGCCAATCATACTGCATAAGCAAGGAAAGAGCAGAGCCTGCTAAACCATGGACATGTGATCGCCCTGTTTCTGTGATAATGCGATCAATCAAACGTTGTGTGATCTCTGGAAAATCATCCCTTAATTCTCGTAAAGCAGGGACGCTAATAGACAAGTGAGAAAATTGTTCAAACAAACTATGCAAAAAAAAGTTCTCATTAACCAAGTCCTTTAAACGCGATGTTGAAATAGCGATGATCCGAAAAGGAAAAAAATCTCCTTTTTTATCCCTTTCCCTTTCTTTAAGGTAATGAGCAAACCGTTTTTGCTGTATGGGCTCAAGTCGATCAATATCACAAAGGCAAAGTGTCCCTTTTTCAAGAGAAGAAACCAATGGTAGGAATTCTTTAAACCACTGCTGATTTTCTTCTTCTGGATCAACGATGGCTGAACATTGAAAGCGAACAAAAACACCCTCCGAAAATAATCCCTCATGATGAATAATCCGAGCTAATGTCTCACGTCCTGTTCCAGCTTCCCCCTCTATCAAAAGATTCTGTAAAGAAGTTGCTGCTTGTCTCGATTGTTCTAACACTATCTGCATAGCTCTACTTTTTACGCAAAGATCAGAAAACCGTAAATGATTCTCTTTTTTTCGCCGAATATCTCGAACCTCATGCTCCAAGGCAGAAATAAGAGCAAGGATATCCAAAGTAACTCTTACGCGTAATAATGTTACTGGATGGATCCAATAATCAATAGCTCCAGCTGTTAAAGCTTTCTGGAGTAAATGCTGATTCTCTTGTTGTGCTATAACGACAATAGGAACAGAAACACCAGCAACTCTAATCATTTTAATCAAATCGCTCACACTCAAATCACTCATAACAACATCAAGGAGTGCAAGCACAATGTTTTTACGCCTGTGTAAAAGATCAATCGTACGGAGACCATTTTCTGCTTCAATGACACGATAACCAAAACCTCGCAGCATAGAAGAAAGTTCTATACGTCTTCCATAATCTTCACTCGCAACAAGAATGGGACCAACCATAATGTCAATAATCTCCTTTGAGACTACTTAGCAGCTTAATATAAAAATTGTTGTAAACCATAAGAAATATTTTACCTCTTGTGTTTCACTTACGAACTTCATCAAGCTGTCAATTAAATACAACATTAAGGCATTTTTTTCCATTTTTTTGCTTTTTCATTGATTTTTATCAAATTTTTCATATTGACTCATGGGGTAATTTAATAATGTTATAGAAACTAGAGAGCAAAATAATCTAAATAGAGTGCAATAAATGAAACATCCCTATCATATTTTATGTCTTACAATTACCGCCTTGCTGTTAAGTGCCTGTAACTTTTCGCGATATTATAACTCAAATATGCCAACTGGAATTGATGGAAAATGGGTTGATGAGAATGGTATTATTTCTTCTTTCCACAATGGTGTTTTTGAAACGCGTGCAGCAGATACAGAAGAAAAACTATCAGAAGGAGCATATAATTATCTCAATGCCCAAAATATAGAAATTGAAATACGCTCTATTCTCCGTGGAACAATTTCTAGAGTCAATTGTACAATGTCATATGACGCCACACAACTTCTCTGCACCTCGCATACAGGAGCACAGTTTTTCCTTAAGCGGAAATCTTAACAAAGTACAAGGGAAACCTCTCTTAAGAACAGAGGGAGCACATACATTAAGCAGAAGGCGATATCCTTTCTCCTCCTGATAGAAAATCCTCTCTAAAATACGCAAAGAGGCTAGTATAATCTAGCCCCTGAGAATTTTTTAAACATTATGAAATGCGTAAAATAATCATTTTCTTCCACAAAATATCAATAAAGCCACCTCACAATAAAATTGTAACTTTGTATCATTCAATCTATTTCAACCTATAACATTTTATTTGATAGGGAAGCTTAATCTAAGCAGCGCCAATGCGCAAAAGATCATGAAAATGAACAATTCCTATCGGTTTTTTATCTTCAACCACAAAAAATGCACCAATCTGATGATCATTAATAAAAGCTGTTGCTGCACCAACAAGTGTATTTGGCTTTACAACTTTAGGAGCTTTGGTCATCACCTCGTCAACATTAAATTTTGATAAATTAAAATGAATGTTACGTGCAAGATCGCCATCAGTTACAATTCCGATTAGTTCACCTTCTTGATTCACAACACCAACACAACCAAAATGTTTTTCCACCAAAACATTCATCGCTTCAGTCATAGCTGTTCCCTGCATAACCAAAGGAATATTATCACCCTCATGCATAATATCACACACGTATTTAAGGCTTGCACCAAGAGAGCCACCAGGATGATATATTTTGAAATCCGTTGCGGTAAAACCACGCATTTCTAAAAGAGAAACCGCTAATGCATCTCCCATTGCCAATTGCATAATTGTTGAAGTTGTAGGGGCTAAACCATAGGGGCAAGCCTCTTCTATCTTTGGTAATAATAGCACAATATCAGCTTGTCGTCCTAACACAGAGTGCTTACTTGATGTCATCGCAATAAGAGGAATACGAAAACGCGCCGCATAACTCATAATACCACTTAACTCTTGAGTTTCACCAGACCATGATAAAGCAAGAATAACGTCATCAGAACCAATCATACCAAGATCACCATGATTGGCTTCTGCAGCGTGCACAAAAAAGGCAGGTGTTCCAGTTGAGGCTAAGGTTGCTGCAATTTTTGTCCCTATATGACCACTTTTTCCAAGACCAGTAATGACCACATGTCCACGAGCATTTCTAATAGTTTGAACAGCCGCTTCAAAAGAAGAAGAAAGACTTTCCAGAAGAGCTTTTTCAAGGGCTTCAAGCCCCTGCTTTTCACTAGCAAGTGTTTTAAGCGCTGATGCAACTGCACCTTGCAAAGCCATATGAGGAGACGGTATTGTCATAATCAAATTCGATCAATAAAATTAAGTGAGAGATCTATATCACTTTTCAACATTAATGGTTTCTAGTAAATTTTTCAATGAAGTAGAAACGTGGCTGTGCATATCAGCGCGTGCCAAAGAAAATGCAACGTTGGCTTCAATAAAACCAGCTTTAGAACCGCAATCAAAAGTGCGCCCTTTTACTTGCAAACCCCAAAAATCTTGCTCATTTGAAAGCCGTATCATAGCATCTGTTAATTGAATTTCATTTCCTGTTCCCCGTTCTTGAGTGGAAAGAATATTAAAAATTTCTGGCTGCAAAATATAACGTCCATTGATGTACAAATTTGATGGTGCCGTTCCTTGTGCCGGTTTCTCTACCATTTTTGTGATTTCAAAACCATTTGCAATCTGTTTGCCTTTCCCAACAATACCATATTTATGTGTTTCTCTAGGATCGCATTCCTGAACTGCTATAATATTTCCCCCACCCACCTTTTCATAAAGGCTCATCATTTCAGAAAGACAGCCCTTTTTCGCCTGTATCAACATATCGGGTAATAATAAAGCAAAAGGTTCCCCTGCAACTAATTCACGCGCGCACCAAAGAGCATGCCCTAATCCCAAAGGTTGCTGTTGCCGAGTGAAAGAAGTTGACCCTGGTAATGGCTGTAAACGGTATAAGTGTGCAAGATCTTCTTTCTTTCCACATTCAGCAAGTGTCGTGTATAATTCAACTTGCGCATCAAAATAATCCTCAATGACTGCTTTGTTACGTCCAGTCACAAAAATAAAATGCTCAATACCAGCTTCCCTCGCCTCATCCACAACATATTGAATAACAGGTTTATCAACAACTGTTAACATTTCTTTAGGAATCGTTTTTGTCGCAGGAAGGAAACGCGTACCAAGACCTGCTACTGGGAATACTGCTTTCCGGATTTTACGCACACTCACCCTCCTCAATGAATTCATATAACTTTTTTGTTTTATTTATCATATGTTTTTACGAAATGGTAAAAAAGATATCTTATTGTTTTGATTATCATTATAATGGGCAATCAAAAATGTAAAAAGAGTCTGAGAATTTATTGAAAGGATTAAACGAATTATTTATTTCAGTTTTTTCCTCTTCTTGATCATATTATCAATTAAACTAAATACAAAATAAAGTTATTGCACATCTAATAAATTGAATATTAATGGGGATTTCAAAATGCAAAAAACAGAATTGAAGACTTTCTCTTTTTTAGAGAAGTCAATAGCTTGGAGAACTCTTTTCACTGTCTCTGCCGTTATTTTTTCTGCTTTTTTTATGTTTTTTATATCCCTTTCATATGCTGATAGCGGATTTAAACACTGGATTAAAGAATTTAAAAAAATAGCTATTGCTCACAATATTACCCCTTCTACGTTTCATATGGCATTTAAAGGTGTTAATGCCATTGATCCAGAAGTTCTAAAAAGCGCCGCATACCAACCAGAATTTGTTGCTCCTTCATGGAACTATTTCGATAATCGCGTCCATGATATTGCAATTGTAGAAGGACGGCGCCAAACTCAAAAATGGAACAAATGGCTTCTTCAAATTGAAAAACGTTTTGGTGTTGACCGCAATATTCTGCTTGCTATTTGGTCAATGGAAAGCAACTATGGGAAAGTTTTAGCCAATAAAAGTGTAATGCGTGATACCATTCGCTCTCTTGCAACTCTAGCCTATGCTGATAAAAAACGTGCAAAATATGCATATACACAGCTGATTGCTGCTATGAAAATTCTACAAAGTGGCGAAATTAAACGCTCTCAACTCACTGGATCTTGGGCCGGTGCATTGGGGCATACACAATTTATTCCAAGCAGTTATCTCGCCTATGCAGTTGATATGGACCAAGATGGACGGCGTGATATCTGGAACTCTGTTCCAGATGCTCTGGCTACTGCTGCTAACCTTCTCCACAAAAATGGCTGGCAACCTAATCTTATTTGGGGAGTAGAGGTAAAAGTGCCGCAGGGGAAAAACCTTCCTGAAGGGTGGTATTCCTTTGAACAATGGAAAAAATTAGGTGTAAAACACGCAAATGGGCGTCCTCTTCCTACATTAGCTGAACAAGCAATATTAAAATATCCAGATGGAGCAAAAGGACCTATATTTTTAGTCACAAAAAATTTCTTTGTTCTGAAACATTATAATAATGCAGATCGTTATGCGTTTGCTGTTGCTCTTCTAGCTGATCGCATCGCTGGACATCCTAGATTGGTACATGATTGGCAAAGACCTTTTCAACCTCTTACTTTCCAAGAATGCAAAGAACTGCAATCTCGCTTAAGTGCACTGGGCTATTATAAAGGGAATGTTGATGGAAAAATCGGAACAGCTTCTCGCGAAGCAATTAAAGCCTTTCAGCTCCGTCACGGTCTAAAAGCAAATGGATATCCGTCATCTCAAGTGCTTTTTCTCCTTCGCAAACAATAATGGAGACTAAGGTTTTGTCTTCTGTTCGCCTGATATACTTGACATTATCGCTAGTTTTACTTTCTATTGTGGGGATCATACAGCCATCCCCAAGTAAAGCAACGAACTTCTTCAAATGGTTATCACAACATAACAAACAGACGCAACAACCACCGCAAATTATAGAACAAAAAATAGACAAGCCGCAAAAAAAGATCGTAACACAAAAAAATATACAAAAGCTAAAAAATGAGAATGCAAAGCGCATTCTTGTCATAGGGGATTTTACAGCTTCTGCTGTTGCCGATGCACTTAAGAAGTTTTTTATAAATAATAGCGATATCGTTATCATGAACAACACAATGCCAGCTTCCGGCTTAGTTCGAACGGATTATTATTCTTGGCAAAGCAATATTTCTAAACTCATTGATCAAAGTAACCCCGATGTTATTATCATGATGATCGGTGCAAATGATAATCAACCAATCACAGACTCTTATAGCACAATTAACACAGATCAATCAGAATGGATGCACATCTACAAACAAAGAATTATCGAAATTGCTGAAAGTCTTCATGCCTCTAGAAAATCATGGATATGGATAAGTCAACCTGCCTTTAGAAATGACCTTTTGACACAAAAAATGAAAATTTTTAATGCGCTCTATAAACAAGAAACAGAAACAGCAGGAGGATATTTCCTCGATATCTGGAGCAGCTTTAGTGATGAAGAAGGAAATTTTTCTTTTTCAGGCTATGATATTAATGGAAAAATAACCAAATTACGCACCAATAATGGCATGCATTTCACCTCTGAAGGAAAGAAAAAACTTGCCTCTTATTTAGAAAAACCATTGAAAAATATTTTAAATTTTTACGCCTTTTCTCATGAAAATCCTTACTCAACCGATCAAGCTATTCAAAAACTTATACAAGAATCAGAGAATAAAGAGCAGAGTAATATTATGCGTCAGCCTCCAATGAGCCTCGATGATATGGCACAACAAAACACTCAGCTTTTAGGCAAACGAAAGTCAAGTTTTATAAAAAAATCATGGTTTCCACCAAACGGGCATCAAAAAGATCGAGCTGATAATTTTTCTTTCCCATAATGTCTCTTTAAAAGACAAATTCTAATTTCCTCCATAAACAAAAAGCGAATAAGGTAAAAAACACTGTTTACAGAGCTATAATGAAGAGAATTTTTGCATAAATCACAACTGCATTTTTCGAATAATATGAAAACGGCATGGTATTAACCATACCGTTATATCTTATAGTCCACGTTTGTTAATCATTGCCTCTGATAAAGGCATCCGTCCCCGAAAAGCTTTATAAAGCTCCTCTGGATCACGACTTCCCCCAGCAGAGTAAATAAAACGTTTCAACTTATCAGCAAGCTCTGAATTAAAAACATTTCCCGTTTCTTCAAAAGCCTGAAAAGCATCAGCATCAAGGACTTCCGACCACATATAAGAATAGTAACCAGCGGCGTAACCATCACCTGAAAATATATGCGTAAAATGTGGAGGACGATGGCGCATAATAATTGTATCAGGCATTTGCAGCTTTTCTAATTCTTGGCGTTCAAACACTGTTGGATCAGTTACCGTTTGTCCTTTATGAAAAGCCATATCTACAAGAGCTGATGAAGTAAATTCAACTGCTGCAAAGCCAGCATTAAATGTCTGTGCTGACAAAACCTTATCCATTAATACTTGCGGCATAGGATGTCCTGTTTTTGCATGCGTAGCATAAGTTTGTAAAATCTCTGGTACAGTTAACCAATGTTCATAAAGTTGAGAAGGCAGCTCAACAAAATCACGCGAAACCGATGTTCCCGATACAGATGGCCATGTGACATCAGAAAGCAAACCATGCAATGCATGCCCAAATTCGTGGAAAAGCGTACGCGCATCATCAAGTGATAAAAGAGCAACCTCCCCTTTAGAAGGTTTAGCAAAATTACAAACATTGTAGATAATAGGCTTTTGTCCGCCATCCAATTTATATTGTGATTGCAAACTACTCATCCACGCACCGGACCGTTTTGAAGAACGTGCAAAATAATCGCCAATGAAATGCCCAAGTAGACTTCCATCAGACTTTTTTACTTCCCATAAACGTGCATCAGGATGCCAAAGTGCAACAGCGTTTTTTTCTTCAAATGTAATGCCAAAGAGTTTTTCTGCTACCCCAAAAGCCGCTTTAATCATACGATCAAGCTGAAAATAATATTTAATCTCAGCGCTATCGAAAGAAAGTTTTTCAGTGCGAAGTTTTTCAGTATAATAACGCCAATCCCAAGCAGCTAAAGATTCATTGCTGCCCTGATTGTTGGCAAAATTTTGTAATTCAATTTGCTCAGTAGAAGCCTTCGCTCTTGCGCGCTCCCATACAGGCATAAGCAAATCCATAACGGAATCAACACTTTTAGCCATAGTATTATCGAGCTTCAAATCTGCGAAAGATTTATATCCCAATAATTTAGCCTGCTCATCTCGAAGCGCAACAATCTCTACAATAATTGTTTTATTATCATTCTTGTTATTATTTTCACCACGTTTAGCCCAAGCTTGGAATGCAACCTCACGCAAATCACGACGATCAGAGAATTTTAAAAAAGGTTCAACAATCGAACGTGCTAGTGTTAATGCATACGCTTCTTCATTACCTCTTTCACACGCAATTTCCTTCATTGAATCAATGAGATCTTTCGGTAAACCAGATAAGTCGGTCTGTTTTAAAAACAGAATCCATTCAGCTTCATCATTTAAGACATTTTGTCCAAAAGTAGCATTTAAAAAAGCAAGTCTTTCATTAATTTCCAAAAGCCGTTTCTTAGCTTTTTCATCGAGTTTTGCCCCATGACAAACAAACTTTTTCCACCATAATTCAAGAACACGTGTTGTTTCACTCTCAAATATGCCCAGCTGCGACTGTTTATAAAGCATATCTATTTTCGCAAATATCCGTGCATCCATCATCATTTTTGAAGAATAACGAGAAAGTTTTACAACGAACTCTTGCTCTAGCTGTTGAATTAATACATTCGTATGAGCACTGGTGCGCAAGAAAAATATTGAACAGACACGATCAAGCGCTTTGCCGCAAAGCTCAAAAGGCTGCAAAAAATTCTCAAGCGTTGGTGGTTCTTGCACCATCGCAATTGCCTCTAGTTCTTCTTCTGCTTCTTGAAGTGCCTGTTCAAAAGCGGGTTTAAAATCTTCATCACTTATAGAAGAAAAATCAGGAAGACCTGAAAATCCCTTCCAGTCCAGCACTGCTGCTTTTGTCATAATACTTTATGTCTCCATTATAAATTTAAACTGTAACAATTATCTTTACGACACAAATTGATAACATTTTCGTGAGTTTCTAAACTACCTTTCAAAACGCTATTGAATAAAAAACCTGAAAATCGTAAAGCTCTTCCATTTCAAACCATATTATATTGAAGCAATAAAGATTATTCGCTCGCACATCACAATAGAATTGCATATTAACAAAAACACTTGGAGAAAAGCATAATCTCCACTCTTTCATAAAATATTGCTGTAGATTCTTTTGAAAGTCGCAAACTGCATTAAAGAAATGATGGTAAAATCAGAACTGATTTTTACATTTACGTTTTTATATTATCCTCAAATTAAGCTGTATTCTCGTTTTAGTGATTCAGAAACTTGTTTATAACTTATAATTTACCCTTGACTTTACTTCAAATATTAACAATTGGGAATATAGCTGGGGAGTTTTTTTAAATCTTCCATAAACTTTTGTTTTTATCTCATCTATTATCTAGATTTACAACTCTCCAACTCTTCAGGAGGTACTTTATCATGACTGAAATTAAAACGACCTTCGACTTCAAAAATTTTTCTCCTGAAGCTCTCGCTGAAAAGTTAAAAAATCAGCATTTTGCAGACTCTATTGATATCATCAATGACCTCGATATCATAGAACGTGTAACCATTCTTAGTCTTCTGCCTCTTGATTATGTTATCGAACTTTTTGATAAACCAGAGCTTGAGCAACCTGCTTCTATCCTAGAACTTCTCCCTATAAATCGTGCTATTGAAATTCTTGATGGCATGTCTGCCGATGCTGCTGCAGACGTCTTTCAAGAAATGGATAAAGAAACCCGCACACGACTTTATGCCTTGCTTAACCCCTTAACGCGCGCTGAACTTAAAAAACTTACCAGTTATCCTGATCATACAGCAGGGGCACTGATGACAACAGAATTTATAGCCGTTCCTTCAAACTGGACTATACAAAAAACTTTGGATCACATTCGTGAGGTCGAGCGAACACGTGAAACCGTTTATACCAGCTATGTAATTGACCCTAAAACAGGTATTCTTCTCAAAGCTGTTTCACTGCGTAACCTTATTCTTGCCTCACCTGATGAACAAATTCTTAATGTCCCTACCCATGACTCGCCCATTACAATATCGCCCTTCACACATCATGAAGACATCGCACGCCTTTTCCAGCGCCATGATCTTCTCTCTGTGCCTGTAGTTGATGAAAGTAACCATGTCATTGGCATTGTAACCGTCGATGACGTGCTTGATACTATGGTTGATGAGATGAATGAAGATGCCTATAAATTTGGGGGTATGGAAGCGCTTAATAAGCCCTATATGCAAATTAAGTTTCCTGAAATGATGAAAAAACGCGGCGGATGGCTCGCTTTACTCTTTGTCGGTGAAATGCTGACAGCAAGTGCTATGCAACATTTCGAAACAGAACTCGAAAAAGCGATTATTCTTACACTGTTCATACCTCTCATTATGAGCTCAGGAGGAAATTCCGGCTCACAGGCTACATCTCTTATTATCCGTGCATTGGCTTTACGTGAACTCACGTTGAAAGACTGGTGGAAAGTGTTCATTCGTGAAATTCCAACAGGACTATCTCTTGGTCTCTTACTCGGAATTATTGGCATTACGCGCATTGCTCTTTGGCAACAATTCGGTATCTACGACTATGGGCAACATTGGATTGCTGTTTCGACAACAGTAGGTACAGCTTTAGTCGGAATCGTTACCTTTGGTTCTCTTTCTGGATCTATGCTGCCTTTTATTCTTAAAGGTTTAAAATTTGATCCAGCAAGTGCTTCTGCGCCTTTTGTGGCAACTTTAGTAGATGTCATGGGCATTATAATCTATTTTTCTGTAGCTTCCATCATTTTGTCAGGAACTCTTCTTTAAACATGTAAAGTAAAAACTCTTTCTTCTGGAAAGACTTTGTCATGTAACCTAAGATCTTTCCAGAAGAGAATAAGCTCCATTAATTTATTTTCTAGCGCACCGCTCTATAGACAATTTATTATTTTATTGAATAACAGCTCTGAATATCGTAAATTTGCCTCATCATAAAGCTTCTCATATTAAATGAATCAAAGTTATCTTCTTGCCTGTCACAAACGGGATTGGTGTATAGCTAAAAACTATTCAAGAAAAAAATTAAATACTTCTTATATCCTCTCTCTCGCATCAAAAACTGTTGCAATATTGACAGCTGAGAAAGAATAATAATGATATGCTCAATAGGCTTTATATTTCTTCACAACGGTGTTGATAGTATACTATTCGCGTATATTATATCATTTATGAGCCCTATCATGAAATGGATGTAGTGTACGTTCAAAAATCTCTCTTAAGTACATGAATATGCAACAACAAGTCTAGTCTGTTTAAAGCGTTCTGTTTGGCATGAAAAGCATACTCCTATTAGAGAATGCGATTAACAAAAGTGTGAGGCAATGCACTATCCCCATGGTTTAAAGATATTGCTTAGATGCTTTTGAAATCATAAATTTGGCTTAACGGCAAAGATAAGAATTTTCTTTGGATGCCTTCATATTTTTTCTAAATAAGACTGTATTCCGGTTTCATAAATAAATAAAACAGATATAACTCTTGCCCTAATCTGGCATACAAAAGCTAGAACTTCTTATAAAATGCTTAATCGTCTCAATATTTACCTCAAATACACGGTTGCATTAGATCTGGATTTTGATTGACAAGTTATAGAATAAGAAAAAGCTTTATTTAGAATAAAAATGTTGTAAAGTTGTCAATAAATTGGCTATGGATTGAGAGATATTCCGGATTTTTATCAATCTCTTTGCAAAACAACAACAACAATACCGCTAGCTTTATACTTACTTACTCTTACAAGAATTCATATAAATTTCTTGTGTCATATTGATAAAAATCAAATTGACTGTGATTTTTGAGATAATTCTTAGCTCGAGAATAGAACATACGCACTATAAAAATCCTTTTACGAAGCTTCAGAAATTGAAGCTCAATAGAGCCTTAAAGACTTGGATAAATAGTTTTGCCATAAAAATATTGCCTCCATCTTCCAAAATTATAAAAAAACATGTAAAAGGTTTTCTAATAGTCAGGCAAAGAATGTAAAGACTTTGCCTCAAATGAAATTTCATTAAACGAAAAGAAGAAAATTTATGCAATTGCGTAACATTGCCATCATTGCCCACGTTGACCATGGGAAAACAACGCTTGTAGACGGGCTTCTCAAGCAATCAGGAAACTTCCGTGATAATCAGCGTACAAGCGAACGTATGATGGATTCAAACGATATTGAGAAAGAACGCGGAATTACAATCCTAGCGAAAGTGACATCTGTTGTTTGGAAAGATACTCGAATTAATATTGTTGATACACCAGGACACGCCGACTTTGGTGGAGAAGTTGAACGCATCCTCAATATGGTTGATGGAGCCATTGTACTTGTTGATGCTGCTGAAGGACCAATGCCACAAACAAAATTTGTTGTTGGCAAAGCATTGAAAGTAGGATTGCGCCCTATTGTTGCTATTAATAAAATTGACCGACCGGATGCACGCGTTGATGAAGTCATCAATGAGGTTTTTGACCTTTTCGCTGCTCTTGATGCAACCGATGAACAGCTTGATTTTCCTATTCTTTATGGATCTGGACGCGATGGATGGATGGCTGAAGCCCCTGAAGGACCAAAAGATCAGGGATTAGGTCCTTTATTTGATCTTGTGACGCAGCATGTCCCTTCTCCTAGTGTAGCAGAAGGACCGTTTCGCATGATTGGAACTATTCTTGAAGCGGATCCGTTTTTGGGACGAATTATTACAGGACGGATTCATTCTGGCTCTCTAAAACCCAATCAAAATGTCAAGGTTCTTGGACAAGATGGAAAACTTTTAGAAACTGGGCGTATTTCAAAAATTTTAGCATTTCGTGGCTTAGAACGGCAACCTATTGAAGAAGGAAGTGCTGGTGATATTGTTGCGATTGCAGGTCTACAAAAAGGTACCGTTGCTGATACTTTCTGTGACCCTACTGTCAATGAACCCCTTACTGCCCAACCAATTGATCCTCCTACTGTTACTATGAGTTTTCTCGTCAACGATAGTCCCCTTGCTGGAACTGAAGGCGATAAAGTAACTAGTCGTGTCATTCGTGACCGATTGTTAAAAGAAGCAGAAGGCAATGTTGCTCTTAAAATTGAAGAATCAGCCGATAAAGATTCTTTCTACGTTTCAGGACGAGGAGAATTACAGCTTGCAGTTCTTATTGAAAATATGCGCCGTGAAGGATTTGAGCTTAGTGTTTCACGTCCACGTGTTGTTATGCAAAAAGATGAAAATGGAATAACTCTTGAGCCAATCGAAGAAGTTGTTATCGATGTTGATGAAGAATATTCCGGTACTGTTGTACAAAAAATGTCTGAACGTAAAGGCGAAATGGTGGAGTTACGTCCTTCTGGAGGTAATCGTGTCCGCCTTGTCTTTTATGCACCAACCCGAGGACTCATCGGTTATCAATCTGAACTTTTAACGGACACACGTGGTACAGCAATTATGAATCGCCTTTTCCATGCTTATGAACCTTATAAAGGAGACATTGCTGGTCGTGTTAATGGTGTTATGATTTCAAATGACAACGGTGAATCTGTCGCTTATGCTCTTTTTAATCTTGAAGATCGTGGACCTATGATCATCGATGCGGGTGTGAAAGTCTATCAAGGTATGATTATTGGCATCCACTCACGAGATAATGACTTAGAAGTTAATGTGTTAAAAGGGAAAAAACTCACCAATATGCGCGCTTCCGGAAAAGATGAAGCCGTAAAGCTAACGCCTCCCATTAAAATGACGTTAGAACGCGCCTTATCGTGGATACAAGATGATGAACTTGTGGAAGTAACCCCTAAAAATATTCGTCTCCGCAAACTCTATCTTGATCCTAATGAACGTAAACGTTTTGAAAAAGCACGTGCATCAATTTCAAGTTAATTTCATAATCTCTTTGGTAAAATATTTATAAAATATTTAATTGTATTGAGCCTCACTATATTCCAGAAAGGATGTCTCTATGAATATTAAGGAAATACCCGTAGGCAAAAATCCACCAGAAGATATTAACGTTATTGTGGAAGTCTCCCTTGGTGGTCAACCAATAAAATATGAGATGGATAAAAAGTCGGGTGCATTATTTGTTGACCGTTTTCTTCATACATCAATGGTTTATCCTGGAAATTACGGTTTTGTCCCTCATACGCTTTCAGATGATGGTGATCCTATTGATGTTCTTATCTGTAATACCCGTCCACTTATGCCTGGTTGTGTTATCAATGTTCGCCCCATCGGAGCTCTAATGATGGAAGATGATGGTGGTAAAGATGAAAAAATTATTGCCATTCCCACTACAAAATTAACAAAACGCTATATCAATATTCATGACTATACAGATCTGCCCGAGATTACACTCAAACAAATTGAACATTTCTTCAAGCATTACAAAGATCTGGAACCTGGAAAATGGGCTAAAATTGAAGGATGGCGTGATAAAAACTTTGCTCATGAATTAATTAAGCAAGCTGTTGAGCGCAATAAAAAAGTATAACGATTTTAATAAAATAAAGCCTATAAAAAAATAGGCTTTGTTATTTATTTTTTCTACGAGATGTAATCTCTAAAGGATTGCCATATCTGCTTTAGCTCTTCTAAATGTGTTGAAAAGTAAAGTTGTTTGTAGCGAGATATTGCGCCGCTTTTCAGAGAAATAGAAGAAGATGGGATTTTCCACTGCTTCGCAAGAAATTTAATGAGAGCTTTATTCGCTTTTCCATCTTCAGGAACAGCCCGAAGGCGTATAACCAGATATTGTTTTTCACCATCCCTACATTCAACCCCTATTATTTTGTCAACGGATGATTTAGGAATGAGATATACAAACAAAATCAAGTTATTTTCATCAACTTGATAAAACATGTATTCGCCTCAAGTAATATTTCTATAAATACATGTTTGCGTAAACGCGCCACATGAAAGTACGAATAAAATAAATAATAATAAAAACTATAATAGGTGAAATATCAATTGTTCCAAAATTTGGTAAAATTTGCCGGATACGGCTTAGAATGGGATTTGTAAGACGATATAGAAAGCTTCCTATCAAAACAACAAAGCGATTGCGCGAATTTATGATATTAAAGACATAAAGCCAAGAAAAAATGACACTAGCGATTAAAATATCAATATAAATCTCAAAAATCAAATCAATCGTTCGAAGCAATGCATAAATCATGCGTCATCCCTTTCAATCAAGGAAACAGAAGAGCGTATAGAAAACCTTCATTAAAGCAGGTCTGTGTATCAAAAAATGGTTTTATATTTCAATACTCTTTTTTCTTGAATAAAAACCAGACATCTAAATTCTTCATCTCTCTATTTAATGACGATGCAGTTAGAAAACAAATATCAAAATTAAAAATAGCACATAAAATAGAAGAAACAGCAAAAAATCTGAATATTCCTTAATAGGATTAATCTTAAATCTCATCGTTTTAATTATTAATTATAAAAAACAAACAAACTAAAAGCGGCCTTTTAAAGTCCGCTTTTAGTTTTAAAATTATTTCTGCAAAGCAGTCAAACGATTAAGAGCACTGCTAAAACCATCTAGCTGAACAAATAAATCATTCAAAGCTGGTTCACCTGCAGCAGCAATTGTCATCGCCAACTTTAACTTTTTTCCAGAACGTAAAGCTGCTACGTGATTTTTGTCAAAAACGACAGGAACTACACAACCTGCTGGTACACAAGTCCGGATACCGGTTTCGATAACAGCTTTTCCCTCATCAACTTGTAAACGAACAGGCTTAGAAACCAAAATGCCAAAAGGAACTGTTAAATTACCAGATACAACACCCTCAGCATCGAGAGTAAGTCCCATAGCCACAACAACACGCCCCTGCTCATTCACTTCTTGACGGTGCATAAAACAAATTCTTTTCCCTTCTTGTATACCACAGTTAATAGTCCACAAACCGTAGGTTTCAGTCAAAGAAGAAGCTCCATTTGGCAATGTCGCTGCCGCATCTTTTGATGCAGGAGGCTTTGAACTTGTTGCAAATGCAACAGATGAAATACTCAAGAGAGTAAAAACTATAAGTAAATTAAATAACTTTTTCATTTTATATTCCTGTTCTTTACATAAAAGATAAACATGTTTATTATTTATTATAATATAAAGCATCTTAATAAAAAAAGCTTTCTCATAATCATATAGCTTTTATAATGGTCTAAGGCTACCTCGAAATTCGCTGACAATTTTCGTATAAACGTGCTTTTTAAAAGAAACAGCAATCAACGGAAGGGTTTCTAGATCAATCCATTTCCATTGATCGAATTCTGCTTTATTGCCATCTGGTGGCGGATTAATCGCAATTTCAGAAAGCTTTCCTGTAAACTGGAAAGCAAACCATTTTTGTATTTGCCCACGATATTTATTTGTTAATGTGCACCCAATAAGTTCTTGTGGAAAATCATAATGGAACCAATTTTGTGCTTCTTTAATCAACTTTACAGATCGAATACCCGTTTCTTCATAAAGTTCACGATATGCCGCATCTAATGGTTTTTCATCTTCATCAATCCCTCCTTGAGGAAGCTGCCAACGATGAGATATGTCAATATCTGCATCTGCATGAATGGGCATCATTAAACGACGCCCAACCCACACTTTCCCCTCATGATTAAAGACAACAATCCCAACACATTTGCGATATGGAAGAATCTTCAAATTAATATCTGCATCCATTTAATATTCCTCAAAATCGCAAGCTATAGATATCAATTCTCACTTTAACACATCCTTATTGGGATCTGGTGGAAATGCTGCATTTGCCATTTCACCTCGTAACAGTTTATAGGCCTCATTCAATTGAATATCATCTTTAGGGTCTTTGGGAACAAAAGCAGCTGAACCAGATCCTTTATTACTTTCTCGTTTTCCTTTGATATGTCCTTTTAATGCAGACTCACCAACTTTTACATCATAACCTTTATATTTTTCAGGAAGTGGTTGCTCTACAATAATATCAGGCGTAATCCCTGTTCCTTGAATAGAAGTGCCTGATGGCGTGTAATAAAGTGCTGTTGTTAAGCGTAAAGCCCCATTTTCACCCAAAGGAATAATTGTTTGAACAGATCCTTTACCAAAAGACTGCGTCCCTAAAATTGTTGCACGACGATGATCTTGCAATGCACCCGCAACAATTTCAGAAGCACTTGCTGAACCACCATTAATAAGAACAATGAGCGGTTTTCCATTGATGACATCACCTGGCTTCGCATCAAATCTTGTCACATCACTCTTTTTGCGCCCACGAGTCGACACAATTTCACCTTTATTGAGAAAAGCACTCGAAACATTAACAGCTTGATCTAAAAGCCCACCCGGATTAAGCCGCAAATCAAGGACGTAACCTTTTAGCTTATCTTCAGGAATTTTAGATTGGATATCTTTAATTGCCGCTAGAAGATTATTTAATGTCTGTTCAGAAAACTGGATAACTCTTAAATATCCAATATCACCCTCAACCCGATATTTCACCGCTTTTACTTTGATAATATCACGAACAATCTTCACTTCAAATGGCTTATCAACGCCAGAACGAATAATTGTTAAGGTAATTGGTGTTCCAGGAGCACCTCGCATCTTATTAACAGCTTCATTCAATGTTTGACCATTCGTTTGTACATCATCAATTTTTGAAATAAGGTCTCCTGCTAGAATACCTGCTTTTGAAGCGGGAGTATCATCCATTGGTGAAACAACTTTAATTAAGTTTTTTTCCATAGTGACCTCAATACCAAGACCTCCGAACTCTCCTTTCGTAGAATCCCGCATATCCTTGGCTTCTTCAGCATTCAAATAAGATGAATGAGGGTCCAGTGATGTGAGCATGCCATTGATAGCATTTTCAATAAGCTTTTTATCATCTGGAACTGTAACGTATTGCATACGCACACGCTCAAAAACATCGCCAAATATAGCTAGCTTTTTATATGCATTATCTTCATTATTCGCAGCAACAGACTGCACCATAATCATTGAACAGGCGCCGAGCAATACCCCAGCGACCAAAAGAATAACTTTACGAATCATTTTGGCTCCTTCTTATTTTTTCAGTCTGCCACCAAGGAGTTGGATTTACAGGTTTTCCCTGCTTTCTAAACTCAATGTAAAGCATTGGAGAAGTTTTTCCTATATCCAATGCAACACTGTTTGAAATAAATTGCATCTCCATTATACCCAGAGGCTCACCTGAAAGAACAAACTGCCCCTGTTTTACATTAATTCTCGACATTCCAGTAAAAATGATATGATAACCATTTCCAACATTGAGAATGATTAAATGTCCGTAAGAACGAAATGGCCCAGCAAAAGCAACAAAAGCATCCACAGGTGAAATAACAACAGCTCCTGACTCTGTTTCTATCGTTTCACCAAAGCGCGTAATCTGCGAACTTTTGTTAGAGTGATGTATTCTTTTTCCTGAAACAGGAAAAAGTAAAGAACCTTTTCGGCTTTCAAAATTGGACTGTTCTAACAATTGTAAACTTTTCCGTACCTGTACTGATGCATCAGAGCTAAGTTTTGACTGACGATCGAGCTCTAAAATCAATTCTTCCAAAGACTGCGCTTTTTTAGCAAGAGCAATATTTTTTTGTTGCTGTTCTGTAAGTTCTTTTTCTGATTTTTTTTGTAGTTTGTTTTTTTGGTCTAATAAAAGCTCTAGACGTTTTCGCTGCTCTGCTTGATTTTGCAGTTTTGTCTTTAATGCCGTATATTCCGTAGTAATGGAATTACTCAAATTGGTCAACTCCTTGAGTTCCCCTTTTAAATCTCGTGTTTTCTCTTGCATCTGAGGAATAACAGTACCTAATAAAACAGAACTACGTATAGAAGCCAACGCGTCTTCTGGCTGTATCATAAGAGCAGGAGGCGGATTCAATCCCATACGTTCCAAAATTGCAAGAACTTCCGCAAATTCAGCACGACGATTTTTTAAACTTTGATAGACTTGTACCCGCTTTTCTATCATTTTTTTAAGCTTTTCTTCCCTTTTAGCAATATCATCTGCTACTATACGTTCTTCTTTAGCCGCCTTTATGAGTGCATCACTCAAAACACGTTGATCTTTTTTTAAATGCTCAACTTGATGCATAAGAAAAGTAACACGCTCACGCGAAAGTGAAATATTTTGGCGAATTTCTCCCAATTCTTTATGTACTTCCGTACTCCTCATTTCTTCCGCATGCGATACAGAAAAGCAAAAAAACATACTCAAGAGCAGAATGACAAATATGACGCACTCCTCATATAAATATAGCATCTTTCTATGAAGAAGCTTTTTCATTTGCAAAAACCATGACACCTCATCGTATACATTAGAGATGCTTTAAATGGTGTCAGCTAAAACAATATTAATAAACATATAAATAAGTGCTAAAAATTGAACAAAAATATTAAAAACGATGATACGGATGATTATTTTCAATTGTTACAGCGCGGTAAAGTTGTTCTGTAAGAAGAATACGTGCAATTTGATGTGGCCACGTCATCAAACCAAAAGATAAAAGAAAATCAGCACGCTTCCTTATTTGTTCATTATGCCCATCAGGTCCTCCCAAAGCGATGACGACATCTCGAATGCCCTCATCACGATAACACCTCAATTTTTCAGAAAAAGAAGTTGAAGAAATCGATTCTCCACGCTCATCTAACACAATTAATCGACATTTTTCAGGTAAAAATTCAATAAGTTTTCTCCCCTCTTCATCCATACGTTGACAAACTGTTTGAGCACGACTTTCTGGTATCTCTTGTAACTTTTTTAAATGCAAGCCTACATCTCCAGAAATTTTAGAAAAACGATCCAAATAATGCTGAACTAATTTTTGCTCCGCCCCACTTTTCATACGACCAACCGCAAAAACAGAAATTTGCATTTTAATGATCTCCGAAGAGAAGCAAAGCCGTATCGTTTAAATCCGGCGTCATCCATATTTTTTCTAAATTATAAAAAAGACGAATTTCTGGACGAAAAAGATGAATGATAATATCACCTGTATCAATCAATACCCAGTCACCTCCAGCAAGCCCTTCTACACGCGCAAGCCCCTGCCCACTATCTTTCCAAGTATGTAATAAATGATCAGCAACAGACGATACATGACGCTGCGAATTTGCTGAAGCTATGACCATATAATCAGCCAAAGATGACTTCCCTCGAATATCAATAGCAACAATATCTTCTGCTTTTGTATCTTCTAAACTCTTGAGAATAACTTCAAGACTCTCACTCACAGAAAAAACTTTTTTTTCTTTTGAAGGCATAATATTGTAAGAGTGTTTGTGTGCAACGTTTTTCAGATCAATATCCTTTCTTATCGTTGTGGAATCTAAAAAAGAGACTTCTCTAAAGAGAAGCAGAATCTTATGAAATGTTCAAGAAAAATCATTCTTCTTCAAACGAAGGTTTGTTGAAGACTGAAAAGATAAAGGTCCATGCAAATAAGTCCAAACTGGTGGCTTGATAAAAGGTAATCGCTTACTTTCTCTCTCATCCAAACGAAAACGGCGATAAATATGTGCCATAGGAGAAGAAAGTGCTGACCGATTTCCTAAAGGACGATCAATAATCGCAATAGGAAGCATAGAGACGATATCATGCCATCGATACCAATGATGTATCGTCGCAAAACTATCTGCCCCCATAATCCATACAAAATTTACGCCACTGTAATGGGTAAGAATATGAAAAATCGTATCTACTGATACTTTACTCCCTATAGCCTGTTCAAAACCTGTTAAGCAAATTTTTGGATGGTCAATAAGTTTAAAACTTAATTGCATTCTCTCCTCTAAAGAGAGCAACTGTGTACAATCCTTTAAAGGATTTCCTGGAGTGATCATCCACCATAACTGATCAAGATGCAAACGCCGAATGGCAATTTTTGCAACAAGAAGATGCCCCGCATGCGGTGGATTAAAGGAACCACCAAAAAGACCCACAACATTAGATCTTTCAACATGTGGCATACAATTTTTCCATGGAAAAAATAATGTTCTCAAGCTCTAACCTGACCATTTCCTTTAACGTGATATTGAAATGATGTTAGCTGTTCAACACCTATGGGACCACGTGCATGCATTTTTCCTGTTGCGATACCAATTTCCATTCCAAAACCAAATTCACCTCCATCAGCAAATTGTGTAGATGCATTGTGCAGCAAAATAGCTGAATCTAAATGATTAAAAAAATTCTTCACCACTTCCAAATCCTCAGCAATAATCGATTCCGTATGTCCTGATGAATAACGCTTGATATGAGCAATGGCTCCCTCAACACCCTCAACTGTTTTAACAGAAAGAATAGCATCAAGATATTCATGCGACCAATCTTCTTCAGAAGCTAATTTGACATCTGGTATAAGAAAAACAATATCTTCTGTGGCGCGAATTTCACATCCCTTCTCCTGTAAAGCAGTTAAAACAGGAAGAAACTTTTTTAATGCTTGGCTGTCAATGAGAACTGTCTCAACAGCACCGCATATCCCTGTTCGCCGCAGCTTTGCATTTAAAACAATATTGCGTGCCATATCTAAATCTGCCGATTTATCAATATAAATATGACAAAGTCCCTCCAAATGAGCAAAAATTGGAACACGTGCATCAGACTGAACGCGGGCAACAAGGCTCTTTCCACCACGTGGTACGATCACATCAATCGCTCCATCCAATCCTTTGAGCATTTCCCCAACGGCAGCACGATCTGTCGTTCCAACCATTTGGATAGCATCTTTGGGTAAACCAGAGCGCTCTAAACCTTGTACCAAAGCTAAATGAAGAGCATGAGAAGAATGAAAGCTATCCGAACCACCGCGCAAAATCGCAGCATTACCTGCTTTTAAGCACAAAGAACTCGCATCAACTGTAACATTGGGACGACTTTCATAAATAATGCCAATCACACCAAGAGGTGTTCGTACACGACTTATATGAAGCCCATTTGGACGTTTCCACGCACTCATAACCTGTCCAACAGGATCAGATAAACGAGCAACTTGACGAACACTGTCTATCATTGCACGTAAACGCAAGTCATCTAATTTTAGCCGATCAATCATTGCAGCTTTCAAATTATTCTGAGCAGCATTCTCTAAATCTTGACAATTCGCCCGTAAAATTTTATCTGACTGAGCCTCTAGACTTAAAGCGATCATTTCTAATGCATTATTCTTTTGCTCAGAAGAAGCAACGGCCAACGCTGCAGCGGCATAGCGTGCTTTTTGTCCCATATCTTTCATTTGTTCTTCTAAAGTCATCGTATTATCCACTCTGCGAAAACAATAAAAACAAAAGTAACTTTTTTAAACAGAATTGATCAAGCAACGTACAATCATATCATTACGATGCACCATAGCAGAGCGCGCCTCATACCCAAGAATAGCTTCAATTTCTTCACTTTTATGTCCTATAATGCGTACAGCCTCATCTTTGTCATAGCTTACAAGTCCACGCGCAATCTCAACCCCATCTGTACCAACAATTGCAACCGTATCCCCACGCTGGAAATTTCCCTCAACGCCAATAACCCCTGCTGCTAATAACGATTTTCCTGTTTCAAGAGCCCTAATGGCTCCTTGATCAATCGTCAAAACACCAGATGGATCTAAATGACCAGAAATCCATGTTTTCCAAGCATTGACAGATTTCTTACTTGCCGCAAAAAAACTCTTGCGTTCACCTTTGTCAATTGCAGCAAGAGGATTCATACGCTTGCCTGAGGTGATAATCATCGCCGTTCCAGCAGCATTAGCTATTTTTCCGGCTTCAAGCTTAGTCTTCATTCCTCCCCGTGAAAACTCTGAAGCAGCAACATCTGCCATTTTTTCGATATCATGCGTAATGGATGCAACAAAAGGTATAAATTCAGCCGTAGGATCACTATGGGGAGACTTTGTATAAAGACCATCAATATCAGATAAAAGTATTAAAAGATCTGCCCCCATCATTGTTGCCACACGTGCAGCTAAACGATCATTATCACCATAACGAATTTCATTTGTCGCAACAGTATCATTCTCATTAATAACAGGTACTGCTCTAAAACGTAAAAGTACATTAATCGTTGCACGTGCATTGAGATAACGCCTTCGCTCTTCCGTATCAAATAAAGTGAGCAAAATTTGGCCTGTTTTGAGCCCATGTTGAGCAAGCGCATCACCATAGGTTTTAGCTAACTCAATTTGCCCCAAAGCAGCACATGCCTGGCTTTCTTCCAATTTCAAAGCCCCCTTAGGAAGCTGTAGCAATGTCCTTCCTAAAGCAATAGCACCTGAAGACACCAACAATATCTCTACACCTTTTTTGTGCAATTCAACAACATCACTAATCAAGCTTTTAAGCCATTCAACCCGTAAACCTGCCTGAGGATCAACCAAAAGGGCAGATCCAATCTTGACCACAATACGTTTATAGTGTGTAAGTTTTTGCGATCCAACAGCCATCTCAATCAACCTTGCTATCCCCACTAATCTCCTCTTTGCGTGACATTTCAATAATATGTGCACCAGCACGCAGCACATTTTCTAAACCTTCGCGGCTAACGGCAGAAAACATCATAACAGGTTGATCCGCAGCTCTTTGCAAAGCTTCCTGTTTCGTTTTACGCTCTTCAATCGTTAGCGTATCTATCTGGCTTAAAGCAATAATTTCAGTTTTATCACTTAGATTATTTCCATATGCCTCAAGTTCACGACGCACAATTTGATATGCTTTTGCAACATCTTCTTCTTGAGCAGAAATCAAATGAAGGAGGACACGACAACGTTCCACATGTCCTAAAAAACGGTCTCCAATTCCCACCCCTTCATGGGCTCCTTCGATTAACCCCGGAATATCAGCCAAAACAAATTCACGACCATCAATTCGTACAACACCAAGATGAGGATGTAGAGTAGTAAAAGGATAATCTGCAACTTTTGGCTTTGCCGCCGTTACAGAAGCTAAAAAAGTTGATTTTCCGGCATTTGGTAAACCAACAAGCCCCGCATCAGCAATTAACTTCAAACGAAGCCATATTGCACGCTCTTCTCCAGCCAAACCTGGATTTGCACGACGCGGTGCCCGATTTGTCGATGTTGTAAAGTGAAGATTGCCAAAACCGCCATTCCCTCCTTTTGCAAGGCGATAGCGCTGTCCCACTTCCGTTAAATCACATATTAACGTTGTATTATCTTCTTCAAAAATTTGCGTCCCAACCGGAACTTTAAGGATGACATCATCACCCTTCTCACCCGTCATATTACGCCCCTTGCCATGTCCCCCTGTTTTTGCTTTAAAATGCTGTTGGTAGCGATAATCAATCAGCGTGTTAAGCCCATCAACAACAAGAGCCCAGACATCACCACCCCGTCCTCCATTCCCTCCATCAGTCCCCCCAAATTCTATGAATTTTTCACGGCGAAATGATACTGCTCCAGAACCTCCATTACCAGAACGAATATAAACTTTAGCTTGATCAAGAAATTTCATTGGAAACACTCACTGAGGAATCAATCTCTCTACCTCTATAGGCAATACATTAATTTTACCAGTTTTTCATCATTGATAACAGAAAAACTGTCGCTATCGCTGATAACTCTTTGAGAAAAAAATCATCACATTTAAATAGGTTAAGTAAAGTTAAGTCTTCTTAAAAGAAGGTGCTATTCTTGTATTTTTTCCCTTAAATTCAAGCGCTAGAAGATAAAGCTCTACTGATTCTGATCGGCTTGCGGGTGGTTTAACATGGTAGACTTTTTTAAAATGCTGTTTTAATCTTGCAAGAAGAGTGTTTTCTGCTCCCCCTTGAAAAGCCTTTACTAAAAAATATCCCCCAGGCTTGAGAACCGAAAGAGCAAAATCAGCCGCAACTTCACATAAATAAATCGTTCTTAAATGATCCGTCTGACGATGACCTGTTGTTGGCGCTGCCATATCAGAAAGAACCACATCCGGTTTTGTCCCTAAAGTTTCAATTAATTTCTGCTGTGCATCTGTATGCAAAAAATCCATTTCCAACATGGCAACTCTAGGTAATGGATCAACATGTAAATAATCAATACCAACAACGCTAGGATCTTCATCACTTGACCCTACTATACGCTCAGCCACTTGACACCACCCCCCAGGTGCTGCTCCTAGATCAATAACCTTTTGACCTTTTTTCAAAAACCTATAGCGCTCATTAATTTCAATGAGTTTATAAGCCGCACGCGAACGATAACCATCTACTTTTGATTGATGGACATAAGGATCATTCAGATGCCTCTCTAACCATCGTCGTGATGAAGCTTTAATGGTTCCTGCTTTCTTTTTTACGCGCTGATATAATTCATGTGACCCTGAGCCTCCATAGCCACCTCTCGGTGTTTTTGTTATTTTTTTCATCGTTATTCATTGTCTCCATATTTAATTCTCTAACGCTTGAAATCTCTGCTCTTTCTATGACGACACCATACTCCATCGCGTAACATCAGCTCTATCAAAATTCCTTCCCTTAATCCACGATCAGCAACTCTTAAACGCTGACTTGGCCAAACTTCCCGAATAACATCTAAAATTGCACAACCAGCTAAAACTAAATCTGCTCTCTCGCGTCCAATAAAAGGACTTATGACACGTTTTTCTATATCCCATGATAATAGGCGTTGTGTCATAAGTGTAATGTCTGCATCATTCATCCAAATGCCATCCACTTTTTTCCTATCATAACGCTCTAAATTAAGATACATTCCTGCTAAAGTTGTAACCGTACCGGAGGTTCCCAAAAGATGAAACTTCGAACCTTGTGCTAACTCTCCTAATTTATGACGATCTGAAAAATTATTTAATAACCCTCGCACATAACTTTTCATTTTTTCAAAATCGTCTAAGCTAATATCATTCCCTCCAAAACGTTCAGCAAGCGTAACAACACCAACAGGAAGAGAAGTCCAAGCGATAATTTGTCGAGCTAAACGAAAAGAACGCTTTTGAGAAACATCAAGTAGCACAATTTCTGATGATCCTCCTCCAATATCAAAAAGCACAATTGCGTCAGTATTTGGTTCAACAAGTGTACTACACCCTGTAACAGCAAAACGCGCTTCTGTTTGCTGATCAACAATTTCCAATTCAAGACCTGTCTCCTCCAAAACACGCTGAATAAAATGTCTACCATTTTCTGCAGAACGACAAGCTTCCGTTGCAATCAAGCGATAACGCTTAATATGCCTTTGTTTTAGCTTTAAATGACAAATCTTTAATGCTTCAATCGCACGATCCATAGCTTGTGTATTAAGAAAACCGTTATTTATTAAACCTTCTCCCAATCGTACAATACGAGAAAAAGCATCAACAACACGAAAATATCCAGGTTTACTGGGAGATGCGATAAGAAGACGACAATTATTTGTTCCGAGATCAAGTGCCGCATAAAGAGGTGGAGATTTTACTGGATGGAACCGTCGAAGAAAAGGTGCTTTGAGTTTTTTTGTTTTTTGAGCACCTATCATTATCTGACTATGAAACTCAAAAGCTGCCTCAGATTGAACAAAAATCTGTTTCTGTTCATAATGTTTTTTTCTCTGTTGTCTCTTTATATCAACAAGGATAGAGTATGCCTCTGTTCGTGACAATGCAGAATGATTATTTGTATTACTACCGCACTGATCATACAACTGATCTGCTTTGGTATCGTATATTTCTCCTCGTTTCAATTCTTTTGAACCATAATTTAACGGGGTCATTTCCCTTATCCCTTGAGCGTTTCCCCCAATAAATAAACGCGAAAACTCTTCTGCTCATTTCTAAATAAAGCAATAATGCAGCATCAAATGATAAATACAAGAAATCACTCTTTCTTTTCCTATCATTAAAATTTTCTACACTAGCATCATTCAGATTTTTATATAATCTTTTGGTTGTTTCCGTAAAATCATGTTTCTCTTTATGAACTTAAAACTATAAATTAATCGTTTACGTTCACATCAATTTTTATAAATTATGCTCTTTTCTTTATACCATTTACACGGAGCACACCTCTATTGTAACAAACCTACACTATCATACTATTTACTGACTCTTAAGGTTACAACAACCTATACATTAGTACGGTTTATAAGAAAAATTTTTTTAATCTCGTTATCCACACACGAGCCTCGTTTGTTATATGCAATGAAATGGCTTTGATTATGCTGAAATAAAAGTTCTGTAGTACCACAAACTGCAATTACAATAGCTGTTATTTTGTGAATACCAATAAAAACTATCGTTCAAAAAAATCTCTAGAATTATAAATTTATCTGAAAAATATTAATGCATAATCAGACCGCTTTAAAAATCCATTTGAAGCTTAAAAAAAGAATTTAGTCTACTCATTATTGTAAGGAATAAATCGAGTATTTCTAATCTTTTTTACTTTTAATAAATAACGAAATAACTCTTTAAGCTTTATGGAAAATACTAACTTGATTTTCTATTACATATAAAGAACCTATTGTATCTTTACATTCATAAAACTCTCACTCTTTCCAATAAGTCACCTCGATATCATATTATATAAAAATTATTACTTATTTGACCTTATAATTTACACTCAAAAATATAATACAACGATTTATGAAAAAATGAATCTTATTAAAAAGACTCGATGGATTCTAAGGACGTAAAGAATTAAGTGCCGCATTTAACCCTTTAAATGGTACAGTAAAAGAAAATACCTTTCCTTCTTTAATTTTATAGGAAATACGTACCTTATTGTTCTGCTCTATTTGTCTAGTCAAAACCGGACCTACAGGTGATTGTGCCAAACAAACCGTTTCATTACATTGCGTATAATGAATAAGAACAGGTTTTTTGACATCTTTTACAAACATTTGAATCGGAACATTTATATCAGAATTTGGCAATGTTCGAAAAAGCATCACTGCTTGACCACTTGTCGTAGAAACAAGAGACCAACTAAAAATGGTATTTCCTTCTTGATCATGAACCGTCTGTGTCACATTACATATACCTTGCTTATGTTTCAGCTTTTGTTTTTCGTCACAAATCAAAGTCCAATCATAAAACTGCATAATAATTCGACGTGTTTCGCCAGGTTCTCCCTTAGGTATCGATAAGCGCGGTGGATGCACTGTATAAATATTATTGTTCTCGTTGGCAAAGCTTTCGCTCTTGCCTATTAAGGCAAGAGCAAACAGAACCTTTACTAACATACTTCTCGTTTTTACAATAACAGCTATTTTTTCTATTATCATCTCAACCTCAGAGTAATTCCAGCGCCTATTCCCCAATGACCTCCAGCACTTGTCACAGATACATTCGAGCGAATATTTCCATCTTCAGATGTATAACCAGCACCAATAGCAAATGCAGATTGACTGCGCCATAAACCACTCCCAAATGAAACACTTAAAGATCCTGGTATA
Organism: Bartonella sp. AP88XZML; assembly: GCF_042195565.1. Lineage (NCBI taxonomy): Bacteria > Pseudomonadati > Pseudomonadota > Alphaproteobacteria > Hyphomicrobiales > Bartonellaceae > Bartonella > Bartonella sp. AP88XZML. The sequence continues at coordinate 173 of NZ_JBHIOQ010000012.1, read as the reverse complement.
TCATAGTAACGTAAGTTGGACACCGCTAGACCAATAGCAGCAGCTTGTCTTGCTTCCTTGCGAACATCCTCAATAGCATAATTCAATGTCTCAAACTTCATATCCGTATACGAATTAGCCTCATTAACTCCATCTTTTACAATATGAGAAACTTTCTCATCCGTATACTTATT
>NZ_JBHIOQ010000011.1:0-1451 GCF_042195565.1 Bartonella sp. AP88XZML | reverse complement strand
GCAGGGCAGAAGGCATTAACAGGGCAAGATGTTGAGCAAGCCATCGCCTCCCTTAATCGGGATACTGCTAGCGCCCATAAGAGTGTACAACAGCTCGATGTAGGCAAGCTGGAACAAATCGTCCATGAAAACCGCGAAATGGCAACGCAATTGTTGGAAGAAGGATTTAAATACAGCGATGACTCCTATAAAACCATGTTTATCAAAGAGCATCCCATCGCCGTGGTCGACCGTGATGAAAATGGCAATATACTCTATGAAATAGATGCAAATGGAGAGCCTATAGAAGACGCTCGTGGACAAAAAATACCTAAGTTTCATTATTTAACGGATGAAGAAAAGCAGTNGGTCTTACAGGGTTAGAACTTTATGGACATAGTCGCGGGACAATGACATTGGGGAATATGCTGAATTCTTTCAAACAAGAAGGTGTTCACGGTATAGCCAACGAAAACACGACTATCAATCTCTATGGGCCCGCCTTTAATGTTTTGGCGGCATCCGGTTTGTTAGGTTATGTGAGTGATGGCAAACAAATCACTATTGGCTTTGATGGGAATAGATATGACTTTGTCAGCAGAATTATTGGTGGCAATGGCTATACTTACGAGACAATACCTACTGGTAGTAACATGTGGAAAGAATGGTGGAGAGTGGTCATGAATCCCATAAGTTCCCATACCTGTCTTGGAGATGCGGGTCAAAAATGCCAAAAAAGGTATGGCTCATCTCATTTAAAACAAAAACCTTGAATTAAATAATGGAGTAAAAAATGAAACAAACTCTAAAGCTATTAGGTGCTGTAACTTTGTTAAGTATCACCGGATGTCAGTTTAATAAAACTCCTGGGGGGTATTTGAGCGCATGGGAGAAAAATGGTGTTACTGATTTTACAGAGGTAGGAAAAGCCTTATTAGAATGTGGTATGCCAACCCCTTATGATAAGGATCCAGAAAATAGAAAGTTAAGTTTAAATAAAAAGGCGTTCATTGATTCTTGTATGGTTCAATCAGGATTCCGCTATAAAGATACAGAGGCAGGAACGTGGTGTGAGAATTTTCAAGGAAAGAATCTTCCGGCTTGTCGTCCAGGTGCTGTTGTTCCACAGCGCAGTGTCAAGAAGCGCTTGAACAGCCCGTTTTGTAAAAAATATAAAAATAGTCGCAAATGCCAGCCTTAAGTCTTGCTGTTTGTAATGACCAACAATCCCACTATTCTTGCCTTTGCTTGGAATGGCGCGATTGTTTTCTCAATCTACCATCTCAACTCAGTCCAGAACTGTCTTGAAAAACGGAGATAAAATATCAACAGGCTTTAGAGCCTTTTTATCGTAAATAAATCCATTGAAAGAGGGGAAAATGAAAAAAATATTAAAACTATTGAGCTGCATAGCTCTCTTAACTACAGCTGGATGTGTTAACTCAATTCCCTCACTTTCTCCAGCATTATGG
>NZ_JBHIOQ010000010.1:0-2103 GCF_042195565.1 Bartonella sp. AP88XZML | reverse complement strand
GCTTTCTATCGCTGCTTCTAAATCCTGAGCACGCGCCCACTGTATTATCCGCTCAGAGATTTTTGTTAACTCTTGCTCATTCAATTCCTCTACACAAATATCAATTTCCTTGCCAAAACCACTAAAAAAACCTCCTCCAATCGTGTTAAAAGACTTATAAATATCCGTAGGTCGTATCCAATTATATTCTCTCCTATAGTGAATATATTTGCAAGCTACAGAAATCTCTTCATTAGATATTTCAGCTTCAATACGGACATTGTAATTATCATGAAGACGTATAAAACCAAAATCAAATTGAATAAAGCGGTCTGGCAAAGAGAGAAACATTCTCTCAGGTTCCATAGCAATCCATCCTCGCGTTTTGAGGATGCGACTTGCTGCGATGAGATTTATCGAGCGCTGTTTTGGCTTATTGCGCGTTAGAATATCGTCTAATTCCCCATTTTTATAGACCTGTGCAAAAAGAAGCAAGCGTTCATTCCACGTCATTATTTTATAATCAGAAAATTCTGATACGTTTATTTTGGGCGTAGACTCATAACTCCTTAAAGCTTCTATCTCGCCGAGAAGAGCCTTTGCAACAAGAGAATGATTAGCAGCTTCTTCATGTAATTTTTTTTCAATATCTTGTGCTTGCGCCCAAGTAATGACTTTGTTTAAAGCAGATTCAATATGACTTTCTGAAAGATCCGGTACCGTAACCCCGAAATCACCTATTTCTGGATAGAGTATATATCCATACCGTGACTTTTGCCCCCTAGAATATTCACAAGCAAGACTATAAGAAGCAGTTGTGAGACTAGCTAATAACCAAAATTTTTCACCATCCGTTTCATGTTTCACACCATAGCTCAAATCCACAATGCGATCCGGAAGATAATAATAGGCAAATGTATCGCCTACTTCATCACGATAGAGCTCACAGCCCAGACTTTTTAATATTTCTGCTGCATCTTTAGTTTGCATAATGTTTCACTCTTCTCCAACCGCCGGATAACAGCTAACTGTATAAGGAATTATTCTATTCCACTCTTTGTTTATTTGATTTTCACTCCAATTGTCTCTAAACTCTTTCAGAAGCTCTGCATCTCCTTCAAATTTTTTCAAATCTTCTTGGTATTTATTAAGCTGTTCCTTATTTTCGCCCAGATAGCGTTTCATAATTTTCCCAAAAGGTTTTGCATCTCCTGTTTTATACGCTATTTCAAAATCTTTTTGACATTCTGTTAATTGAAAATTACCAGTTTTTATATCAATAACTTTTAATACACCTTTCTCCACATAAATAATATCAGGGCGATGTATTTTTTTTAACGAAAAGTTCATAGATTATTCTCCATAAGTCGCAGTTTATTCACGCTAATACTGTTCTACCACTGTAAATAATAGTTGATCTTTCGTCTCCCAGCCAAGCGTTTTTAAAATCTCTGTCACGTCTTTAGTTCGCATCGCTATTCACTTTCATTCAAAAAGTCCTGGATAATGAAAAACGTTAACGTCAGTTTTGTCTAACTTATTATTCAATTGTCCTTTAATCCATTCTTTGCTAGCCTCGTTTAATTCTTTATCACTTCCTTTAAAATCTTTGAACGATTCTTGATATTTCTCTAAGAACTCTTTGTTCTCTTTAAAAAATTTTATAAATTTTCCTTTTGTGGACTCAGCATTTCCTTCTTTATATGCCTCTTTTAAAATCTTTTGTTGTTCACTTAATTTAGAATTATTCCCCGTTTTTACCTCGCCAATTTTTATTTTACCATTCTCTATATAAACAATATCCGCACGAGATTTTACTACCCCCTTATCCGTCTTAGTTTTGAATACTATTTCTGTCTCGCATACTATACATCCTTCATCCTTTAATTCTTGTTTTTTCTCATCGCGTTTTTTATCATGATGCTTCCTGACTTGTTCAAGTATGTTACCCTTTCCATCATTATTGTTTTGTGGTTCTTTATTGTTTCCGTTTTTTTTCTTATTTTTACTTTCTTTCTGAGAATCTTTATTTTTTTCTTCTTGTGAGTTTTGATTTGTTTTTTCGCTATCTTCTGCAGAATTTTTCGATGCAAACCAATAGGTAAGGAAATCAGCTATAGCGGT
>NZ_JBHIOQ010000009.1:0-2133 GCF_042195565.1 Bartonella sp. AP88XZML | reverse complement strand
AGATTTGAATTTTAGAATGAAATGTTTAAAGGGGGGCGCCCCCGCCGCGCCCGCGCGTCATTTACGCAGCATCATTTTCATATTCGCTGTCATTATCATCGTCATAATACCACTCACAATCAGCATAATACTCATGACGATAATAATCATCTTCACTCCCAAATTCTGGATATGCCTCATCCCAAATATGATCATCAGCAGTTAAAGAGGCGGCGCTATGAACATAAGAATCGCCAGAGATAAGAGCCCCACAAACCACGGCATCATCAAAAACACGCGAGCCATCACAAATATGAGCAGCGCCGCTTATTTTTGCATTGCCACCGACATGAGCATCATCACAAATCACGGCATTATCGGAAATATGAGCATGATCAGTGACACGGGCGTTATCATAAATTTGTGCATTGCCTTCAATTACAACAGCACCTTTAATATGAGCATTCCCATAAAGACGCGCATTGCCTCCCATAAAAATAGCTTCAAAAATAGCATTCCCATAAATTCTTGCATTACCACAAACGTCAACAAAAAAGCTTTTTACTTTTGCATTCCCTGAAACCCTTGCATTTTCAAAAACACGCGCTTTGTCATACACCCAGCAATTGCCTTTGTGAGATAAGTTGCTTTCCTTTTCAATAAAACCGCCTAGATCGCCCGCCTTGACATCCCCAAAATCTCTTAAAGCACGAATGCGATATAAGAAATGACCAGCTACGCAATCCATTTCACTAGTAAATTCATATTTTTTGGATATTTTTTTCTTATTAACGGGGGTGTTTTTTGAGATATTTGTCATAATTAAAACCTTGTAGAAATACTCGTTTTGAAATTGACACCCTTATAAGAGCATCGGGCGCTCAAAACACGGCTACAAGTCCGTTGCTATGCTTTTCCCTCGCGAAGGGTATTGTATGGCATAGCTACACCCGACAAAACCATCATATATGCTAACAAAAGCATAAAAGATAGTCAGTTTTTATAACAGGATTAGGTTTATCGTAACCTATTCGCTTGTAGTTTAGTGTTTTGATCACTTGAGTATTTATATAACAAAATACGTATTTATTGTCAAATAATATTTTATCTTTTTTGATATTTTTTCTTATTTTTTTAAATACGTTGTGTATTGATAATATCTTATGCCTATTAGCTGCTTCTTTTATATTTATGTGCTTTTAAAGATATATTACGGGCTTTGTGAAACGATTGCGTATTTTCTGAATTATATATTATAATATTTAGAAACGCTCTCATAATGCGTATTTTAAACTTTATAACCTATCAATTTTGTCACTAAATGGTTTTTAATTTTTTTGTGAATTTTGTTTATAACACATTTTAGACTTAACAGCCTTTTATAGGGACTGTCTTTATAAACAAATGCTTTCATTTGCATTTTTGCTTTCTCTATAGCTGTTATGTTCTTTATAACCATGGCATCATTTTTCATTTTCATAAGAGAAACGATAAATAGGATAATTGCGATTTATTGTCTGTTATGAAAATATCTCAATAGAAACTGATCATTATAGAGATCAGTAAAATCCCTTTTAATAGACCGTGTCAGTGTTGTCAGTTTTGTCAGTTCTTTTTAGAGCCTATATTATTTTTTTAAAATGATAAAAAATTAAAAGCATTATATTTCAATATGTTAGTCTTTTTAAGATACAACTTATATAGATAACACAACCTTAAATACAATCCATAATATATATTTGTCAGTTTGTGTCAGTAAATTAAACTGACAAAATGATTATTTTAGTAAGTAATTACAACATGTCTTATGAAAAGCGTATGAAAGTAAAAACTGATTACGTTATTAAAATCCCTTGTATGAATTTTTATCAGTTTATTTAAATAGATAACCTTATGATTTTAGTGAGTGATTAAACCACGTCTTAAAAAAACATGTGATCCTTTAAAGCCCTTCAAAAGAAACGGTTTATAATCATAAAAATGCTATTAAGACTATTATGGTTATGAGTTTAGGGGGGTATGGGGGTTTTGGGGGGCACTTTTTACCCCCCCTTTATATATATTTTTTAGTCAAAAATAAAAGTTATTATATTTCAATAAGTTAATCTTTCAAATAAACAACCTATATTAAACATAACACATAAATACAATTTT
>NZ_JBHIOQ010000008.1:0-32411 GCF_042195565.1 Bartonella sp. AP88XZML | reverse complement strand
AATTCCAAGATTTGGTAGTGAAGATGATTATTATCGTCATGAGTATGAGGATGTTGCGTAAATAAGATAAAGGCGAGGGGGGCGCCTGCTTTTTAGGTGTAAAAAAAGCCGTATCATAAAGATGCGGCTTCATGAGATATAAACACTGAATAAGGATTTTAAAAAGTCTGTAATTTTTTCAAGTAATTTAAAAAATGTTAATTTATATAATAATGGATTATAAGAGCAAAAAAACAGAGAATATTTGCTAATAAACTAGCACCTATTAATATTCCATAATTTCTGAGTTTTTTTAAAAATCTTTCCATAGTATCATCTACACTTGATTTTATAGCAGACACTTTGGATAATGAGATTTCATATGATTTCATTTGTTCAGAAATATAATTCAAGTTTTTACTCATTTCTTGGTTGATTTCTTTGTTTATATATGTGGCTGCTTCAGTTATTAATTTTCCAGCTGTTTTTTTTTCTTCCTCTACCATAGCATTACGTGCAGTTAAAATGTAATTGATCATTTGATTTTGATGTTCGTGAAGTGTTTTTAAAGCTGAATCCAGCATTATATCAGATAAAAAAACAGTCATGAGAATTGGATCATTTGGTGGAACAAGTTGATTAAATTCTTTAGTTATTTTTTGCCGAATGGCATCAATATCAACGGACATTTTATATTCCTGGAATAATAGCTATCTGGTCAAATAACATGCTTTTGACGCGTGCTAAGCGGCTTTTGGCCATAATACTGAATTCGTTTGAATTTGTAATTTCGTTAAAGGTTAATTTTTTATCAAGCATTGTTTTTATATCCTCCCCAAAAGTGCTAGATGTTTGTTGTGGAATTGTAACAATAGCAGAAATTCTTTCTTTAGTTTCTTCAAATACTTTCATTTCTTCAAAGTTTTTTCCATTAGCTATAATGGGGCCAAAGAATTCATTTTTCCAAACGACAATATTTGCTGTTTGTGGAATTTGGGTACATATGGAAAATAATCCAGATAATGTATCGGCCAGCGCTTGTCCACCAGTGATAATTGTATGAATAATTACATTCTTTTTAGCAGCGGCCAACAGATCAAAAGCTTCGTTTTCTTTTAAATAATAGGCTAGAGGTAAAAATGTTGTAGCTCCGTTATCAATAACATATTGACAATTAGAATGAAGCAATTCTTCCATAAGAGTATCAAAATTACGCGGAATAATTACGCTTTGCTCGAGAAGTTTTAAATGCTTTACATTAAAATTTTTATAGTTAGCAAAAGTTTGATTAACAGGATCAGTGTCTATACCTTTCGCGTCTATTTTATTTTCTAGTAAATATTGCATTACAAGACTAGCTACAAATGATTTTCCTACTCCTCCTTTACCTTGTAAGGTCATGTGAATATTTGTCATATCATATCCTCTAATTTTTTGTTTGTATCGTGTACAAATGTACGTGATTTTTGTTGTGTTGTAATAGGATTAGCAGAAGTAGATTCTTTGGATTGAGTTTTTACTGATAAATCTGATGCAGCAGTAGTCTCAAGATTCTTTTTAAAATATTTTCGCACATATGATGCTAAGGCGTCATATGAAATATTTAAATTTGGATTTTTTCTTAAAATTTCTTTTAGGGAATACCCTTCTTTAATGGATTTTAAAATTAAATCTTTGTTGGCTAGAAAGACTATTCGCATTTTCCCCCATTCTGTTTTTTGTTTCATTAACTTACCAATTTTTTATAATTCTTTACAAAATTTATCAAATCTTTACAAAAAATAAATAAAATTGTCAATTAAAGAGATATTTTGGTAAGTTTTATAAAAATTTTTCTTTCAGAAAACGGCAAGATGTGTAATGTAGCGCTACGCAACTAACATTACTCAACTTATTCGCATAAAATGCTCAACGTATCTTGCTCTACGAGGTTTTATTGCATCCGCAATTTAAGAGGGGGAAAATGACACGGCCAAGAAAATTTAGACTAAGTGTTTGGTGCACTTTTGAGGAAAAAGAAAGCATAGAAGAAAATGCAAAACAGACAGGTTTGTCTATTTCTACTTATCTGCGCACTACTGGACAGCTTGAACCCGTAAAAGCAAATATAGATTATGGGGCGGTAAAGGACCTCACTAAGTTACAAGGCGATTTAGGGAGAGTAGCTGGTTTATTAAAATTATGGTTAGTTACAAATAACGGGAGAGGGGGAATACCAAAAGATATAGATCAAATGATGGTAGCATTTCGTGAACTCCAAAAACAAATTTTTGAAAAAATATCCGAACTATGATTGCTAAGCGTGTTGAAAGAAAAAAAGCAACATCTAATATGGCACGATTGGCTCGTTATATTATGGATTTGGATGGTGGAGTTTTGCCAAGAGATTGGAAACTTACATCTGATTATATACTTGATAGCAATATACAAAATAGTAAAAAGGTAGCATCAGTAAGAGTTACAAATTGTCATACAGACGACCCTATTATGGCAACAGAATTTATTTTAAAAACTCAAGATCAAAATAAAAAATCAAAGACTGATAAAACATATCATCTAGTATTATCTTTTCCAGCTGGAGAAACTCCAGAGAGAGAAATACTTTATGCAATTGAAGATAAATTTTGTGCAGCATTAGGTTATGAAAATCATCAACGTATTTCTGCTATCCATAAAGATACAGATAATCTCCATGTTCACATTGCCATCAATAAAATAAATCCCGAAAATTTTCGTAATCATGAACCTTTTTTTGATAAGCGTACACTTATGAAAACCTGTCAAAAAATTGAACAGGAATATAATTTGATCAATACGCCACATGGAAACGAAAAACAGTTTCTTGAAGATGAAATCCCAGATATTGAAAAAACGAAACAGCAAAAAAGAAAAGATTTTGAATACAGAACAGGGATAGAATCTCTCACAACATATGTGAGAAGAATAATTAAAGAATTTAATTTTACAGATTGGTCAGAACTCCATGAAAGTTTTGCCGATCATGGTCTCGTTATAAAAAAACGAGGGAATGGATTAGTTATAGGATCTCCTCTTCTTGATTTATGGGTGAAAGCTAGCAGTTGTGATAGAGGATTATCTTTATCTTCTCTTGAAAAAATAATGGGTCCTTATAGAGTCGTAATGCCAGCAGGGCATAAACAATATAAACCATTTCCTTATGGAAAAAGCAGTAAAACTAAGACACGTTTATACGCTCGGTATGAAGAGCAGAAAAAGATAAGTAATTTAGAAAGACAGAAAAAATATCAAATATTACGGATGCAGAAGTGTGCTTTTTATGATGAAATTTTTGTTTGGTATAAACAACAGAGTTCTTTGTTGAAATTAATGCCTAAAAGCGCACGTGCTACGCTTCGGAATAAATTGAAATTACAAAAAGCACTTAAACAGCAAGAGTTAAGAAGAACTCAGAAAAATATTAAAAAAAAATTGGAAGAAAATAAATTTCCAAATTGGCGCGATTGGTTACATCAGCAAGCAAATGTTGGTGATAAAGATGCTATGGATGTTTTGCATTCCATGAATGAACGTCGCGCTATTTTGTCTGAAAATTTATTAACTGCGGAAACGGCTTTGAAAACAGGTGCTTTTCTACGTAAAGATCTAAATCCTTATTTTTTAAAAAATGGAAATATTCTATATAGGACTGTTGATGGAGGGACAATTATAGATGCTGGTGAGAAAGTTCATGCACAAATGTTTACTACTGGATCTGCGTATATTGCTTTAAGTCTTGCTGTTGAAAAATTTAAAGATCAGCCACTTGTATTAAATGGTACAGAAGAATTTAAACAAGAAGTTGCTAAATTGGCCGGTGTTCACAATATGAATGTTGTCTTTGATGATCCTATTTTAAATGCTTTAAAGAATGAAGTGAAGCAACACAACAGAGATAACATTGATAATTCACTACAAGAGTGGATAGAAGAGCGAAATAAATATACTGAAAATTTCCCTTATGTTGCATGGAAGGGTGAAGAATCCATATTTAATTATGTAGGGCGTAGAAAAATTAGAGGAAAGAATTATCTTCTTTTTGAAAAAAATCAGAAAATTTTTGTCAAGGAAACTACAAAGAGAGGTTTTATTCAAGCTGGGTATTGGAAAAAAGGCATAAAAGTCAAGATTACAAAAAACAGTGTTAAAAATATTTCAGATAAAGAAGTAGAGACTTAAAGTATGTTTTTTAGTTAAAAAAAATATATTTTTTGATTTTGGATAATTATTTTATGGATAAGTCGGAATTGTTTTCTTCACATTCAACGAAAAATGTTTCATAAGAAAGTTAATTGATCTTTAAAGAGAGCTGTTTAACTTTATAATTAAGGGGGGACTGTGAAAACAAGCAAAGATTCTATAAAAGACAAACCCTCTAATCCCTATATTATAGCGCGTAAAGAATGGATGGAAAGGTATGGGGATTATATTAAGTCCGCTAATAATTGGCGTTTAGCAACTTTTGGAATGATTATTATTACTGCAATGTCAGTAGGGGCATTCATTTGGAAAGCAAATGAAGAAACTATAGTTCCTTATATAGTGCAAACCAATTCGGTTGGTGAGGTAACGCATTTATCAAAGGCAAATGTTGCTTCTAAACCAAATGCAACCCATATTCGGGCGGCATTACGTAATTGGCTGATTGGGGCACGTACTGTTTATGTTGATATGAGAGCAGAAGAAGATCTCATAAACCAGACATACTCAATGACCTTACCTCAATCACCAGCATATGCTATGCTTGTTGAATATCATAAACAAAATGATCCTTATTCACGTGCTTCAATGGAGACAGTAGAAATTCAAGTTAATGCAATTGTTCCTGTTTCTAATGATACTTGGCAAATTGAATGGACTGAAAAGAAAAGAGCACGATCAGGAGCTATTATTGATAGTAAACTTTGGCAAGCTACCGCTACAATTATTTTAGCAATACCAAAAACTGAAAAGCAAATGATGCTGAACCCTATTGGGTTATATGTTAAACAATTTGCATGGACGCCAAGACTTTAAAAACAATCATAGTAAAGCGTAAAGCGGGAATTTTATGTTTAAGAAATTTATTTTTATAAGTACAGTGTTTTTTGTAACATCAAAAGCTCTGGCAACAGATGTATCACACAATATTAATTTTGTTTCTCCTCAAAGAATACATCTTACTGATAAGGAAGCATGGGGAATTAGATTAGCAAATCAATGGAAGAATAATCCCAAAAGACCTATATATTCTGGCGACGGCAGTGTTAGATATCTTTATGGAGCTACTTTGCCTACATTGGTGTGTACACCATTAGAGGTTTGCACGATTCAGTTACAATCGGGAGAGACTATAAATTCTCTCCATGCTGGTGATACTGTAAGATGGAAAATTAGTCCCACGGTAAGTGGTGTAGGAGCAGCAGAAACAACTTATGTTGTTGTAAAGCCTGTAGATGCTGGTTTAACAACAAATCTCTTTATTACGACGGATCGCCGTACTTATATGATCAAACTTGCTAGTACGCAAAGTTCTTCAATTCCTGTTCTTTCTTTTATTTATCCTGATGATACAGATCAAGATTGGTCTGCGTATAAAGCAGCTACAGATAAAAGCCGTACTACATTACCAACGGGTCAAAACTTAGCTGCTCTCGATTTTAACTTTCGTATCACGATTAGTGATCGAAGAATTAAATGGTATCCGAGACGTGTTTATACAGATGGGTTTAAAACTTACATTGAATTACCTAGTGATGGAATTAGAGGAATGGCGCCTGCTTTAATTGCTGTTGGTGATGATGGTGGCTTCTTAAAAAAGCCTAGTGAAAGATTAATAAACTATCGCATTATTGGAAATAGATATGTTGTTGATGCCGTTATTAGCAAAGTAGCTATGATTTCTGGTGTAGGAAGTTCTCAGCAGAGAGTAACAATTATTAGGGGGCGTTAAAATGTTAAAATATTTATTGCTGTTACCTCTTGCTTTGACAGTTGGTTGCACGTCTATAAGTCGTCATTCATCTTTGTTGGTCAATTATGTTGATCAAAATGTTACGGAGAATGACGCAAATTTAATTACTAGTGATTTTGTTCGCTATCTTAGAGATCCTTTACCACCTGCAACTACAACATTTATTGTAAAAACAAATGATACAGAAGATAAGTTTACATCTTTATTGGTCAATCTTCTACAAAGGAATGGCTATGGTGTAATTTATACAGATCAACCAGAAAAACATAAAAACATGGGTATAAATTTAACCTACAAAGTGATGCCCTTGGATCAAGGTATAGTATTGGTGGCACAATATGGTTTAACTGAAATAACGCGTCATTATGTTCGTTTAAAAACTGGAAATATTGTACCAGCCGCTCCTTTTATTGCTCGTGTAGATGATGGGGGTAAAGGGTGAAAAACGATCAAAAAAGTAGTCCTTCTGAATCTCCTGATTTTTTTTCTGTAAAACCCAAAGGACGAGGTGTACGGCGGTTAAACAATATACCTTTTATAGGTGCTATAGGTATCATTTTTTTTGCTCTGCTTGGTATTACATATACTTTTATGTTGCGACAGCAATCTAATAATGTTGTCTTAGAAAACAAAAAAAAATTATTTGTGGATGAAACACCGTTGCCAATTCGTCCAGAGGGTGATGATTATGTTCAAGCAAAATTACCAGAGATCTTACCAGCACAGTCAACCAAACCAATTGAAACTAAGAAGTTGCTAACAAAAGATCCAGAACAAAAGCCGCTCGATGAAACTGTAGATGAAGAAGATGAAACACAAAAGAGATTATTAACACATATTGTAGAGAGGCATTTTGCTAAAATGGAGGCTGCTTTAGATTCTGATCCTATGGTTTCTTTTACAATCAATTCAAAGATGCAAAATCAGTCTCAAGTTCAAGATAAAGATCCGCAAAAAGCAACTCTTGAAAATTTATTTGGTCGATCTGGATTATCCGCTAACTCATCGTTGTACAATGGTGATGGAGGACATGATCCTAATATGCAATCACAAAAAATTGCTTTTTTATCTCAATCTCCAGAAGCAGCAGTTTATTTAAAAAATACGCGTCAAGAAGCTATCAAGGCAAGTCTTGAGATTAAGGCTGGAACCATTATTCCTAGTGTTATGATAAGTGGTATTAATAGTGATTTGCCTGGACAAATTATAGCTCAAGTAAGAGAAAGTATCTACGATTCCGCTACTGGTCAAAATGTTTTAATTCCTATGGGCTCGAGGCTGATAGGAACATATGATAGTCGTGTATCTACTGGTCAAAAAAGAGCGCTTATTGCTTGGTCGAGAGTTATTTATCCTGATGGTTCTTCTTTATCTCTTGGGAATATGCCGGGGACAGATCAGTCTGGTTATGCTGGATTTAAGGATAAGGTTAATAATCATTATTTAAAAATCTTTGGTAATGCTTTTTTACTTTCTGTCATTTCGGGAGCTTCACAATTGTCTCAAAAAACACATAAGACAGGTAATGATGATAGTAAAACAGAGACAGCAAAAGAAACGTTAGCGGCAGAGCTTGGTAGACAATGGGGCGAAGTCGGTATTGAAATGACACGTAAAAATCTAGGTATTCAGCCAACAATTATTATTCGTCCTGGTTATAATTTCAATGTCATGGTAACAAAAGATATTATTTTACCTGCTTGGCAAGGTCATCCAATGGCAGCACGTCCTTATTAATTTAAAAAAGACTGCTTTAATTTTTAGTAGAGATTTTTTAAAAATTCTCACGCCACTTATCTTAGATTGAAAAAACAATTTTGTGTAAAGAAACCATAAGCATTTTAATTGATCATATTCAAATATTAAATTAAATATGGATAATCATTACAAAAAGGAGTTTTCTATGCAAAAGAAATTACCAAAAAGTTATATGACTGATGATGAACGTGAGGAATTACGAGTAGGCGGTTTAGATCAAGAATGTATCTACATTGCTGAATCAGAAGCAGCAGATCATGCTGGTGATGACAAAGTAGCATGGGAATGGTTAGCAATGGCTGATTTACCAGCTCACACACTTTTGTTTCTTAGATCTCAAAATGGAGCGCAATTTATACGTGATATGGGATTTTCTACCAAGAATGCGGATGAAGAATATGGTCCAGATTGGTTAGACAAAGGTGTTATGATAGGGGGGCATTATTTCTAATAAATTAGAACGGATTTTGTCTCGTGAAGAAGGCTATGTGAAAAAAATCAATGATACATTAGCCTCTAAGAGATTATGTGATGTACGAAATGATTTGTGTAATTATATTCGTAATGTTGGAAAAAGTGGGGATTTATCATCGCTTCTTGATATAGAGCGTAGCATAATAAAAAATGATTTGTTTAGGTACTCCAATAGCAAATCAATGTCCAATAGCCTTAAAACAGCTTTGACTGAAATAGATGTTGTTAAGAAGCATGTGGTGCTTGTTGGTAATCCTGTACAATATAAGGTGATAAATGAGGCTTATAGTTTATCCAAAAATCGGAAAGGTGGTTTGCCTTATGATGAAGCGCGACAAGCAATGGCATCTCATTATACACGATTGGGTAATCTCGACAAAGCGCGTTTAACATCTGTTGAGAAATCAATCATTGATGTGCGGAGGGACAATATGAAGGTGATGCGAAAACTCTACGAAAAAATGCAAGCAAAAGCTATAGGTATAGATCTTGCGCGCGATAAAGGTCATTCTCTTTAAGAGATATTATATTTTTATATTTAGTATATTGATATATACATTAAAAATGAATAAGGGGGGAAAATTGGGAAATCAATCTACACATATACCCAAAAGAAAATCTCGATTGATATTTATCTTTTTATTCATTGTATATTTTATTCTCCTTAATCAATTTTGTACACAATATTTAGCACATACTTTTCATTATAGTGTTTCTCTTGGTTCCAATTTTAAAGGAGTGTATTCGCCCTTTTCTTGGTTTTCTTGGGTTTTTAAATTTTATGATTATGCTCCTAGTCAGTGTAATGTAATATTTGTTCTCTTTTGTGCTGGTCTTTTGATTGGATTTGTTGGTTTTACTCTTTGGGCTGGTTTTTCTTCAAGGAGTAACAAAAGTACCGATGATTTACATGGAACAGCGCATTTTGCAACTTTTGATGAAATTCAAGAAATGGGGCTTATACCACATAAAAAAAAAGGAGAGGGTGTATATTGTGGAGCATTTGCTGATCCAAAAACAGGAATGTTGCATTATTTGCGTCATGATGGACCAGAGCATATAGCAGCTTTAGCGCCTACACGTTCTGGTAAAGGTGTTGGTTTAGTAGTACCTACTCTTTTGAGTTGGCCACACAGTCTTTTTGTTCTTGATACAAAAGGTGAAAATTATGCCATGACTGCTGGATGGCGGAAAAAGTATGCAGGGAATAAGATCCTAAGATTTGATCCGGCAGAACCAAAAGTTGGATGTTCATGGAATCCATTAGGAGAAATTCGTTTCAGAACACGTTATCAAGTAGCGGATGCACAAAACATAGCCTTAATGGTTATTGATGATGATGGAAAAGGGATTGCTGGTGATCATTTTAGATCAGCGGCTTTTGAACTTTTGAATGGTCTCATTCTTCATGCTCTTTACAAGGCAGAAAAAATTGGACGTATACCTTGTTTGCAAGATTGTGCACACATGTTAACGGGAGTAGGAGATTTTGCTACTGTTATTGAAAATAATGATGATTTTGATGAAGACGGTGATCCAAAAGCGCTTTCTAGTTTGTTTCATGAAATGGAAAATCTTGATATAAAAAGTGATGATCCTCTATTTCAGGATGCAGATAAAGAAGCAAAACTTGTTATCAACGGTGTTGGTCGTCGTATGGCTGGAACACCAGCACGCGAGTTAGGGTCTATTATTTCGACGGCAAATAATGCTCTGTCTCTTTATCGTGATCCTATTGTTGGTGAAAACACAAAATATTGTGATTTTTATATTAGTGATTTGATGGATACAGAAGATCCCGTCTCACTGTATTTCATTACAACGCCGCGTAATTTAGATAGAATGAGACCATTAGCACGATTGCTATTGACCCAAATGGTTCTTTCTCTTTCAGATCGCATGGAATTTGATGATGGAAGATCCAAAACCAATCACAAACATCGTTTGCTTTTAATGCTTGATGAATTTCCAACTTTGGGAAAATTGGAAATTTTTGAAAAGGCTCTTGCCTACATTGCTGGGTACGGGCTTAAAGCTTATATCATCACTCAAGATGTGCAACAGCTCTACAAAGCTTACACTACAAATGAAAGTATTATTTCAAATTGTCATATTCGTATTGCTTACGCTCCTAATAAAGTCGAAACAGCCGAATGGATGAGTAAAATGGCGGGAGAGACGACGGTTGTTCGCGAAAAGATTTCCACTTCTGGAAAACGTTTTGGTATGGCACTTGAACAGGTTTCAACGTCTTATGAAGAAACACGCCGCCCATTGATGACGCCCGATGAAATCATGCGCCTGCCTGGAGCAAAAAAAGATAATTCTGGGAATATTGTTGAACCTGGGGAAATGCTTATTTTTGTAGCTGGAAATAGCGTCATTAGAGGAACACAAATTCTTTATTTTTTAGATCCAGTTTTTTCAGAAAGGTCAAAAATTTCTCCTCCTGCTACAGATCGTTTGCATGAGAGAAATAAAAGCAAAGAAGATAAGAAAGGCTTTGTTCTCTCATGAAAAAAGCTATGGCCATTCTTACTTTATGTACTATTACGCTTGCATGTTTTTTTCTATTTGCCGTTTCCCAAGGGTTCAGAATTAATTATTCGCATTCGGCGCCTGTAGGTCTTTGGAAAGTTAATTATTTTCAAAAAGAAGTACGAAGGGGGGAGCTTATGGAGGTTTGTCCTCCAGATGTACCTATCGTTAAGATGTTTATTGAAAAAGGATATCTTCAATCTGGAGCTTGTCCTAGCGGGTCTGTTCCTTTTTTGAAACCATTAGTAGCTCTTTCTGGTGATGTGATTAACATAACTGAAAAAGGTATCAGTGTTAATGGTCATTTATTGAAAAATAGCCAAAGAAGAGGGGGGATATCAAGTATGCCAAATGGAAAATACCTTGTTGAAGAAGGATATGCTTGGTTTGTTTCAAGTTTTGATCCTGTAAGTTTTGATAGTCGTTATTTTGGAGCTGTTTCGATTATGAATATTATCGGTGCTGCTAAACCCATTTTAACTTTTAAGAATTGAGATTTTAATAATGAAAAAAGCGCGAATACAAGTATGTCATGTAATTTCTACAGTTTTAAATGATGTTTTTATACCCGGAATACAAGTTGAGTTGGATTCAGAAGAAGCAGAAAGCTATGGAGTTTTTTTAGAAACAGCCCTTTCAGAAGAAGACGCTTGGGATTCGTCGTGTATTACAGATCCATCTGAAATTGATAATTTTAATGATATAGGGGGGAGTGATGAGTTTTGATTATGCAAAAACAGTAACAGATTATTTTATTAAACTGCTTCAACAAGGAGCAGCACCATGGCAGCAACCATTACCTCCCGGATGTGTGAGATCTCCTTATAATCCACAAACAGGTAAAAATTATAATGGTATTAATAATCTTTGGCTTGCAAGCCAAAAATATACTGATCCACGTTGGCTTACATATCAGCAGGCAAATGAAATGGACTGTAGAATTAAAAAAGGTATGAAAAGTACGGATATTATTTATTGGAAACAGAATGAAAAGGTCTCTTTTTATGATGATGATGGAAAAAAACATGAGAAGTTTGAAAAACTTTCTTACCCCCGTATTTTTTTAGCAAAAGTTTTTAATGGTGAACAAATTGATGGATTACCTCCATTGGAACCACGTCCTATTTTATCGGAAGAGGTAAGACATGCACGAGCAAAAGCACTTTTAACCGCATCAGGCGCAAAAATTGATATTGATGATAGAAATCATGCTTTCTATCGTGGTGGTGATAATGATACTCTTTTTTTACCAAAACAATCTCAATTTGATTCAAGTGATTATTTTTATGCTACAGCATTACATGAACTTGGACATTGGACTGGACATTTTTCAAGACTTAATCGTGACATGATG
The DNA here is from genome assembly GCF_042195565.1 of Bartonella sp. AP88XZML. Taxonomy (NCBI): domain Bacteria; kingdom Pseudomonadati; phylum Pseudomonadota; class Alphaproteobacteria; order Hyphomicrobiales; family Bartonellaceae; genus Bartonella; species Bartonella sp. AP88XZML. The sequence continues at coordinate 20,337 of NZ_JBHIOQ010000008.1, read as the reverse complement.
TATCCTGTTGGGTCTTCTGGATATGCCAAAGAAAAGCTTCGAACAACTATTGCCTCCTTTATGATTGGAGAGGAATTGAATATAGGTTATGATCCAAGTCATAACGCTTCCTATGTTTCTTCATGGATTGAAGCTATGCAGAATGATCCAAAAGAAATTTTTAGAGCGGCTTTTGAAGCAGAAAAAATCAAAAATTTCATAATAGGATTAGAAACAGTCAAAGTTGTTGAGGCTGAGAAAGAGTCATTTATATCGATAAACACTGATCGTGAACTAGCTAATACAGAAAAGATTTTTTTGAATGTTCCTTATTCACAAAAAGAAGATGCAAAAGCCGCTGGAGCTAAGTGGGATAAAGATGCAAAATCTTGGTATGTTCCTGCTGGTACAAATTTAATTGAAAAAGGTTTTGCTAGGTTTTCTCATGGAGATGCAGAACCAAACACAACTTTGCCGATAGAACAACAGTTCAAGGAGGCGCTTCGTTCTGCTGGTTTAATTGTTGAGAATCCACTTATGGATGGAAAATTGCATAGAGTTTCCGTTGAAAATGATAAAAAAACTCAAAAGAGTGGGGCTTATATTGGTTATTCCTCATTGGATGGTGGCTATATTCAAAATTTTCGCACTGGTGACAAAATTTATTGGAAACCTGAAAAGTCTGCGGCGCCTTTATCTTTAGAAGAAAAAAAAAGATTAGCCATAGAAGCTAAAGAGCGACAAGAAATTTTAAGAAAAGAGATTGCAGAAAAACAAAATAAAGCAGCGATACTTTCATCACAAATATGGGAGGCTAGTAAAATAGCAACTCCAGATAATGCATATTGTAAGCTTAAAGGTATAAATCAGACGAGTGATTTAAGAGAGGTTCCAGATGATTTTCCAGAGGACATTAAAAAACAAGGGGTGAGAGTTGCAAAATCAGTTGAGGAAGCAAAAATAATAAAAAAAAGCAATCCTAATATCCGCACATTTTTGGCAGGTGATTTAATTATTCCAATATGGGATAAAAATAATAATTTAAGTACCCTTCAGACGGTTAATCCTACTTTTAAATCTTTTATGAAAGATGGGAAAAAACATGAGTGTTTTACGATTGTAGGTTCTAATAATGTAGGAATATCCGCCCTTAATAATGATTTAGAAAATCCTATCCTTATTGTGGAAGGATATGCAACAGCTTTTTCTGTAGCACAAATGACTCATATGCCAGTTGTAGCGGCTTTTGACTCTGGAAATTTAAAAAATGTAGGTAGAGTAATGCGTGATAAATATCCAGATCGCGTGATTTTGTTTGTTGCGGATAATGATCATGCTTCGCAAGAAAAATTACTTTCTAATGGAAAAAAAGGAACCAATGTTGGAATTACCGCTGCTTATAATGCGGCAGCAGATGTTGGAGGAGGAGTAGTTTATCCGGAATTTCAGAAAGAAGAGAACAAATTTTCTGATTGGGACGATTACAAAAGAATACATGGTAGTGATAAAGCCAGAAGCGATTTTACATCTAAAATGAAAATTGCCGAAATAGAAGCAAGAGTGATGTCCGAGCGACTCCAAACACTTGCAAATATGCAGGACCAATTTGCTATTGATGACCCAACAACAGCACTTGATGATCAATATGTTTATGAAGAGCGTGAAGCTGCTAATCAACTTCGCCAAAGAGCAACTACCCTCAATGGTCATAATATTAATTCAAGTGATAAAGCTATGATTTCTCGTGTAAGATCTCATATTTTGCAGGATAGAGAACAAAAACTTTCTCAAAATCCCAACGCAGCTTCATATAGAGAAAGAAAAAATCGCGAAATTGAAAGTGAGTTTTAGTTAGGTAGAGGATTTGTTTTTTATTGCTCAGATCTAGCCTTTAAATTAATATGTAAACATACACTAAGATAAGGAGGTTTTCATGGAAAATAAATTACCAAAAAGTTATATGACTGATGCTGAACGCGAGGAATTACGAGCAGGTGGTCTTTCTCAAAACAGTATCTATATGGTTGAAGCAGAAGCAGCTTCCAAGGCGAATGATAACAAAGCAACTTGGGAATGGTTAGCGATGGCTGAATATCCAGCACATGCACTTTTACTTCTTAGACATCAACGTGGAGCGCAATTTATACGAGATATGGGATTTTCTACTAAAAGTGCTGATGAAAAATATGGCCCGGACTGGTTAGATAAAGGTGTTGTAATAGGAGGTCATCATTTCTAATAAATTAGAAGAGCTGTTTTTACAACAAAGTATACTAGTACAAGATCTTGAAAAAACATTAGTATCTCAAAAATTACACAATGTGCGAAGTAATCTATGTGATCATATTCGTAATGTTGGAAAAAGTGGGGATTTATCATCGCTTCTTGATACGGAGAGTGATCTTATAAAGGATGATTTGCTTCGGTATGCTAATAGTAAAGCTATGGCCAGTAGCCTTGAAACAGCATTAACTGAAATAGATGTTGTTAAAGATCACATAAAATTGGTTTCTAATTCTGAGAAATATGATGCGATAAATAGAGGACATAGTCTACCAAAGCATCGTAAAGGAGGATTGCCTTATGATGAAGCGCGAAAAGCAATGGCGTCTCATTATACACGACTAGGAAATCTGGACAAAGCGCGTTTAACATCAGTTGAGAAATCAATCATTGATGTGCGGAGGGACAATATGAAGGTGATGCGAAAACTTTATGAAAAAATGCAAGCTAAAGCTATAGGTATAGATCTTGCGCGCGATAAAGGTCATTCTCTTTAATAAAAAACCATAGAATTTAAGTAACAGGAATGTGGATTTTTGCTATTACGATAGATATTTTTGTTGTTCAAATTTAATCTTTAAATTATTATGCCGACATTATTTTAAAAAGCTTTAAGTTTTACATTCTTCTCATTATCTAGAGTGAACGGGGTATATTCTTAAAAGCGGGGATGGGAGAATGGCTGTTACAGCATTTAAAGGTGGACGAAGTTCAGAGCAAAATAGACGTCTCATTGAGAAGCTGCGTTTTGAATTTGGACCGCAGATATGGGATTACCTAGATGATCCTACAGTCATAGAAATTATGTTAAATCCTGATGGTACATTATGGGTTGAACATTTGGGAGAACCTAAAAAAGCTGTCGGCATGGTGGATGCGCATAGGGCAGAAGCCGCTATGGGAACAGTAGCTACAGCTCTTGGAACGCAAATTACCAAAGAAAATCCTATTCTTGAATGCGAATTACCAATGAATGGAAGCCGCTTTGAAGCGGTAATTCCACCTATCGTTTCCGCCCCAACATTTACAATTCGAAAAAAAGCAACGAAAATTTTTACTTTAGATGACTATGTTGCAAAAAACATCATTACTCCACATCAAAGATCGCTTTTAAATGTTGCTGTTAAAGATCATAAAAATATTCTTGTTGTGGGTGGAACAGGAACTGGAAAAACTACCTTAACGAATGCAATCTTAAAGGAAATGACAGATACATTTCCTGAAGAGCGCTTTGTAATCATTGAAGATACAGCTGAACTTCAATGCGCTGCACCTAATACTGTAACATTTCGAGCTGTGGAATATATTGATATGACGCGGTTGTTAAAGGTGACTATGCGTATGGCACCAGATCGCATTATTGTTGGCGAAGTAAGAGATGGCGCAGCTTTAGCTTTGTTAAAAAGCTGGAATACTGGACATCCAGGTGGAATAGCAACTGTTCACGCCAATGATGCAACAGCAGGATTAACAAGAATCCAACAATTAATATCAGAAGTAACCATTGCTTCCATGCAATCACTGATAGCGGAAACAATTGATGTAGTTTTGAGTATTGAAAAAACCTCCTCAGGTCGCAAAGTCAAAGAAATTATTGAAGTTTGTGAGTACGACCTCGCACTCAACAAGTACATAACAAAAATCATTCATTAAAGGAGCAAAATATGCAACTATCTTTAACACAAACAAGAAGTAATTTATATAATCACATTGTGTTGTTTTTTCTTATTATAGGGGCGGCAGTCTTTCTCTATCTTATCTTGGGAGATATTGCATATGCTTCTGATGCAACATCTGGTGGTGGAGCATCTCTTCCATGGGAAGCACCTCTTGAGAAGTTAAAAAAATCTGTTTCTGGTCCTGTTGCTTTCGTGGTTTCTTTATTGGGGCTTGTTGCTGGTGGAGCTACACTGATTTTTGGTGGTGAAGTTAGCGAGTTTGTAAAGCGTATTATCTATCTTGTTTTGGTTATCAGTGTGATTGTTTTTGCAAACACTCTTCTTACAGGCGCTCTCTTTTCTGGTGCTGTTGTTCCTGCTAACGTTGTGGTTGGAGGACTTTAATGGGAGGCAAACAATATACACAATTGTTCCGTTCTCTTCACAGACCTCAACAAATTATGGGAGGAGAACGTGAATTAATGCTGCTATCAATGCTTTTAACTGGAATTCTTATTGTTTCAGCAATGAACATTGTAGCAGCAACTATTGGTATTTGTATCTGGGTTGTTTGTCTTTACGTTTTACGTAGAATGGCCAAATTTGATCCTATCTTGTCTCGAATTTATATTCGTCAATTGAGATATCGTAGTTATTACGCTCCGTTTTCACGACCATTTCGTGTTGCAAAATCAACAAGGCCTTATTAATGTTTAAGTTAAAACATTTTCGCTCTACGCTTGCTGGACTTCCTGATCTTTTAAATTTTGCAGCTTTAATTGATGACGGCATTATTTTGGGAAAAGATGGTTCTTTATTGGCTGGTTTTTTTATCCGTGGGGATGACCCCATGTCAGCAACGGATGCAGAAAGAAATTATATAACAAGTTTGGTTAACACATATCTCTCTCGATTTCATTCGGGATGGGCGATATGGGTGGATGCTATACGCTTAGAGTCACCAAGTTATTCAGATCCTGAATTGTCTCATTTTCCTGATCCCATTACAGCATTGATTGATGCAGAAAGACGTTTTTATTTTCAGCGAAGTGATACGCACTACGAAACAGAATACGCTTTATTAATGCAGTATCTACCGCCTACACGAAAATCGTCAAAGTTGGGGGAAATTGTTTATGAAGACGATACCGTTGAATCAACTACTCCTGCTGAACGTTTACTTGACGATTTTAAAAAGAAAATAGAGGATTTTTATGTTGGGCTTGGTGATCTTCTTAAAATGCAGCGAATGAAAGCGGTCACTATTAGGAATGGTGATGAGACTTATGAAAGCGACCAGCTTGTCAATTATTTACATTATGCTATTAATGGCAAAGCGGTTGCTCTTCGAATACCAGATTGTCCTATGTATTTGGATTCGTGGCTAGGTTATACTGACTTGTGGCCAGGAGATACTCCACGTCTCGGAGATAAATTTATTACATGTATTTCAATTGATGGTTTTCCATCGGCTAGTTATCCTGGAATATTAGATATTCTTGATGGTTTTCCTTTACATTATAGATGGTCAAGTCGTTTTATATTTATGGACCAGCATGAAGCTGTTGCCGCATTAAATAAATATAGATTGAAATGGCAACAAAAAGTGAGGGGATTTTTTTCGCAGGTTTTTAAAACTAATAAAGGAACTATTAATACTGATGCTTTGTTGATGGCACAACAAGCTGAAACAGCAATGAACGAAGCTCGTTCAGGTCTTGTTGCTTATGGTTATTATTCACCAACAATTGTTTTAATGCATGAAGACCGTGAGGTCTTAGCAGAAAATGCTAGATTAATTAAACGCGAAATTGAACATAGAGGTTTTGCCGCTCGTATTGAAACAGTCAATACAATGGAAGCATGGTTAGGGACAATTGCGGGTCAAACTTATCCAAATATTAGACGTCCGTTAATTAATACTCAAAATCTTGCTGATATGTTACCTCTCTCAAGTGTATGGCCAGGTTTACAATTTAATCCTTGTCCACTCTATCCTGATAATTCTCCTGCTTTATCTCAAGTAATAACGACAGGGGCAACGCCATTTCGGATTAATTTACATGTTGATGATGTTGGTCACACACTTGTATTTGGTCCAACTGGAGCTGGTAAATCAACACTTTTAGCGTTTTTATTAGCGCAAGCGCGTAGATATTGGTCAAGAGCAACAGATAAAGATGGTAAGCATTTCCCTGCTAATATTACTGCTTTTGATAAAGGTCGTTCATTATATACATTGTGTTATGCTATAAATGGACGTCATTATGATATTGGTGATAGTGATAGCGCTGTCGGTGCTCTTATGCCTCTTGCAGACATTGATACAGAAGCCGATAATCTCTGGGCGCAAGAATGGATTGCTATTTGCTATGAATTACAGACGGGTCAAACACCGTCTCCTCAGCAAAAAATGGAAATTCATCGTGCAATGAAGCAGATGAGTCAAACACCTAAAAACATGCGTTCACTCAGTAATTTTGTTACTTCGATTCAGAACCAAGAAATCCGTAATGCACTTGCACATTATACGATTTCTGGTGCTATGGGACATTTGTTAGATGGTCAAGAAGAGTTTGAAGATCATAATGATTTTATTGTCTATGAAATTGATGAACTCATGAAGCTAGGTGATAAAAATGGTTTACCTGTTTTGTTATATTTGTTTAGACGTTTTGAAAGAAGCTTGAAAGGACAACCATCTATTCTTTCACTTGACGAAGCATGGATTATGCTTGGACATCCTGTTTTTCGTGAGAAAATTCGTGAATGGTTAAAAGAACTAAGAAAAAAGAATTGCCTTGTAATCATGGCAACACAAAGCCTGTCTGATGCAGTTCGTTCTGGTATTCTTGATGTTTTGTTAGAACAGTGTCCTACCAAAATATTACTTCCTAATGAAGAAGCAGAAACAAAAGGTGCTGAGGGAGCGCCGGGAGCATTTGATCTATATAGAATGATTGGTTTGAATGATAAAGAAATTCAAATTATCAAAACAGCTAAAAAGAAAAGACAATATTATTATAAATCTATTCTTGGACGCCGTCTTTTTGAATTAGGATTAGGTGACATTGCTCTTTCTTTTGTAGCGATTTCTAGCAAAGAAGATCTCGCTGAAGTAAAAAAACTTATTAATGAAGACACACAAAACTGGCCTTTAAAATGGCTTCAAATGAGGGGAATTAATTATGAAAAATATCTTGAAGAGACTTAAAGCTTTTTCTGTAATGAGTACATTTATTATAATCAATTTTATTATTTTAATTACTCCAGTGAAAGCTCTCCTACCTGTTACCTGCACCAATTGTTCTAATCTTTTGACACAGGCGTTAGAGTATGCAAAATCTGTGGAGACTGCATTAAACACTGCAGAGCAGCTCGCAGTAGAAATTAAACAATATAAAGATATGATAGAGCAAGCTAAAACACTTGATCCTTTGAGCATTGAAAGATTTGTGAATGATTTACAACTATTAAACAAAGTTTATCAAGACGGCACAAGCATTGCCTATAATATGAAGGACCTGCATAGTAAATTTAAAAAACGTTATCCTGGTTATGAAAATTTTTTAAAAAAAGTTGGAAAAATAAATCCGGCAGAAGATTTTAGAAAATGGGCAGAAAATGGTTTTTCTAATGCACGTATCGCTATCGAGGCAGCTGGAATTAACACAAGTAGTTTTGATGATGAGAATAAATTGATGCGTAGGCTTATCAAGCGTTCAACAACTGCAAAGGGTCGTATGCAAGCCATTCAAGCTGGAAATGAAATTGCTACGCAACAAGTTAAGCAACTGCAAATGCTTCGAGAATTGATGGCTAATAATATTACTTTACAGGCAAATTACACAGCTGATGAAGTAGAACGTAAAGCAAAAAATGAAGCTGCTGCTGAAAAGTTTTTTGATGAAGAATTAACCTCTACAGATCGTAATCATGCATTTTAAAAAGATAGAAAATTACCAAATGTTAAGAAATAAAAAAATCATTTTTTTAATATTTTTTCTGTTTGTTATTGGCTGTACCATTTTTGCAGATGTTTCTTTTGCTAAATCTGTAGATAGTACTAAATCATTTAATGGTTTAATAGATTTGATACAAAATCAATCTCATGGTTGGTATTCAAAATTACATCATTATGGTTTTCGTCTTTTTTGGTTATTGGCTATTCTCCAATTTCTTTTTAGCTTTATTCCTCTTTTGTTTAAGCAATCTGATATTGCTGATTTAGTTGGGGAGTTAGTGAAGTTCGTTCTTGTTATAGGTTTTTTTGCTGCTCTTTTGGAGTATTCTCAAGAATGGGGTACAGCTATTGTTGATAGCTTCCGTATAGTAGCAGCTCAGGCAAGTGGGAGAACCCGTTCTCTTCTCCCTGGAACAATTTTAGATGAAAGCATTAAGCTTGCTCTGGCTATGATAAATACTAGCACTTGGAATCCTATAACTGCTGTATTGCTTGCTCTTCAGGCTGCCGTTGTTTTTTTATGCTTTGGTTTTATTGCGGTTTTACTGGCTGTTACAATTATAGAGTCATACATTGTGATTAATGCATCTGTAATATTTATGGGTTTTGGTGCTTCTCAATGGACACGAGAAATAAGCATAACGGCTTTTCGTTATGCCGTTTCTGTTGGAGCAAAGCTTTTTGTAATAACACTCTTAGTGACCTTGATGACAGATTCCATAATGCAATGGAGAGAAGCATATACTTTTTCTGATGCATCAAATTGGACACTGCTAGGACTTTCTTTGTTATGTGCGTATTTAACAAAGACTATTCCGGAAATTATTGCTGGTTTAATTTCTGGAACAAGTGGTGGGAGTGGTGCAACTATTGGAGCAATGGCTGGCGCTGCTATAGGAGCTGCTGTTGTAGCAGCAACTGCAGCAGCAGGAGCGCCAGCTGTTGCTGGTGGTGGTGGAGGAGCTGCTGCTGGTGGAACAGGCGGTGCTTTAGGAGGAGCAAGCGGAGGAATGGGTGGCGGGGGAGCTGCAACAGGGGTAGGTAGCAATACAAATGCTTCTCAACTGACAGGAAACTCTTTTAAAGATAGTGGTAATAAACCTACATCGGGTGGAAATCCACGCGTAGCTGGAGGGGAAAGCCGTTCCACTAGCACTAGTAAACCTCAATCTAAATCGGCTACTTCAGATCAATCTAATTCAGCTCTTCTAAAAATGAGAGAGGCTACCGATATGACTTTAAAAGGTCTTGGACATATGGCTGCTTTTTGTGTTCCAGGAATGGAAAATGCAGCAAACCTTAGTCTTAATGCTCCACCTACACCACCAGAATATAACGATATCCAATTTTCTAGTTATAATAAAACTCAATCTGATATTGAAAATACAATTTTTGGAGCAGGATCTATAATAGATAAGAACTAAAGAAGCTATGGTTTTATTTTTGAGAAATAGATAGTAACTTCTTTAGTTAGAGATTGATACTAGCATTTTTTTAAAATGCATGATCACGATCTGTAGAGGTTAATTCTTCATCAAAAAATTTTTTAGCTTGTTCCTCTTGTTGGGCTTTACGTTTTTCCTCTTCACTTTTACCACAACCTGTAATACTAAATCCTATAGTCAATAGAGCCAAGCATATTAAAATAATTTTTTTCATTTTTTCCATCTTTAAAAATTATATGTATTAATCTCATCAATTATATCGGAATACAGATTTAATTATCGTGATCTTTTGTTTTTTATTAGTATTGTTAATGGGAAAATACGTGAACAGTTTATTGTAAATATCTTATAAGTCTATCATAATAAAAAATTAGAAGGAAAGAGCCAAAACCTAATATAAACGAACAAATTGTAATGTTTATTAGTGCTTTTGACCAACCTATTGATAATATCATAATAGGAATTGTAAGCAATCCCACAAACCCCATTATCACTATAAGGCTTAGTATCAATCTTAAAGGACCACGAAGCCATAAAAGTAAAAGGACGAGCGTCTCTTTGCTTATTTGTGATTTTGACATTATCTTCCCCTCACGCGCTTAAATCAAGATGCTCCATAATATACACAGCACGATAAATGATACAAGTTATTTTGTTATAAAATCTTCAAGATCTGTTTGATGTTCAACGGATGAAATATCCGGTTTGGTAGAAGATGATTCTATTTGATATTCTTTCATAAAAACAACTTTTTCTTCTTTGAATAACAGAATAGGATTCACCCAGTATTGATTAGGCAATTTTGGTTTCAAAATTCCTTTTTGTATAAGTTCTCTTAAACCGTTGTGAAAAGTTCTGTCGACCATATCGCGCTTTTTTCCATTTATACCCCCATCAAACCAGATTAAGGTAACGCTACTGGGGTCTTCGTTTGTTGATTTATTAGATTGATATTCTTCTAAAACTATTATCAAAGCACGATGTCCTGTACGAGATAAATTAAAAATTGCTTGAATGCCATCAGCAAATATTTCTATAAAATTTTCTTTATTTGTTTTTTCTATGACGTGAATTATAGGTACAACGTCTATTTTATCAGTGTCAGAATTGATAAATTTTTGTTGTATAATGCACGTTTTAACAATTTTATTATCAGCAAATATTTCAGAATTTTTAAGAAAAGGATTTTCATACGGGGAATATTTTTGCTTTCGCAAGTTTATTTTATCCATTTTGATCGTCCGTTGATTTTTTATCACCTGTTACGACTTAAGAAAGTTTTTCTTCGCAAAAATAAAAGTCATATTGACACTTGAGCGAATGTAAATTATCCTTATTGGAGATTCGATTTATTATTTTAATATGGCAATTGTATTACCATAAATGACAGTTAGTATATCAGATAAACAAAGAAAGCAAACCGTTAGGCACGATCAGAGTCCTTTCATTAATGATATTGTGGTTTCTATTAAGGATCCAGAAGAGCAGATTCTTGTCAATGTGGCGCTAATTTTTGATTTAAAAGCAGCAGGAATAAAAGTTTTTTTAGTTTTGGCTTGGATACTTCAAAACAGATTAATTCGCACTAATACTGTGATTTTAGATAAGGCTATTTTAAAAACATTTCTTGAAGCTCAAGAAAGTAAGTTAGCATTATCACCAACGACCTTTTTTCGTGGTGTAGCTGAATTAGAAAAAGCAGGTATTATTGCTAAACAAAATCATAGAGCTTGGTATTTTATTAATCCAAGTCTTGTTTTTAAAGATAGGAAAGTTGTTTTTACAAAAAATGTTGAATTAGAGAATGGGAAAATGGGGACTTAATTTTCCTTTACTATATTGAAAATATTTTTCTTTTGAATATAGTTTCATCTTGACTCATTATGTAAATCTATGAGTCGTTTCAAATAGAGGGAAATATAATGGCAAAAAAATAAAAACCCAACTGCGTTAACAGAAGGGTTTCTAAAAAGCCCGTACTACATATACGGTAAATTAAATTCCACAAAGTAATTCCTAATTTAATTTATCGTGAAGCATTCTGCAAGAGAAATTTTGTAGAAAAGGGATATTTTTAGCATTTTTTTGCCTCCAATGAGAGGTTTTAAAAATTATGGTTAATAAAACATCTGGTAGAAAATTAACTTCAAAGCACTGGGAATATATAAAAATTGCTGATAATACCGATATTGGCCACATTACTAGAAGCCAACTTCTTTTTCTTGTACAAGACTTACCAATAACTGATCTTATCAAAGGAACAGAAGCCCATTTATTAGCTAAACTTTTGAATACTGTACCAGTTACGCATTTTGAAAAAGGTAAAATTCCAATAGTTTTTAAAACCAACCATCAAATTGGTCTGGAAATTGGTTGTACATCTGTTCACGTAAGTAGGTTGCTTTCACGCCTTTTTGATAAAGGTCTTATTGTGATGCGGGATTCTGCTAATTATAAACGCTATGGTTTTAGTTCTGCTCATCATGTACCAATTGCTTGTGGTATTGATCTTAGCATTTTAATCGCGCGTTACCATGAACTTCAGCACTCTATTTTAAAGAGTAAAGAAGAAAAGAAACATCATGATATGGCGGTTAGAACCTTTTGTGGCGTTTGTCGTCGATTACGGCTTCGTATTGAAGAAATAAAATTTACACCTATTGCTTCAATGTTTTTAATTCGTATGAATAAAGTTAAATCTGTTCTTGGTTCTCCTTTTAAAGCGTCCACCGTTAAATTGGAAAAAGCTATTAAGCTTTTGAATTGGCTCTTAGAGCGTTTATTTTTTACAAAAATGTTATGCACAAACAATAAAAATGTTATGCAATTACATAATACAACCTCTAACTATAATTGTAATTGTAACAAAAATGAGTGTTCAGATAACTCTGAACACACTCAAATCGTTAATGTGACCTTCGGTCACGATAAAATGGCTTATGAAAATATAGAGAACGGCAAAACCGAAACATCACTTCCTTCAAAAGGTAGTACATTGCCTCAAATTAAGCCGGAGATACTAGAAAAGGCTTTACCAAATGCCGTCTTGTTTTCTGAATGTAGTTTCCAAACAGAAAGCGATTTGATACATTCTATGTATCCTATGTACAGAATGATTAAAGTTTCAGAACATGCCGCTGAACAAGCTACAAAAATCATGGGGCTTAAAAAAACAGCTCTGGCAATTGCCATCATTTTTGAAAAATATGCTAGAGGACTTGTAAAATCACCAGGAGGATATCTCCGCGGCATGATTGATAAAGAAAAAAAGGGAGAATTATATCTAGAGCGTTCTTTATTCGCTTTATTGAAACAAGCTGATCAAGAAGAAATAAATAGTTTAAACTTAGAAAAAAATCAGAAAATAAAGCTAAACGAAGAAAAAAGCTCTTTGTTTGAGTTTGAACTCAATAAAACGTTAAATAATCTAACAATGTCAAAATTTGCATAAGTACAATTAATCTTCATTTTTTAAAGACGTAAAGGAATTCGAAAATAGTAAAAATTTTTGATTTAAAAAAAAGAGAAAGAGATAAATGATCAACTTATCCTAGCGGGGATAACTTTTTAGAACCTCTCCCTCCAAAAAAAGATATATACAAGATATTTTTATTTAGCAATTATTTTATTAGATCCTTTATCCTTTTTAAATGAGAGGCTATCTGCCTCTCAAACTCTCTGGAACGCTCACCAAAATCATGACATCAGACCCGCGCTTAATGAGAGGACTAACAAGTCTTGGTTCTTAGTGTCAAGGAAACCATTACATGGCGCCTAACGGCGTCCTTGACAAAGAACCTAACGGCTTGTTTCGTCCCTCTCACGCGGCTCCGAAATCATGATTAAAAGGGTGAGCTTTTAGGGGCAAATACTACAAAAGAAAGAGATAAAAATTATAAGCTATTTTATGAGATAAATATTTGAAAATATTATAAAAAATGGCAAAAAAAGACAAAAAATAGTTGACAATAAATCGGTATTTTGCTATATAAATACTTAAGTGATCAAAACACTAATCCTAAAGCGAATAGATTACGAAACAATCTTTCTTTGCTTTTCAAAAACTGACTGTCTTTTATGTTTTAAAAACGTATAATGATTTTGTCGGGTGTAGTTATGCCATAAAACACCCTTATGGGGAAAGCATAACAACAGACTTTAGGCTGTGTTTTGAGCGCCCGACGCCTTTATAGGTGTCAATTCAAAACTTTATTAACCTAAAGGAGTTCATTATGAACGCTATCTCCAAAAAATATGAATTTACAAATGAAACCAAACAAGTTGGTGATGCTACACTTTATCGCATACGTGCATTAAGAGACTTTGGTGATGTCAAGGCTGGTGATCTTGGTGGTTTTATTGAGAAGGAAGATAACCTCTCTCATGACGGAAATTGTTGGGTTTACGATAAAGCACACGTCTTTCAAAATGCACGGATTTATGAAAATGGTAAAGTGAAAAGCTTTTTTGTAGACGTTTATGGGAATGCACAAATTTATGGTAATGCTATTTTTGAAGGCATGACAATAAATGATTATTGTGAGGTTTATGGCAACGCCCATATTCAAAACGCTGTTGTAATTGAAGGTAATGCAAAAATTTATGATAACGCCTCTGTAAGTGATAATGCTTATATTTCTGATACATCTGTTATTTGTGATGATGCTCATGTTGGGGGGTATGCAATTGTTGGTGATGGTGCTTATATTTGTGATCATTCCAGTGTCATTGATGATGCTGTTGTGTATGGTGCTGTTGTATCTGGCAATTCTTGTATTCATAGCAATGCCTCTTTATCATTTGGTGATCAAATTAATGATGAGGCAATTCCAAGATTTGGTAGTGAAGATGATTATTATCGTCATGAGTATGAGGATGTTGCGTAAATAAGATAAAGGCGAGGGGGCGCCTGCTTTCAGAGAGCAATGTAAAAACAAAGGTATTAAAATTTCCATTAAACTCAATAAAACATGAAACATAATTAAAATTATAGGTGTTGGTAATGTTCAATCATGATGATATCGAAAGTGTTGAATTTTATTTTACTATAAATGGTAAACAAATAAAATTCGATAAAGAGACTAATGATAAATTAAAGGAAAATATAGATTGGGAGAAATTTTTGTCGCAATTATTCGTTGATAAGGAATAATAAGCCCTCTGGGTCAAATGCATATATTTTTTAGGGGAGATCCAAATGCCAAAAATTTTTATTGTATATAATAATCATACTATTTTAGAACAAACTGAACGTATTCTTTTTAAGCTTGGATTGGAACCGTACGTTCTGAAATTTGGTAGTGATGATTTAACTACTATTGAGGATTTTAAACAAGAAATTAGTATGCAAACTAATTCTCCAAAATTTGGTATTGTTCTACTTACTCCCGATGACATTGGCTATGCAAAATCTGCTGATAAAAAAGACGCACAGCCGCGCGCTAATCAAAATGTTATTTTTAAAATGGGTATGTTGTTTCCTATAATTTCTTGCAGAAATATTGCTATTTTAAAAAAACGAGATGTTGAAGTACCTTTAGATTATGAAGGGATTAATTATATTCCTTTTAATGAACACGTAAAAGAGACGCTCCCAAAACTTGTTGAACTATTAAACACAGCCGGATTCAATTTAGATACAGTTAACTACTGAATTTTTTTCTGTATGAAGTATACGCAAAATATGCACTCTTCTTTGTTCTTGGGATAAGGCTTTAGGAGTATATGGGATAAAAACGTCCCGTACAGGTTTATTTTCTTGTAATAAAAGCATGAAATGATATAATCATCCCTTTCGGGATGATTATGATTGAAAGCAGAATGAAAATATTGGGTTTTATTGTTAGAAATACACGTAAAAAACAAGGATTAACACAAGAACAGTTAGCAGCTACATCAGGGGTTGGTGTGCGATTTATTCGTGATTTAGAAAGAGGCAAAGAGTCTTGTCATGTTGGAAAAACCATACATGTGCTTTCAATGCTTGGTCTTGATATTCAGATTGAAAATGAAAAATTATGACCCGTACACTTGATGTTTATTTACACGCAAAATTAGTAGGTCAATTACAACAAGAAAAAAGTGGAGATCTCACGTTTCTCTACGATACTGATTATTTGTATAAAGATTTATAGCTTTAGCTTGCATATTTTCGTAGATCTTGCGCATTACCTTCATATTATTCATCCGCATATCAAGGATAGACTTTTCAATATCTGTTAAACGCCCTTTATCGAGATTTTTCAACCGTGTATAATGTGATGCCATTGCTCGTCTAGCTGCATCATAAGGCAATCCATTTTTACGAAGCTTTGGTAGATTATGTCCCCTATTGATTATGTCATATTGCTTAGGATCAGAAACAATTATTACATGATCTTTAATAACATCTATTTCCGCTAAAGCTGTTCTGAGGCTCCCTGCCATAGACTTACTATTGGAATATCTAAACAAATCATTTTTTACAATTTTGCGTTCTGTACTAATAAGTAATGATAAGTTATTGCTACGTCCAATATCACAAACATGATCATACAATTCATTCCACACACTACATAGCCTCTTAGTCGCTAATGTTTGAGCACGACTTTCTACATAGTTATTTTCACGGAAAAAAATCTTTTCTATCTTGTCGTCTTCTTCAGAAATAATCGCCTCCTATCATAATACCTTTGTCTAACCAATCTGGACCATATTTCTCATCAGCTTTTTTTGTAGAAAATCCCATATCACGAATAAATTGTGCTCCATGTTCAGATCTAAGAAACAAAAGTGTATGTGCTGGAGGCTCAGTCATTGCCAACCATTCCCATGCTGTGTTGCCATCACCGGCATGATCTGCAGCTTCTGACTCGGCAGTATAAATACCATCTTGATCTAAACCGCCTACTCGTAATTCCTCGCGTTCAGCATCAGTCATATAACTTTTGGGTAATTTCTTTTGCATAGGAAATTCCTTTCTGTAATCTGTCTTGAAATATTAATCTAATGATTAAATCTGATCAATCAAATTTCCTATTTTATCATTGATCATTTTAATTATTCTATCAGAAAAAACGATCATTTTTTATGAACGAAAATTGTATATTTAATTCCTATTTTTTCTATGCAATAATATATCAGTTTTAATATAAAATAACCTTTTTACTGAAAATGCCAAAATTTTATGCTTATTTACGTGTTTCTCGTGATGGACAAGATACAGAAAATCAAAAATTTGGCTTGTTAGAATATGCTAACAAACATGGCTTTGCTCCACTCCATATTGAAGAAGAAATTGCAAGTAGAGGAAAAGATTGGCGCAAGCGTAAGCTTGGTGTTTTAATTAAAAAAGCAGAACGAGGAGATGTATTATTAACCCCTGAATTTTCTCGTATAGCTGGTTCTTCTCTTGCTGTCCTAGAAATTCTCAAAGCCGCTAGTGAACGTGGTTTAATTTTTCACGTGACGAAACAAAATCTTATCATGGACGGTAGTTTACAAAGCGATATCATCGCAACTGTATTAGGTATGGTAGCACAGATTGAGAGACATTTAATTCAAACACGCACAAAAGAGTCATTAAGTGTTGCTCGTCAACGTGGTATAAAACTTGGTCGTCCAAAGGGGAGTATAGCCACAAGATTGAAGCTTGATAGCCATATTGATGAAATTCAAGCATTTATAAATGTTGGTTTATCACAGAGCCGTATTGCTAAGACATTAGGAGTTAGTGTGAACACCTTACGTTTATTTATTGAACGTAAAAACATCAAGCTTACAAAAACAAAGCCTATCATTACCATGCCAAGAACATTGGAAAATTAAGATAAACTGCGCCAAGTTGATAGTTCTTTTCCATGACGTGATGCATTGAAGTATGTTTATTATTTACGTACAAAATACATACTAAATAAATAATATTTATTTAGTAAATAAGGAATATCTTAATGCCTGTAATTACTATGTGTTCAACAAAAGGTGGTGTTGGAAAATCCACATCTATAGCTTATTCTTTTATAGGTATTAGCTCACTCATTAAGTAAGGAGTTTTACTAATTGTCCGTTTTTCTTTAATAGGTCGATTGCTAATTTATCAAACGAAACAAATGTCTCGCCACCTAGCCAATTACCTTCATAAGCTATAATTCCATCAGCAAAATCACCACCAGCCTCTAGAATAGCAAGCCCTGCTTCAACAGCTGGTCTATTCATTACTATATTACTGGTTGCTAGCAGATCGCGTAACATTCCAGCTACATCTTCTTTTGATAGTCTTGCACCTCGGCGAAGTATCCAAACAAGTTCGCATAGACAAGGTAGAGAAATAGCTATGAGAGAAGCTTCTCTTAAAATCTTACTTGCTACCTCCCCTTGCTTTTTATCATCTTGTAAAACAGCACGAGCTAGAACATTTGTATCTACAGAAATCTTCATTTTTTCCCAGCCCAACTAGAGGCTGTAATTTCGTTCATTTCTTCAATGGTTAGAGGTTTTTTTAGTTTTCCAGAAAATCGTCCAATAAAGCTCTCAATAGTGCTTGTAGGCTGTGACGCTTTTATACGAAGTTCACCACCTGGTAATTTATCAAAGTCAATCTTCTCACCTGGTTTAACACCAAGGTGCTGTAGTAAATCCCGCTTTAGCGTAATTTGTCCTTTTGCTGTAACTGTTAATGAAGACATAAAAAATTCCTCTTACTATATAATTATCTAATATATATAAAAGTAATGTAAAAATCAATTACTCACAAGAAACGAAATTGTGAAATAAACTCGTTTGCATACTGGAATGTGCACACCCGATTATACCTGATTTGAAATTAACAAGATATAAATATTTATTACGTATTTTGTACGTAAACAATAAATATTCACAAAATAAATAATAATGATTTATAATTTTAATAAATACGTAATAAATAAATGTTATTTATTTAGTGTTTATTCATTGAATAAGGAATATCTTAATGCCTGTAATTACTATGTGTTCAACAAAAGGTGGTGTTGGAAAATCCACAATGGCATTAGTATTAGCTAACGTTTTTGCTAAAGCCGGATCTAAGGTGAAATTAATTGATGCAGACCCAAATCAACCACTTGTGACATGGATGAAAAGATCTGTAGATACAATGCCCAAAAATATAGAAGTTTCTGGAGACATTACAGAACAGAATATTGTTTCTTGCATTGATGATGCTGTAGAACAGTTTCCATTTGTTATTGTTGACCTTGAAGGTTCTGCTAATCTTGCGGCTTCTTTTGCTATAGGGAGAGCGGATTTAGTTTTGGTTCCTATGAGAAAAAAACAACTTGATGGAGATCAGATAGGAAAGATCATTGCTTTAATAAAACAACAGAGTCAGTTTTTTAAAAGAGAAATACCTTTTCGTATCGTATTTTCTATGACCAATACCTTAAACAGTCGCGAAGGACAGCATATAGAGAAAACGCTAGAAAAAGCTAATCTTCCTATTTTACCTGCTTCATTAACTGAAAGAGGAGCTTTTAGTGCTCTTTTTCAGATAGGGGGGTCTCTCTTTGATTTAGCATCTTCTGATGTGAATAATCCTCAAGCAGCACAAGAAAATGCAACAGTTTTTGCTAACGCTGTTGTGAAGGTATTGGATAATGAAAATTTATTAAAGGACAAAGTAGCATGACAAAAAGAGCTGAAATTGTATTACCGGATCTTGAAAATTTACAACCGTTTACAAAAGCACAAAAAGTAGATGAACAAGAATTAGGTAAGATAGGTCAAAATAATGGTTTTACGACACGTCATAGTGTAGAAACAAAACGTGGTAGTGGACGTAGAAGACGTAGTTTAAAAACAGCACGATTAACACTTGCACTTGAACCAGAAGTAAGAGACAGTTTTTGGTCTTTAGCGGATAAACTTAATGAAGATGGTGGTGATTTCCTTAATCGTCTTATTGAAAATTATGTAAATAATAATTACACACAAAATAAATTATAATTATTTATTATTTACGTATAAAATACATAGTAAATATTTAAGATATTAAATGATATTTTTCTGAATAGAGAAGATGGCAGTATGTACTATAATTTTAAAAGTTTTCATTTTATTCAGAAACCAACCATAAAATTGCTTTCTGTTTTTTATGTTTTAGTTTTCTAAAACCTTTTAAAAGGGAGTATTCTTCTTTACTATGAAGTCCTTCATTATAAGGGTACGAAATATTTCTTTTTTCTGAAATATCGGTATAAAAAAAGGAGATAGAAACATCTAGTATGTCAGCGATTTCCTGCAAACGTCCAGCTCCTACACGATTTGAGCCGTTTTCATATTTTTGGATTTGTTGAAAGCTTACTCCTAATTTTTTTCCTAATTCTGTCTGAGAAATTCCCATGTACTTTCTTCTATAGCGAATTTTTTCTCCTACAGAAACGTCATTTAAATGTGGAGTTTTTTTTTGCACTTTAAATTCCCCCTACCGGGTGCGAGCGCCCTCGCATTAGTATTCCGGGAGTAATAAAGTACTGAGTTCGAGTCAGCTTTTTGCTTTTAGTGCTGAGAAGCACTTGGACATAACAAAAACTCCCGGAATTCCGGGTGACCACATAGTGGCTAATTTTTACTCTCGAACTTAGGGCTTTATTTCCCTCTTGATCGCTGCGTAGACGACCAAAATATTTCTTAAGTGATAAAACAATTTCAGGAGATTGGCAAATAAAAATAGTTTTTATTTATAAACTTTATTTTTAATGAGAGGCTATCCGCCTCTCAAACTCTCTGGAACGCTCACCAAAATCATGACATCAGACCCGCGCTTAATGAGAGGACTAACAATCCTAGGTTCTTAGTGTCAAGGAAACCATTACATGGCGCCTAAAGGCGTCCTTGACAAAGAACCTAACGGTTTGTTTCGTCCCTCTCACGCGGCTCCGAAATCATGATTAGAAGGGAGAGCTTTTAGGGGCATATACTACAAAAGAAAGAGATAAAAATTATAAGCTATTTTATGAGATAAATATTTGAAAATATTATAAAAAATGGCAAAAAA
>NZ_JBHIOQ010000007.1:0-2119 GCF_042195565.1 Bartonella sp. AP88XZML | reverse complement strand
TTCTGGGGGAGGTTTTGTACATGCGCCGCTTACTGGCGTTTTTGATTTACTGAAAGCAGCATTGAAAACAGAGCTTGATGGTTCACTGAAAGATTTAGAGAAGCGCTTAGAGGCGTTAAGCGAAGAGCTTGAAGATTTGAAAGAGTGTTCATTTTAGGTTTAATGGAGGAATAAAGCAGATGAAAATACCTGATCATAGTCATGAGTATCTGATACCAATAGCCACGAAAGAGGAAATCAGAGAAGGAACTTCGCAAGATAGCGTTGTTGTTCCGAAGATTTTAGGGACGGCATCTTTGTATTCGTATGAAACCTTTGCGCCGTTAGAACAGGTTGTGAATGCAAGGCAAGAGTCGGAAAAAGCCATGGCGCGTGCGAATGGTGCGCAACAGGTTGCAGAAGAATCGAAATCTATTGCTGAACGTGCAGAACAAACAGCGAAAGATGCTTCCCAAACAGCAACAGAGACAACCCAAGTAGCAGCGACCGCGGTAGCGACGAGTCATGAAGTTAAGACGATAGCAACACAAGCAAGTCTTAAGGCGGATGGCGCAAAACGGACAGCTGATGATGCCAAGGATATTGCAGAAGAGGCAAAGGCTCTTTCAGAACAGACAAAGGATGCGTGTGCTGAAGTCAAGGAATCTGTTGCAACTGTTAAGAGAGTTGCCGAATCGGCGCAAACAGGAGTGGAACAAGCCTCGCAAACAGCTTCAGAAGCGAAGGGTTTGGCGGAAGCGGCGAAAAGTGCAGCAGAGAGTGTAACAGAGAAAGTAGATCAAGCACTAAGAGAGGCTAGCGATGCAAAATCTAAAGCAGAAGGCTTAGAAACAATAGCCAATGAAGCAAAATCCACGAGTGATCATGCAAGCCAAACCGCTTTGAGTGCAAAAAGTTTATCAGAAGAAGCCAAGGAAGTAGCCGAGACTGCGAAGTCGACAGCAGAAGAAGCGAAGAGTGTTGCGGAGCAAGCAAAAGAAGAAGCTGATACGACGAAGCAAGGGCTTGGAGAGGTCAAGAGTTCATTAGACACGGTGACAGCAACGACAAATTCTGCGAATACAGCCGCCTCTGAGGCAAAAGTGTTAGCGGAAGAAGCGAAGAGTGCATTGACAGAAGTTCAAGAGAAGGCACAGAGGAACAGTGACAGTCTTTCTGAACTTCAAGGTAAGGTAGGTTCTCTTTCCACTAAATTTTTAGAGAATGTGCGTTTTCATCAACCTGACAGAATTCTGGAAGCCGATCCGAAAAATAGAAAAGGTCTTGTGATCAATGACGGGGCATGTTTTCGCTTTTATCATGGTGAAGAGAATGGGGGTAGGTACCTCTTTTACCGCATTCCAGGGCGTGGAAGGATGACTTTTGACGAAGATCTTGAAGCAGGAAAGGATTATTATATATATCTCATCTTAAAAGATCAGACGAGTGCGCTATCCTTTGAAATTTCGCAAAATCCAACGGCTCCTGATGGCTATACAGAGGATAATTCTGAAAAGATCGGTGGATTTCATACGCTATGTGCGGATGTTGGTGAGATTGAAGGTCATCTCTTATCGGGTTATCAAGCGGGGGATGTTTTGCCCAATTCTGTTTGGTGTTTAAATCACCGCCCACGTAGTAGTCCAGAAGGGATGGTTTACAATCCGTGGCATAATATTTGGGTTGATATTTATCTTCAATCAGGGACAGGTGTAAATGCAAAGTCTGCCTATGGTGTTCCGATTACAACCAATCGTAGCTATGCGGATCATGCCTTTGATTTTTGGTCTGTTAATAAGAGATTTTTGACGAGTGATGAGTTTTCGCCATGCATGTATGGAAGTAATCAAGCAACCAGTATTGTCGGCAATCAAGCGCCTTCTCCTAAGACGTCTGGAGGACACGTTGATACAAACAATAGACGGATGATTTCGCATATCGGTTGTGAGGATGGTTGCGGTTATGTTTGGCAATATTTGTCTGGTTGTTATCCAGTGACGAAATGGCATACAGGGGAGCAAGGAAGCAGTTTGCGTGTAGACATAAATGTTATGTTGGCAGGAGGCGATTGGACTGGTGGCTCTAACAATGATCATCTTGTACGGAATTTTGCGCATTCTCGTTATGTAGAAGATGAAAA
>NZ_JBHIOQ010000006.1:0-48102 GCF_042195565.1 Bartonella sp. AP88XZML | reverse complement strand
CTTCGTTTTGCTATTCGTGAAGGTGGTCGTACTGTTGGTGCCGGTATCGTCTCTAAGATCATTGAATAAATAATGCTTGTTGAGTGCTTTGATTATTGAAGGCACTTTGTATAACAGGGAAATAAAGAGCATGAACAGTCAGAATATTCGCATTCGCTTGAAAGCGTTTGATCATAGAATTCTTGATACGTCGACGCGTGAGATCGTATCGACTGCTAAACGTACCGGTGCAAATGTCCGTGGTCCCATTCCGCTTCCGACGCGGATTGAGAAGTTTACGGTCAATCGTGGACCGCATATCGATAAGAAAAGTCGTGAGCAGTTTGAGATGCGAACACATAAGCGTCTTCTTGACATTGTTGATCCAACGCCGCAAACAGTGGATGCGCTTATGAAGCTCGATCTTTCTGCTGGTGTGGATGTAGAAATTAAGCTCTGAGGTTTGAGGACAGAAGGAACAGACCCGATGCGTTCAGGTGTAATAGCACAGAAGCTGGGCATGACCCGTATTTATAATGATGCTGGTGAGCATGTGCCGGTGACGGTACTTCGTTTGGAGAATTGTCAAGTCGTTGCTCAGCGTACAGTTGAAAAGAATGGTTATACTGCTGTTCAATTAGGTGTAGGCTTTGCTAAGGTTAAGAATACTTCACAAGCTCTTCGTGGACATTTTGCTAAGGCTTCTGTTGAGTCTAAAGCCAAAATAGCAGAGTTTCGTGTGAGTCCCGACAATCTTCTTGATGTTGGTACTGAGATTACAGTGGAACATTTTGTTCCAGGACAAAGAGTTGATGTGACTGGTACCAGTATTGGTAAGGGGTTTGCTGGTGTTATGAAACGACATAACTTTGGTGGGCATCGTGCTTCTCATGGTAATTCGATTACACATCGTGCTCATGGTTCTACAGGGCAGTGCCAAGATCCTGGTAAAGTTTTTAAAGGTAAAAAAATGGCTGGCCATATGGGGCAAGTGCGTGTAACAACACAGAATATTGAAGTTATTTCCACTGATAGTGAGCGTGGTTTAATTTTAGTGCGTGGTGCTGTTTCTGGTTCTAAAGGTTCTTGGATTTTGATACGGGATGCTGTGAAGAAGCGTCTTCCTGATAATGCTCCAAAGCCTGCTGGTATTCGCCGTCTTGTGAAGGAGAAAGCGGAAATGGTTACTCCGGTGACGGAAACCTCTGAGGTTGAGGGAGCCTAATAATGGATCTTGTAATTAAAACTCTTGATGGTAATGAAGCTGGCAAATTAAAGGTTTCTGAAGCTATTTTTGATCTTGTTCCGCGTGAGGATATTTTGCAACGTGTTGTTCGTTGGCAGCTTGCACGTCGTCAGCAGGGAAGTCATCAATCCCAAGGTCGTTCTGATGTGTCGCGAACAGGGGCAAAAATGTTTAAACAGAAAGGAACTGGGCGTGCTCGACATTCATCTGCACGTGCACCGCAGTTTAGGGGTGGGGGTAAGGCACATGGACCGGTGGTTCGTAGCCATGCGCATGATCTTCCTAAAAAGATTCGTGCTCTTGGGTTACGTCTTGCTTTATCTGCAAAATTAAAAGCAAAAGATTTAATTATTGTGGATGAGTTGACTGTTAAGGATGCTAAAACGAAAATGCTTGTTTCTCATTTTTCTAAGCTTGGATTTAATAACGCTCTCTTGATTGATGGTAAAGAGATTGATATTAACTTTTTTCGTGCAGCCTCTAATATCCCTAATATTGACATTTTGCCTATTCAGGGAATTAATGTTTATGATATTTTGCGTCGCAGCAAACTTGTTTTATCAAAAGCAGCTGTTGAGGCTCTTGAGGAGCGTTTTAAATGACAGATCTTCGCCATTATGATATAATTATTAGTCCAGTTATTACTGAAAAGGCGACTATGATTTCTGAATATAATCAAGTTGCTTTTAATGTCGCGCCGAAAGCGACGAAGCCTGAGATTAAGGCTGCTATTGAAGCGCTTTTTAGCGTAAAAGTTAAAGCAGTTAACACGATAGTCCGTAAGGGTAAAGTGAAGCGTTTCAAAGGTATAGTTGGTCGGCAGAGTGATGTCAAAAAAGCGATCGTAACTCTGGCCAGTGGTCAGACTATCGACGTTTCGACAGGTCTTTAAGAGGCTCGGAGATAGGAATAATGGCACTTAAGCAGTTTAATCCAACGACACCTGGGCAGCGTCAGCTTGTTATTGTGGAACGTTCTTGTCTTTATAAGGGAAAACCTGTAAAGATGTTAACTGAAGGTTTGTCTTCAAAGGGTGGACGTAATAATCGCGGTCGTGTTACTGCTCGTTTTCAGGGTGGTGGACATAAACGTAGTTATCGGTTTGTCGACTTTAAGCGTCTTAAACGTGATGTTTCAGCAAAAGTTGAGCGTTTAGAATACGATCCTAATCGTACCGCTTTTATTGCTTTAATCCGCTATGAGGATGGGCAATTGAGTTATATTCTTGCACCACAGCGTCTTGGTGTTGGTGATTCTGTTATGGCTGGTTTAAATGTGGATGTTAAACCAGGTAATGCTATGCCTCTTGCTAATATGCCTGTAGGTACAATTATTCATAATGTTGAGATGAAGCCAGGGAAAGGCGGACAGATTGCACGTTCAGCAGGTGCTTATGCGCAGTTGGTTGGACGAGATCATGGTATGGCTATTCTTCGTTTAAATTCTGGTGAGCAGCGTTTGGTTCCGAGTAGCTGTTTTGCAACTGTTGGCGCTGTTTCAAATCCTGATCATGGGAATATTAATGATGGTAAAGCAGGTCGGTCACGTTGGCGTGGTAAGCGTCCACATGTTCGTGGTGTTGCTATGAACCCCGTTGATCATCCACACGGTGGCGGTGAAGGTCGTACATCGGGGGGGCGCCATCCAGTATCTCCTTGGGGTAAACCTACGAAAGGTAAGCGTACGCGCTCCAATAAAGCTACTGATAAATTTATTATGCGTACGCGTCATCAACGCAAGAAATGAGAAAGGTAGTCTGAGGTGGTTCGTTCAGTGTGGAAAGGTCCGTTTGTTGACGGCTATCTTCTTGGTAAAGCAGAGAAGGTACGTTCAAGTGGGCGCAACGAAGTTATAAAAATATGGAGTCGTCGCTCTACTATTTTACCGCAATTTGTTGGTTTAACTTTTGGTGTTTACAACGGTAATAAGCATATTCCTGTTTCTGTTTCTGAAGAGATGGTTGGGCATAAGTTTGGTGAGTTCGCTCCTACCCGAACTTATTATGGTCATGGTGCCGATAAGAAAGCGAAGAGGAAGTAGGAATGGGAAAAGCTAAAGTTTCGCGCCAGCTTAAAGATAATGAAGCAAGAGCTGTCACGCGGACAATTCGTGTTAGTCCGCAGAAGCTTAATTTAGTTGCTGCAATGATTCGTGGTAAAAGAGTTAATGTAGCGCTCGCTGATTTGATGTTTTCACGCAAGCGTATTGCTGCTACTGTGAAAAAAACGCTTGAATCAGCAATTGCAAATGCAGAAAATAACCACGATCTTGATATTGATTCGCTTGTTGTGGCGGAAGCTTATGTTGGTAAGTCGATAGTGATGAAGCGCTTTCATGTTCGTGGTCGAGGGCGTGCTAGTAGAATTGAACGTCCATTTTCGCATCTTACTGTTATTGTTCGTGAAGTTACCGAAAAAGTGGAGGCCGCGTAATGGGGCAGAAGATCAATCCAATAGGACTTCGTCTTGGTGTTAATCGGACTTGGGACTCTCGTTGGTATGCTGATAGTGGTGAATATGGGCGCCTTCTTCATGAAGATTTGAAAATTCGTTCATATGTGCTTGAGGAGCTTAAACAGGCAGCTATTTCTAAGGTTGTTATTGAGCGTCCTCATAAAAAGTGTCGTATTACGATTCATTCTGCACGTCCTGGTTTGATTATTGGTAAAAAGGGTGCTGATATCGAAAAGCTTCGTCGTAAGCTATCAGAAATGACGGATGCTGAAACTTCATTGAATATTGTGGAGATTCGTAAACCGGAGATTGATGCGACAATTATTGCGCAATCAATTGCTCAACAGTTAGAGCGTCGTGTTGCTTTTCGTCGTGCAATGAAGCGTGCTGTTCAGTCTGCTATGCGTCTTGGTGCGGAAGGTATTCGTATCAATTGTTCTGGCCGTCTTGGTGGTGCTGAAATTGCTCGTATGGAATGGTATCGTGAAGGTCGTGTTCCACTTCATACCTTGCGTTCTGATGTTGATTACGGTACAGCAGAAGCTAAGACCGCTTATGGTATTTGTGGTATTAAAGTTTGGGTCTTTAAGGGTGAGATTCTTGAGCATGATCCGATGGCTTCAGAACGTCGTGCTACGGAAGCTGATCAATCTGGTTCTTCATCGAATCGTCGCCGCGAAAATGCTTAGTTTTTGAGATTGAACTAAAATTTGGAGTAGAGAACAATGTTGCAGCCAAAGCGCACAAAGTTCCGTAAACAGTTCAAAGGCCGTATTCACGGTTTTGCGAAGGGTGGTACGGATTTGAATTTCGGTGCCTACGGTTTGAAGGCTGTTGAGCCGGAGCGGGTCACTGCTCGTCAAATTGAAGCGGCGCGTCGTGCGATTACACGTTATATGAAGCGTTCTGGTCGTGTGTGGATTCGTATTTTTCCAGATCTTCCGGTTACATCTAAACCGACTGAAGTTCGTATGGGTAAAGGTAAGGGAAGTGTTGATTATTGGGCTGCACGTGTTGCTCCTGGGCGCGTCATGTTTGAGCTTGATGGAGTTCCGGAGGATGTTGCACGTGAAGCACTAAGATTGGGTGCTGCAAAGTTGCCTATAAAAACGCGTTTCATCCAGCGTATTGCTGAATAGTGAGGTTAAGCGATGAGAGCCACAGAATTACGGGCGCAAACGCTCGACCAAATGAAAGATGAATTGGCTAAGTTAAAGAAAGAGCAATTTAATTTGCGTTTTCAAAAAGCAACAGGTCAATTAGAAAAGACTGCGCGCGTTAGACAAGTTCGTCGTGATATTGCGCGTATTAAAACTTTTCTTCGTCAAAAGATAAGTGAAAGTAAGGTTTAAGGAAATAAGAGATGCCTAAACGCGTTTTGCAGGGTGTTGTTATTAGCGACAAAAGTGATAAGACTGTTGTTGTCAAAGTTGAACGCCGTTATTCTCATCCGCTTCTTAAGAAGACTGTTCGGCAGTCTAAAAATTATAAAGCGCATGACGAAAACAACCAATTTAAGATTGGGGATCAAGTTTCTATTCAAGAATCTAGACCAATTTCGAAAGATAAATGTTGGATTGTTGTAAAAGACAATGTAGCGTAATGAGTTAAGCTTATTGTTTTAGAATTTAACAGTGTGGTTATCATTGATAAATTTGAAGGCGATAACTTTATCGTTATTTGGCAGGCAAATCCGAGTGTGTAAAAGGTACAATCGGATATATGTGTTAAGAGAAGGTGGCCAGTCATGATTCAGATGCAAACAAACCTCGACGTTGCTGATAATTCTGGAGCGCGTCGTGTCATGTGCATCAAAGTGTTAGGCGGTTCAAAGCGGAAATATGCTTCGGTCGGTGACATTATTGTTGTTTCGGTTAAGGATGCAATTCCTCGTGGACGTGTTAAAAAAGGTGATGTTATGAAAGCTGTTGTGGTTCGTACTGCTAAGGATATTCGTCGCGCAGATGGTAGTGTCATTCGTTTTGATAGTAATGCTGCGGTTTTGGTGGATAATAAAAAAGAGCCGATCGGTACTCGTATCTTTGGACCTGTTCCCCGTGAATTGCGTGGTAGGAATCATATGAAGATCATCTCGCTTGCTCCTGAAGTTCTGTAAGGAGTAAATGTTATGCAGAAGATTCGAAAAGGTGATAAAGTTGTTGTTTTGTCCGGTAAGGATAAAGGATGTAGTGGTGAAGTAATTAAGGTTAGTCCAAAAGAGAATAAGGCTTTTGTTCGTGGGATTAATATGATTAAACGTCATCAACGTCAAACGCAGAAGCAAGAAGCTGGAATTATTTCTAAAGAAGCTCCGATTCATCTGTCTAATTTGGCGATTGCTGATCCTAAAGATGGTAGGCCTACACGTGTAGGCTTTCGTGTGAATGCAGATGGTAATAAGGTTCGTTTTGCCAAGCGTTCGGGAGAGTTGATTAATGGCTGAGGAAAGACAAATACCGCGTATGAAAGCGCATTATTTTGAAGTGATTCGTAAAGTGCTTCAAGAGAGGTTTAATTACAGAAATGCAATGCAAATTCCGCGGATTGATAAAGTTGTAATAAATATGGGGATAGGTGAAGCAACTGCTGATTCCAAGAAACCTTCCCTTGCCGCTGAGGATTTAGGGCTAATAACGGGTCAGAAGGCTGTTGTTACGCGTGCGCGTAATTCTATTGCGACCTTTAAGGTTCGTGAAGGAATGCCTCTTGGGGCTAAAGTTACATTGCGTAAAGATCGTATGTTTGAGTTTTTAGATCGTCTTGTGACGATTGCTCTTCCGCGGGTTCGTGACTTTCGTGGTTTAAATCCAAAGAGTTTTGATGGTCGTGGCAATTTTGCTATGGGTATTAAAGAACACATTGTGTTTCCAGAAATCAACTATGATAAAGTTGATCAAATTTGGGGCATGGATATTATTGTTTGTACGACAGCAAAAACGGATGATGAAGCTCGTGAGTTATTGCGTGCTTTTAATTTTCCTTTTCGTTCGTAACGGCAAGCGTAGTGAGGTGAAATTATGGCCAAAGTAAGTGCCGTTGAAAAAAATAAGCGTCGTGAGTTGATGGTAAAGTGCTATGCTGCTCGTCGTGCACGTTTGAAAGCAATAGTTATGGATCAGAAGGTTTCTCTTGAAGAACGTTTTAAAGCTTCTGTTCAGTTGGCAGAGTTGCCGCGTAATTCTTCGAAAGTTCGTATTCGTAATCGCTGTGAGGTTTCAGGTCGTCCGCGGGCTTATTATCGTAAATTAAAAATGTCGCGAATTGCGTTGCGTGAACTTGGCTCTATTGGCTATATTCCTGGTATTGTAAAGTCTAGTTGGTAAGAGGAGATTATTTAATGTCTATGTCAGATCCTCTTGGTGATATGTTAACACGTATTCGTAATGCACTTGGTCGTAAAAAAGGTAAAGTAGTTACTCCAGCTTCGAAGCTTCGTGCACACGTTCTTGATGTTCTTCAGTCGGAAGGTTATATTCGCGGATATAATCGAATTGATTTAGGTGATGGGAAAGCTGAAATTGAAATCGAATTGAAGTATTTTGAAGGGCTGGCTGCTATTCGTGAGATTTCACGTGTATCAAAGCCAGGGCGTCGTGTGTATGTTTCTGCTAAGTCACTTCCTCAGGTGGCAAATGGCCTTGGTATTTCGATTTTATCGACTCCTAAAGGCGTCATGGCAGATCATGAGGCGCGTGAACAGAATGTTGGTGGAGAACTCCTTTGTCGTGTTTTCTAAGTTATGTCAAGAAAACGGAAGAAAAAGTAGGTTAGAACAATGTCTCGTATTGGAAAGAAACCCATTTCAATTCCTTCTGGAGTTACTGCTACTGTTGAAGGTCAGCTGGTTAAGGCAAAAGGTCCAAAAGGTGAGCTGAGTTACGTCGTCAATGATGAAGTCTTAGTCAAACTTGAGGACAATATCATATCAGTTATGCCGCGGGATCAGTCAAAAGATGCGCGTTCTAAATGGGGTATGTCGCGCTCAATGATTGAGAACATTTTTTGTGGTGTGAAAGATGGTTTTGAAAAGAGGTTGGAGATTAATGGGGTTGGTTATCGTGCTGCTTTGCAGGGTAAGGATGTTCAACTATCTCTGGGTTTTTCGCATGATGTGGTTTATAAAGTTCCGTCGGGTGTTACTGTGACTGTTCCTAAGCCAACGGAAATTGTTGTTTCTGGAATTGATAAACAGCAAGTTGGACAAGTTGCAGCGGAGATTCGTGAGTATCGTAGGCCTGAGCCTTATAAAGGTAAAGGTGTTAAGCATGCAGATGAACGTATCTTCCGTAAAGAAGGTAAAAAGAAATAAGGATTTTGTATTATGGTTTCATCTAAGGACATTATCCAACGTCGTGCAAGGCGTGTTCGTCGTAGAATTAAAATGGTTTCTCATGATCGTCCTCGGCTTAGTGTTTATCGTTCAAATCAGAACATTTATGCTCAAGTTATCGATGATTTGCGGGGATGTACACTTGTTTCAGCCTCTACTCTTGAAAGTGATTTGAAAAAATCGTTAAAGAGTGGTGCTAATAAAAAGGCGGCCTTTGCTGTTGGTAAGTTAATTGCTGAGCGTGCGAAGAAAGCGGGTGTTAATGAGGTGGTTTTTGATCGTGGAGCGTATGTGTACCATGGTCGCGTCAAAGCTTTAGCTGAAGCTGCTCGTGAAGGTGGTTTGAATTTCTAAAATTTCTTATTTATGAATGAGTAAGGAGAGTTTAGAGTATTTCGTTTAAGTTCTTCCAGTTTGATGAGGGACTTTGTTATCGTGCTTCCGGAAAAGAAAAAGGAATGAGGAATGGCACAAAAAGAACGTGGTGAGAGAGAAGAACGCGATAATGAATTTGTCGATAGGCTCGTTCATATCAATCGTGTTGCTAAAGTTGTAAAGGGTGGTCGGCGTTTTGGTTTTGCCGCTCTTGTTGTCGTTGGAGATCAAAAAGGGCGTGTGGGTTTTGGACATGGTAAAGCCCGTGAAGTTCCAGAAGCCGTTCGTAAAGCAACGGAATCTGCAAAACGTGGGATGATTTATGTTCCGCTTCGGTCTGGGCGTACATTGCATCATGATCTTGAAGGTCGTCACGGAGCTGGGCGTGTTTTGCTACGTTCGGCTTCTGCTGGTACTGGTATTATTGCTGGGGGACCGATGCGTGCTATTTTTGAAGCTCTTGGTATGCAGGATGTCGTTGCAAAATCACTAGGATCGTCGAATCCTTATAACATGGTTCGTGCAACATTTGATGCATTAAAACATCAAGTGCATCCTAGAGATATTGCTGCTCAACGTGGTATAAAGTATTCGACTTTGCAGGCGCGTCGTCGCCATTTAGTCGACCTAGAAGGGTAGTTTCTGAGATTATCAGAAAAGGAATTAGGAAATGGTTCAGAAAAAATCTCAGAGTGGTAAAACTGTGACTGTGGAACAAATTGGAAGCCCTATTCGAAACTCACAGATTCAGCGTGCAACCTTAAAGGGGCTTGGACTAAATAAAATGCGTCGTCGGCGCGTTTTAGATGATACACTTTGTGTGCGGGGTATGATTGCTCGGGTTCGGCATCTTGTTCGCGTTATAGATGAAGGTTAAGGGTTGCGGGAGTATTAGATATGAAACTCAATGAACTGCGTGATTGCGAAGGCGCAACAAAAAATCGTAAGCGTGTTGGGCGTGGTATTGGTTCCGGTATGGGTAAGACTGGTGGTCGTGGTGTAAAAGGGCAAAAGTCACGTTCTGGTGTTTCCCTTAATGGTTTTGAAGGTGGGCAAATGCCTATCTATCGTCGTTTGCCAAAACGTGGATTTAGGAATTTCTTTGCTAAAACCTACAATGAAGTTTCACTAGGACGTATTCAGTTGGCAGTTGATGCAGGTAAGTTGAATATTGAAAAGCCTGTTGATATGGTTTCTTTGAAAGAGGCTGGTATTATTCGTCGTGAAAAAGATGGGGTTCGTCTTCTTTCTGCTGGTGATTTGAAAACTAAGATTACCTTTCATGTTTCTGGTGCTTCACAAGCTGCTCGTGTTAAGATTGAAAAAGTGGGTGGTCAGGTTATTCTTCCTGATATTGCTCGATAATTTTTTAATATGAATAGAGACCTAAAGAAGAATGATATCTGTTTTGTGGGATCTTTTGTGGAGAATTGTTTAAGTTCTGCATTTGTTTATGTATGCATATATGAATTTTAGGATTATACTTCTGTGATTTAAAGAACTGGAGTGTAAAGTGGAGACGTTTTATGGCATCAGCAGCAGAGCAATTTGCTTCCAATATAAACTTCGGCACCTTTTCGCGTGCAACTGAATTAAAGAAACGTATCTGGTTTACTCTGTTGGCGCTTCTTGTATATCGTTTTGGCACTTACATCTCTCTTCCAGGTATCAATATCGATGCTTTGCGGCAAACATTTGAACATCACGCGTCGGGTGTATTAGGACTCTTTAATATGTTTGCTGGAGGTGCCGTTGGGCGTATGGCTATTTTTGCGCTGGGTATCATGCCTTATATATCGGCATCTATTATTGTGCAATTGTTAACATCTATTATTCCTTCTTTGGAAACTCTTAAAAAAGAAGGAGATTTAGGTCGTAAGATTATCAATCAATATACGCGTTATGTAACAGTCGTATTGGCAATCCTACAAGCTTTTGGTATTGCGGTTGCGCTTGAAAGCGGTATAGGGTCGGGGCTTCAAATTGTTTTAGAACCAGGTCTTATGTTTCGTATTTCTTCTGTTATTACGCTTGTTGGCGGAACGATGTTTCTTATGTGGCTTGGCGAGCAAATTACGTCACGTGGTATTGGTAATGGGGTTTCTCTTATCATTTTTACAGGGATTGTAGCCAACTTTCCTTCTACTTTTGCTCAGCTTTTGACAGCTCATAGTCAGGCTGATTTATCAACTTTTCTTTTAATAGGAATCGTTCTTATTGCTGTTTTGGTTATTGGGCTTATTGTTTTTATAGAGCGTGCGCAACGGCGAATTCTTATCCAATACCCGAAACGTCAGGTCGGTAATCAAATGTTTCAAGGAGATATGTCGCATCTTCCTTTA
The DNA here is from genome assembly GCF_042195565.1 of Bartonella sp. AP88XZML. Lineage (NCBI taxonomy): Bacteria > Pseudomonadati > Pseudomonadota > Alphaproteobacteria > Hyphomicrobiales > Bartonellaceae > Bartonella > Bartonella sp. AP88XZML. The sequence goes on along the minus strand of NZ_JBHIOQ010000006.1, from coordinate 37,377 downwards.
AAGTTGAATACTGCTGGTGTTATTCCACCTATTTTTGCTTCATCTTTATTATTATTACCTGCCACTATTAATAATTTTTCTGATAAAATGCCACAATGGGTTCAGGAGATTTCTTATGCTCTTGGTCATGGACAGCCACTTTATATGATTGTTTATGCATTTTTAATGGCGTTTTTTTGCTTTTTTTATACAGCTATTGTGTTTAATCCAAGTGATACTGCAGATCAGTTGAAAAAACATTCTGGTTTTATTCCAGGGATTCGTCCAGGTGAGCGTACAGCCGAATATATTGATTACGTTTTGACGCGTATTACTGTTGTGGGGGCACTTTATATTATCTTGGTTTGTTTGTTACCTGAATTTATGATATCTGCATTACAGGTTCCTTTTTATCTTGGGGGAACATCCTTGTTGATTGTTGTTACTGTTACACTTGATACGGTTGCTCAAATTCAGGGGCATCTTGTTGCCCACCAATATGAAGGGTTGATAAAAAAATCAAAACTTCGTGGAGGTAGAAGGAATCGATGAGAGTTATTCTTTTAGGTCCTCCTGGAGCGGGAAAAGGTACGCAAGCAAAAATGTTGACTGAGGAATATAGCATTCCTCATTTATCAACAGGGGATATGTTGCGTGAGGTGATTGCCAAAGAAACGGAGATTGGTAAAAAAGCTAAAGCTATTATAAGTTCTGGTGCTTTGGTACCTGATAGTATTGTTAATCAAATCGTATCAGATCGGATTGATGAAGCTGATTGTGTAAACGGTTTTGTTTTGGATGGATATCCGCGAACTGTAGGGCAGGCAGAAGCGTTGCAACAGATACTGAATTCAAAAAATACGCAGCTTAATGCTGTTATTGAGTTGTGTGTTGATGAAGACGTGTTGATTGAACGTATGAAGAAGCGCGTTGAAGAAACAATAGCGGCTGGTGGACAGGTTCGTTTAGATGACAATCCTGTTGCTTTTGCAAAAAGATTAGTAGAATATCGTGAAAAAACAGCTCCCTTATCAAAATTTTATTCAGAGAGGGGAATGTTGAAGGTTATTGATGGAATGATTGGTGTTGCTGAAGTGACACGTATGATTAGAGGGTTTCTTTCATGAGATTTTTTTAGAAATAAATGAAAAGAGTTGACTTTTGAGATGAAATCTATCAAAAGTGAATTTAATTTATTTTAGTGAAATAATAGGATTCGGAAGAATTTTTTTCTGAGTCTATTTTTTTCTATAAGGTATATCAGGTATTTTATAACAATTTGTCAAAAATAACTAAGGAGAGTAGGCGTGGCTCGTATTGCTGGCGTCAATATCCCGACAAATAAGCGTGTAATTATTGCGCTTCAATATATCCACGGGATTGGACCAAAATTTGCTCAAGAAATTATTGAAAGAGTTGGCATTCCTTTGGGGCGTCGTGTGCATGAGCTTTCAGATGCTGAGGTGCTGCAGATTCGTGAGGCAATAGATCAGGGGTATCAAGTTGAAGGTGATCTTCGTCGTGAGGTTGCTATGAATGTTAAGCGTTTGATGGATCTTGGTTGTTATCGAGGATTGCGTCATCGCCGGTCTTTGCCTGTCCGAGGACAGCGTACACATACGAATGCTCGTACGCGTAAAGGTCCGGCTAAGGCAATCGCCGGTAAGAAGAAATAAGGGCCTTTGTGGAAGGTTTTTATATGTTCTTTTTCTTGTTTGATTTGTTTGACAAGGAAAAAAAGGTGGAGCTGCTGATGTTACGGCAGTGATGAGATCGTTGAAAGGGAAATTATGGCCAAGGAAGCCACACGTGTTCGTCGTCGCGAACGTAAAAATATTTCATCGGGTGTTGTTCATATTAATTCAACATTTAATAACACAATGATTACTATTACTGATGCTCAGGGTAATGCAATTGCTTGGTCATCTGCGGGAGCTCAGGGGTTTAAAGGTGCACGTAAATCGACACCTTTTGCTGCTCAAGTTGCTGCGGAGGATTGTGCAAGAAAAGCGCAAGAGCATGGTATGCGTTCTTTGGAAGTTGAAGTTTGTGGACCTGGATCAGGGCGTGAATCTGCTCTACGAGCATTGCAATCTGTTGGTTTTGTCATTACTTCTATTCGCGATGTAACACCAATTCCTCATAATGGATGTCGTCCGCGGAAAAGGCGGCGTGTTTAATTGGGTGTTGTTTTTTGTTGTCGGAGATTTCTCTGATGTTCACATTGGTCGTTACGATTGAATGGTAACGGAACTAAAGAACGGGAATAAAAATATGATCCAGAAAAACTGGCAGGAACTTATTAAACCCAATAAGGTTGAATCATGTGCACATGATAATCCAAATATTATAAGTGTGATTGCTGAACCTCTTGAGCGTGGTTTTGGTTTAACGTTAGGAAATGCGCTTCGTCGCGTTTTGTTATCTTCGCTTCGTGGTGCTGCTATTACTGCTGTGCAGATTGACGGTGTCTTGCATGAATTTTCATCGATTCCAGGTGTGCGTGAGGATGTTACGGATATTATTCTGAATATAAAAGAAATTGCGCTTCGTATGGAAGAAGAAGGTCCTAAACGTGTCGTCGTTTATAAAGAGGGGCCTGGTGTCGTGAAAGCGGGAGATATCAGTACAGTTGGGGATATGGAAATTCTAAATCCAGATCATGTTATTTGTACTCTTGATGAAGAAGCTGAAATTCGTATGGAATTTATTGTCAACACAGGAAAGGGGTATGTTCCATCTGATCGTAATTGTGTTGATGATGCACGTATAGGGCTTATTCCAATTGATAGTCTTTATTCACCGATCCGTAAGGTATCTTATAAAGTAGAAAATACACGCGAAGGTCAAGTTCTCGATTATGATAAATTAACGCTCACGATTGAAACAAACGGTGCTGTTAATGGTGAGGATGCTGTTGCTTTTGCAGCACGCATTCTTCAGGATCAATTATCGTTATTTATTAACTTTGAAGAGCCACAGAAGGAGCCTGTTGAAGAGGCTGATTCTGAGCTTTCTTTTAATCCTGCTCTTCTCAAAAAAGTGGATGAATTAGAACTTTCAGTTCGTTCGGCAAATTGTCTTAAGAATGATAATATTGTCTATATTGGTGATCTGATTCAGAAAACAGAATCTGAAATGCTTCGGACACCGAACTTTGGTCGAAAATCGTTGAATGAGATTAAAGAAGTTTTGGCGTGTATGGGTTTACATCTTGGGATGGAGATTCCTGCGTGGCCGCCTGAAAACATTGATGATCTTGCAAAACGTTATGAAGATCAATATTAAAATTAGAATTTAAGGAGAGGGCTTATGCGCCATAGTAAGTCAGGACGCAAGTTGAACCGTACTGCCAGTCACCGTAAAGCGATGTTTGCAAATATGGCAACTTCGTTGATCGAGCATGAGCAGATTGTGACAACGCTTCCAAAAGCTAAAGAAATTCGTCCTATTGTTGAAAAACTTGTTACTCTTGGTAAGCGTGGTGGTTTGCATGCGCGTCGGCAAGCTATTGCAGCACTTCGTGATGCAGGAAAGGTTGCGAAATTATTTGATACGCTTGCGCCACGTTATGCATCACGCAACGGTGGGTATTTGCGTATTATGAAAGCGGGGTTTCGTACCGGTGATAATGCGCCCATGGCTGTTATAGAATTTGTTGATCGTGATGTTGAAGCGAAGGGTGCTGGGGATCGTGCTCGCATGGAAGCTTCTGAGAATGAAAAGGGAACATCTTCGTAGAGTTTTTTATTCTGTTGGATTTTTAAAGGCCGCCTTGTCTTGGGCGGTTTTTTTTGTGAGCATTTTTAAGTTTGTTTTAGTTGAGAAATAGGTGCAGAGAGAAAATTATAGAATATTGAATTATCTTATTTTTATAATATTTATTGTTCAAATAGGTTGTTTTTATTCTCTATTATGAAATATTAATAGAGGTCCTTAATTTGCGGGGATACGTTTTTTTATTCTATTAATCTTCAACAGAATGTGCTGATTTTATAAGGAGTGGATTATGAGGTGTTCTTTTTGGGTGCAGATTTTTTTTGTAATTATGATGCAGATATCATTTGATCATGTATATGCTCATGTTCCTCAAACACAAACAGAAATCACTCTTTCATTTGCTCCTTTAGTTAAAAAGACAGTTCCATCTGTTGTAAATATTTATGCAGCTCGACAAATTAGAGCTAGATCACCTTTTGAAGGCGATCCATTTTTTGAGCAATTTTTTGGTCGTTTTCAAAATAAATTTCCTGTTCGTAAGCAATCGTCATTAGGATCAGGGGTGATTGTTGATGCACGTGGTTTGATCGTTACAAATTACCACGTCATTAAAGATGCAAGCGAAATTAAAGTGGCTTTTTCTGATGGACGGGAGTTTGAGAGTAAGGTCGTGCTCAAAGATGAAGCAACTGATATTGCAATTCTTGAAGTTAAGGAAAAAGATGCTCAATTTCCGGTTCTTTCTTTGGGAAATTCTGATACTGTTGAAGTTGGTGATCTTGTTCTTGCTATTGGTAATCCTTTTGGTGTTGGTCAAACAGTTACAAGTGGTATTGTTTCAGCGCAAGCGCGTACACGTGTTGGGATTTCTGATTTTGACTTTTTTATTCAAACAGACGCAGCCATTAATCCAGGGAATTCTGGTGGCGCTTTAATTGATATGAAAGGTCAGTTAATCGGAATTAATACGGCTATTTATTCGCGTTCCGGTGGTTCTGTAGGGATTGGTTTTGCTATTCCAGTTAATCTTGTAAAAGTAATGCTTGATACTGTTAAACGCGGTGGAAAATATTTTGTGCCGCCTTATATTGGGGCTTCTTTTCAAAATGTTACACCTGATATTGCTGGTGGTTTAGGTTTAGAACGTCCCTATGGTGCTCTGATTATTGAAGTTATCAAAGATAGTCCTGCTGAAAAAGCTGGATTGAAAGTAGGTGATGTTATTTTGAGTGTGCAGGGGGTACGCGTTGACAGCCCAGATAGTCTTGGGTATCGTTTGATGACAGCTGACGTTGAGCATAGTCTTGCTTTGGAATATTTACGAAGTGGAAAAACTTTAAAAACACAAATAACAGTTTCATCGATATCAGAAACTGCATTTTTAAAATCTGAAAAAATTACGGGTGAAAGTCCTCTTGCTGGTGCTGAGGTGTTAGATTTAACACCGCAAAATAGTCGACGTTTTCATCTTCCTATATCTGCAAAAGGGGTTGTGATTACCAATCTTGAGGAAATGAGCAATGCTGCTGGAATTTTTCAGTCAGGAGATATTCTACGTGTTGTAAATGGCCATAAAATTCAAACAGTTCATCAGTTGAAAAAGGTTCTTATGCAAGGTCGCTCAAATATGTGGCAATTGGAATATGAACGTGATGGTATGTATATTCGCCAATTTATTCGTTGAGGTTTTTTTGAAGAAAGATTTTTTTACTTCGTCGTTTGATTTTCAAGTTAATAAAAATCAGCCACTAGCAGAAAGAATGCGCCCTTGTTCTCTCAATGATGTTGTGGGACAAAAGCATTTGATTGGAGAGGATGGTTTGCTTTCACGTATGGCGGCAACAGGCTCAATTGGATCGATGATTTTTTGGGGACCTCCAGGGACGGGAAAAACGACCGTTGCACGTTTGTTAGCCCTTGAAACAAATTTCGCGTTTGAACAGGTTTCTGCTATTTTTACAGGAGTTTCTGAACTTAAAAAGATTTTTGAAGTTGCGCAGAGGCGTTTTATATCTGGGGATAAAACACTTCTCTTTGTTGATGAAATTCATCGGTTTAATCGTGCACAGCAGGATAGTTTTCTTTCTGTGATGGAAGAGGGTACTGTGGTACTTATAGGTGCAACAACCGAAAATCCTTCTTTTGAACTGAATGCTGCCCTTCTTTCGCGTGCACGTGTTTTAACATTTCTTTCTCATGATCATGAAAGTTTGGACATGCTTTTGAGGCGTGCTGAAGAAGTGGAGGGAAAAACTCTTCCCTTGGATAATGATGCCAGAGACGTTTTGATAGAGATGTCTGATGGTGATGCGAGGGTTGCGTTAACATTGGCAGAGGAAGTTTGGTCTATTGCACCATTGGGAGAGATTCTTGATGTTGTTGCTTTGCAAAAAGTTATTCAGCGTCGTGCGCCTATTTATGATAAAGGACGAGATGGGCATTATAATCTCATTTCAGCGTTGCATAAATCCGTTCGTGGATCTGATCCTGATGCTGCGCTTTATTATTTGGCACGTATGTTGGATGCTGGTGAAGATCCTCTCTATATTGGGCGAAGATTGGTTCGTATAGCCGTTGAAGATGTTGGTTTGGCGGATCCTCAAGCTCTTGTCATTTGTAATGCAGCAAAAGATGCCTATGATTATTTAGGATCACCAGAAGGAGAATTGGCTTTGGCGCAAGCATGTCTTTATGTTGCAACTGCGCCAAAGTCAAATGCAGCATATCTTGCGTATAAAGCAGCACTGCGTTGTGCACGCAAAAATGGCTCTTTACCACCTCCTAAGCATATTCTTAATGCTCCTACGAAATTTATGAAGGAAGAAGGGTATGGAAGTGGTTATTGTTATGACCATGATGAACCAGATGCTTTTTCAGGACAAGAATATTTTCCCGAAAAACTTGGGCGTCAGAGTTATTATAAACCAGTTGAGCGTGGTTTTGAGCGTGAAATTGTGAAACGTCTTGAGTGGTGGCAACAGTTGCGCAAAAAACGTAAAGATCAAAATAAAATTTGAGTTGAAATACGTTTTTTATTGATCTCTTATGTTATTGTATGAGAAATTTAGCTTATATTTTAAACATTTATTGCATTGCTTGTAGAGATTTTTTTTTGATATCTCCAAAATTGCATATTTTTTCAAATTTAAATATGTCATTCAACTTTTAAGCTGCTTTATTTTTTTTGGTTTTTATTAAATAATATATTGACTTATAATGATAATTGACTGTTTCGTAAGTTGAATGAAAGTTTCAAATACCGTAAATTTCTCTCATCCCAAGTCTGTTATTTGTTGAAGCAATCAAGTTATTCGCTTGCATGTTACAAGCAGGATTAGCGTGTGATAAAAACTGTACAAGAAAGGACTAAAAATCCCTCTTATGAATCGTCTCAAGTGCCGAGAGCTGTCGCAACATTGGGGGATGATAAATAGTGTGATGGTGCCGGCTTGCTCCTTCTATAGAGTAAAGATGGTGGTGCCTAAAGGGTTTTGCAGTATACCACATTCATAGGTGTTGTCACAAAATGAGCTTGGAAGTTTTGAGAGATGTTTCTTAAATCAAGTGCATGAATATGCAACACAATAGCGTTTTGTTCTTCGATGCAATAGGGTATGAGGTTGATTGATGATGCGTTTTTTGTGTGATCAATAGTGGGAGAATTCTTAGTCTCTCAAGTATTTAATCAAAGGGATAAGCAGAAGGGTTGTAGAACATTGTGTTTAAAATTAAATTGTTCCTTTTCTAGAGAGATATAAATATGTTAACTATGCTCCCATAGAGATATTACTTTATTGAAGTTTATTATGTGTCATAAGATAAGCAATGCCAATTCTTTATTGTGATGGTCATGAATGTTTATGGACATAATGTGGAGATAGGAATGGAAATAGTCTGTGAAAATCTAAACTCAAGCCTTTAGTTAAATTAAAAGTACAGTGTACACTAAAGTTTTAGGTTATTATGGATTCGGTCAAGGATATAATCGTGGATAAAACAAAAGCTCTCGATGCTGCTCTCTCACAAATTGAACGTTCTTTTGGTAAAGGCTCGATTATGCGTCTTGGGCAAAAAGAGCAGGTTGTTGAAATTGAAACAATTCCAACAGGGTCGTTATCCTTGGATATTGCTTTAGGGATTGGTGGATTACCGAAGGGGCGTATTGTTGAGATTTATGGACCAGAAAGTTCTGGGAAAACAACATTGGCTCTCCATGCTATTGCTGAGGCACAGAAAGGTGGTGGGATTTGTGCTTTTATTGATGCAGAGCATGCGCTTGATCCTATTTATGCGCGTAAGCTTGGTGTTGATTTAGAAAACTTGTTCATTTCTCAGCCAGATACCGGTGAACAGGCATTGGAAATTACAGAAACGTTGGTTCGTTCTGGTGCCGTTGATGTGCTTGTTGTGGATTCTGTCGCAGCTTTAACACCGCGAGCAGAAATTGACGGTGAAATGGGTGATGCTTTGCCCGGATTGCAAGCTCGGTTAATGAGTAAAGCGTTACGAAAATTAACCGCAGCAATTTTTCGCTCTAACTGTATGGTTGTTTTTATTAATCAAATTCGCATGAAAATTGGTGTGATGTTTGGTTCTCCTGAAACGACAACGGGTGGAAACGCTTTAAAGTTTTATGCTTCTGTTCGTTTAGATATTCGTCGCATTGGATCCATTAAAGATAGGGATTCAATCGTTGGTAATCAGACGCGCGTTAAAGTGGTGAAAAATAAATTGGCACCTCCATTCAAACAGGTTGAGTTTGATATTATTTATGGTGAAGGTATTTCCAAAGTAGGTGAATTGATTGATTTGGGTGTCAAGGTTGGTGTTGTGGAAAAATCTGGTGCATGGTTTTCTTATAATTCTCAGCGTTTAGGGCAGGGGCGTGAGAATGCAAAGCAGTTTTTACGTGAACATGTGGAAATAGCTACAGAGATTGAAGCAGCTTTGCGCCAAAATGCTGGTTTGATTGCGATTGAATTGTTAGAAAATGCAGGGTCAGAAAATATAGAAAGTGATGAAGCCATTTGATGGGGCGTTTTTTTCGTTTATAATTTTTTTCCTTTAAGATTTTTCTGTTTTTTTGTTTGAGTTTTTAAATACGCAGTCGTTGTTTCTCAATTTTTTAAAACAAATATTCCATTTTTGATTAAATTGACTCCATGCGTGGCGAAGAGGATTTAATGAGGGGGATTTTTCTTTTATGGTTTTGTGCTGTATTGAGCAGGTGTCAACATGAATAATGTTAATAATATTCGGTCAATATTTTTGGATTATTTTCATCGTAATGGGCATAAAGTTCTTTCTTCTAGTCCGCTTGTTCCGCGGAATGATCCTACACTTATGTTTACAAATGCAGGGATGGTGCAGTTTAAAAATGTTTTTACTGGACTTGAACAACCTTCTTATACGCAGGCAACAACGGCACAAAAATGTGTTCGTGCGGGTGGAAAGCATAATGATCTTGATAATGTTGGTTATACGGCGCGCCATCATACATTTTTTGAAATGCTGGGTAATTTTTCTTTCGGTGATTATTTCAAGGAAGAAGCTATTTTTTTATCATGGAATCTTTTAACAAAGGAATTTTGCCTGCCAAAAGATAAATTGTTGGTGACAGTTTATCAGAGTGATGATGTTGCTGCTGAACTGTGGCGTAAAATTTCTGGTCTTCCAGATGAAAAAATTGTCCGTATTGCGACGGCTGATAATTTTTGGTCGATGGGAGAAACAGGCCCTTGTGGGCCTTGTTCGGAGATTTTTTATGATCATGGTGATGAAATCTGGGGCGGTCCTCCTGGAAGTGCTAATGAAGATGGGGATCGCTTTATTGAGATTTGGAATCTTGTTTTTATGCAGTATGAGCAAGTTTCTAAGGAAGAACGTGTTAACTTACCTCACCCTTCTATTGATACCGGTATGGGGTTAGAGCGTATTGCAGCTGTTTTACAGGGTGTTCATGATAATTATGACATTGATCTTTTTCGTGCATTAATTGACGCGTCAGAAGAAATTACAGGGATTGAGGCAAAGGGTGATTTTATTGCCAGCCATCGTGTCATTGCTGATCATCTTCGCTCATCTGCATTTTTGATTGCTGATGGTGTGCTTCCTTCTAATGAAGGAAGAGGATATGTTTTACGTCGTATTATGCGTCGTGCTATGCGTCATGCGCATCTTCTTGGTGCTAAAGAGCCCTTAATGTGGCAACTTTTGCCTGCTTTAATTCGCGAAATGGGACAAGCTTATCCTGAGTTGGTGCGTGCTGAATCTTTGGTTTCAGAAACTTTAAGGTTAGAAGAAATACGTTTTCGTAAAACGCTTGAACGAGGACTTGGTTTGTTGAACGAAGCAAGTACCGATCTTAAAGAAGGGGACTATTTGAATGGTGAAGTTGCTTTCAAGCTCTATGATACCTATGGTTTTCCGCTTGATTTGACGCAAGATGTTCTTCGTCGTCGCGGAATATCTGTTGATGTTGGTGCTTTTGATAAAGCGATGGAACGCCAAAAAGAGGAGGCACGTGCCAATTGGTCTGGTTCTGGAGAAGCTGGAACAGAAAAAATCTGGTTTTCTGTTCGTGATCAAGTGGGGGCTACAGAATTTTTAGGTTATGAAACTGAGACGGCGAAAGGTATTCTTACAGCTCTTGTGTGTGATGGTAAAATTGTTGATCATATTTCTTCAGGTCAGAAAGCTATGCTTGTTGTTAATCAGACACCTTTTTATGGTGAATCTGGTGGGCAAATTGGTGATAGCGGTATCATTTCTGGTGAAAATTTTATTTTTAAGGTGCATGATACCCAAAGAAAGGGTGATGGTGTTTTTATCCATATTGGGGAGGTGAAATCTGGTCAGGCATCGAGGTCTGATTGTGTAGAATTAACGGTTGATATTGTTCGTCGTAAGAAAATTCGTGCGAATCACTCTGCTACTCATTTGTTACACGAAGCTTTACGCCAAACATTGGGGGACCATGTTACACAAAAGGGCTCTCTTGTATCGCCAGATCGGTTGCGTTTTGATTTTTCACATCCAAAATCCGTTTCACCAGAAGAGTTGAAAAAAATAGAAGATTTAGCCAATGAGATTATTTTGCAAAATAGTAGAGTGATAACGCGCCTCATGGCTGTAGATGATGCCATTTCTGAAGGAGCCATGGCATTGTTTGGTGAAAAATATGGTGATGAAGTTCGTGTTGTTTCTATGGGGGAGCCACTTGAACAGGGAAGATTAAAAAAGCGTTGGTCAATTGAGCTTTGTGGAGGGACACATGTGGAGCGAACAGGTGATATCGGTTTGATTCATATTGTTTCTGAAAGTTCTGTTTCAGCTGGAGTGCGGCGTATTGAAGCTTTAACAGGCAAAGAAGCACGTCTTTATCTTAGCCGCCAAGATGAACGTATTCATGAAATTGCTGATCTTTTAAAAATTTCTTCTGTTGGCGTGGAAGAACGGGTGCGAATTTTGCTTGATGATCGTCGTAAACTTGAAAAAGAATTGAATGATGTACGCAAGAAAATGATGTTGAGTGGTGGAATAACAGAAAGGAGCCAAGATGATATTATCATCATCAATGGGTTTTCTTTTACCGGACGCGTTGTTAAAAATATTTTACCACGGGATCTTAAGGCGCTTGTCGATTCTGAGAAAAAACAAATTGGATCTGGAGTGGTTGCTTTTATTAGTGTCTCGGAGGATGGAAAAGGGAGTGCTGTTGTCGGTGTTACGGATGATTTAACGGATAAATTAAATGCTGTAGATCTCGTTCGTATTCTTTCAGCGATGCTTGGTGGTAAAGGTGGAGGTGGCCGTCCTGATATGGCGCAGGCTGGTGGTCCTGAGGGGAACAAAGCTGAGGAGGCATTTGCGGCACTAAAAGATTTTCTTGAAAAAAATTAAAGAATGAAATCATTCTGCATAGGTGTTTTTCACATTGTTATATTTGGTTGGCATCTATGTATCATGAATATCTGTCTGGTGTATTTCTGAAATGCAGATACAGCGTAATTGGGGAAAATACAATTGTAAAGATAAAGACAGTGTTTGTCTTTATCACCACTTTATCATTTGGCTTTATAGCTTCCAAGCGTTTCAGGAATCACCTTTTTAAGATAAGATAGATTATGCAGCACTTCATGCTTTGCTGTGTATTCTTTTACTAGGGAGACTAGTTATTATGTTGCTCTTATAGATTTTTTGAAGAAACATCTCTTTTTATGAAAGAAAAATATAAGATTTATTGCATACGATTATCCTTATAAAGTTATAAGCTGTCATTATTCGATTAGTTTTCAAATGAATAAAATCTCTTTCCTTGAAAAGGCTTATAAAAGCGTTGTTATATCTTAGAGCTATTGTTTTCATTTTGCTTGTTATGTACAAAAAAACAGTTTTTTGGTTTATTATTAAAAGGTCTTGAAAGGAATATTCTCCTATCTTTATAAATCTTTATTTCATATTATAAAGTAATGAATTATCAATATGAATCAAAGGAATATCACATAAATCTAAAGATTTAGATTAACATCTAATTTATTTATGATAAAATTGCTTTAATACATTGAGTTATAATGATAATTTATCGTTTTATCTTTTGAATAAGAGCTACGAATATTCGTAGGATTTTATTATTTCAAATTCTGTGTATGTTAAATTAATCAAAACCACTCACGAATGTCGTTGTGAAATGGGCTTAAGAGCATTGAGAAATGTTTCTTAAAAAAAGTCATATGAATGTGCAAAACAATGATGTTCTGTTCTTTATGAGAGGACTATAAAGAAAGTGATAAACAAAGTGCAACGCAATACATAATATTCATTATTTAAAAGATATTTCTTTAGTTCGTTTTGAAATTCGTAAAGCTGAGTAAAAAGAAGACGGTAAAACTGGAAATTGTTTTTACCTTTACATTTTCCCTAAATGAGAATGTATACTCGTCAATATTCACAGATATAGGGAAATATTTTTGTCCCAATCTAGTAAAATTGCAATAGCAGAGAAAATACTAGACTGTTTTAATATTTTTCTTAAATACCTAAAATGGATTGTGGTATTTTTAGAAATCTTTTTACTTGTATCATATATAAGCACTCTTGTTATTCTGAGGAGGATTTTTTTGCTTGAAAAGAGTGTCAATTTTATGATGCTATGGCTTCATGTAAGGGGATAACATTTTCTCCTTCTCTTTTTGGTGGTTTGATTGTTAAACCACTTGCCTTTAAAAATTTAGAGAAACGTCCCCCTCTATCGATTAATTCTTGAAAGTTTCCTTTTTCCATTAAGTGACCATGATCCAGAAAGAGTATCACATCAGCATTGCGTACTGTTGAGAGGCGATGTGCTATAATAAAAGTAGTACGGTTATGGCTTATACAATCGAGAGCATCTTTGACTCGTGCTTCTGTTTCAACATCAAGAGCGCTTGTTGCTTCATCTAGAATGAGAATAGGGGCATTTTTTAAAACAGCGCGTGCAATTGCTAGTCGTTGTTTTTCTCCACCTGATAATTGAGATCCTCGTTCGCCCACTATTGTGTTATAACAATCAGCTTTTTTTAGAATAAAATCGTGAGCTTCTGCTATTTTTGCTGCTTCATAAAGTTCTTCATTCGTTGCGCTCGCTTTTCCTATTGAAATATTGTCATGAATAGTACGGTTGAAAAGACCCGAGTCTTGAAATACTGTTGCTAGAGATTTGCGTAAAGATTCGCGATTGATTGAGCATATATTTATTCCATCAATGGAGATATGCCCAAGGGTAGGGTCGTATACGCGCTGCAACAGATTGATCAATGTTGTTTTTCCAGCCCCTGTTGGTCCTACAATCGCAACAGTTTGTCCTGCTTTAACTTCAAAGGAAATATCAAAAACACCTTGAGAAGAATTTTGGAATTGATAGGTCACGTGATGAAATTGTATGGCGCCTTTAACATTTTGGAGGGAAGGAAGATTTTGCGGTTCGTTGATATGAAAGGTTGAGTCTTCCATTTCAAAAAATTCTTGCAGTTTTGCTTGTGAGGATATTGCACAATTAATAAAACTGCTCATTTGGTCTAGGCGGCTAATCATGAGTTGTGCAAATCCAACAAAAGCAACGACTTCACCTACTCGTAATTGATCTTTTGCAACAAAAAAAGCTCCAAGGAGAAGAACACAAACGATTGAAATTGTTGAAGCCATTCGATTTAAGCCACTGGCGAGCGCCCACCAATTGAGAACAGGATTTTGTGCTTTAAGCAGAGCATTTGTATGTTGATGCAGTATAGAAGCTTCTTCTTTTATTCGGTTATAACTTTGTACAATGGAAACATTAGAGATTGAATCACTGACATGTTTAAAAAGGTTGTGGTGGTAGCATTCCACAGCGGCTTGTCCGTCTTTTGTTTTTCGCATCACTAAACGTGCAATTAATACGTAGGTGATGGCAAGCACAACCAAGACTATTGAAAGACGCCAATTCATATTAAACGCTATGGGGATGAGAACCAATAAGGCGACAAGCGTTGAGAGGTGTTGGCGCATAAAATCAAGCCATATGGTTGACATGGAATCTATTGCGCGCAAAAGTGTATGGAGTGCGTTGGAAGTTCCACGTTGTTGATGCCAAATTAAAGGCATGGCAATGATACGTTCGAAAGATTCCGTTAAAACCGTTAAGCGGCGTCTATGGGCTAAGCGGTCAGCACCGCGAGCAACAAGGACATAAGCAATAATATGTGAAAGTCCAAAACAAACCCAAATGGTAAGAGTAGGAATGATAGCTGATTTTTCTGAAATAGAATCAATAACACGTCCGAATAAAATAGGTTCTGCAATAGTGATAATAGCTAATATAACATTAGCGGTACAGATTAAAAGGGATGCATTTTTTTCTCTATTTAGGTAAGTGAGAACACGTGCATAGGTTTTGAATAAGGACACGGTTAATTATCTCCATTCGCTATTAAGCGTAAAGGCTGTTGATTTTTACAACGCTTAGTTTTTAGCTAATAAAATTTGGATGTTAAGAAAAGGCAATTTTGGATACTAACTGTAATATGGTGTGATAAAACCAACTAAAATATGAATTTTTGTGTTTATAAAGGCGCAAAAATAGATCAATAAAATTATCAGGTAAGGGAATTTTCATGGCAGGCATAGAAATAAAAAAAGTTGAGGCAGATGAAAATGGAATGCGCTTAGATCGCTGGTTTAAAGTGCATTATCCAGGACTTGGTTTTGGAGCTTTGCAAAAATTGTTGCGTTCTGGTCAGATACGGGTTGATGGTGGACGTGTTAAAGCCGATACGCGTCTTTGTATAGGACAGGCTGTTCGTATTCCACCTCTCCCTATTAATGACAAGGAAAATCTTTCAATAACGGATAAAACACTTCGTGGGCAGGATGATGGGACCGTTTTGAAAAAAATGCTGCTTTATGAAGATCCAAAGGTATTTGTTTTTAATAAACCAGCTGGATTGGCTGTACAAGGAGGCTCTGGTTTAACACGTCATATGGATAGTATGCTTGAGGTATGGCGCAATAAAAAAGGTGAAAAGCCGCGTTTGGTTCATCGTCTTGATCGTGAGACGTCGGGTGTGCTTATTGTTGCGCGATCAAGGGGAGCTGCTCAGTCCTTAACAGCTGCTTTTAGAGCGCGAGAAACAAAAAAGACTTATTGGGCGTTGGTTCGGGGCGTGCCTAAAAAAAAGCAGGACAAAATTTCAACGTGGATGGTTAAGGAAATGACTGCACAAGGTGACAAAATGCGTGTTTGTGAACATGGGGAGCCAGATTCACATCATGCGGTTTCCTACTATCGCGTTTTAGATACGAGAGGGCGGGCTCTTTCGTGGCTTGAAATGGAACCCTATACTGGGAGAACACATCAGCTTCGTGTGCATGCTGCCCATATGGATCATCCTATCATTGGCGATACAAAGTATTTTTTTTCTGATAGTAATTGGACATTACCAGGAGGAATTCAAAATCGTCTTCATCTTCATGCACGTCGTATTCGTATTCCTCATCCTTCAGGAGGAATATTGGACATTGTTGCACCTTTACCACCTCATATGGTTCAAAGTTTTAATCTTTTGTCTTTTAATGAGAGTGATGCTGAAACAGAGTAAAGAAACTTCATTTGTTCTTTTTGATTGATATAAAATTTTGTCTATAAATTTAATAAGATGAATAGGGCATCATTTGAAGGAAGTTTTTGATAAGTCAATCGCTATGAGAAAATTATGTTTTTGAGTGATGAAATTTTCGAATATCATGGCTTTCTTTCTACAGCTCTTTATCCATATTGATTGTATTGTTATTTTTTGGATATGGTGTATCATTTAATAATCTGAGTTTATGAAGCTGCTTCTTTGAATTATCTATAGAGGTCATATATTGGGAAGGCGTGTCTGTTGAGGGAGATGAGTTAGATAAAATCTGAAAGATATTTACTAAAATAGAGAAAGCGATTTTAGTTTTTTATGGGGAATAATGAAGGCATTTTATAGTAATGCTTAGGAAAAGTAGACTCTCAAAAAAATCCTGTTGTCAAGGAAGTTTGTTCTGTTATAAATGTGGTTTGATATGCTTATAGTATAGATTTATGCTTTACTTACACAATGAAGCCTTCTTAGCAAAGTTCTCTTTTTAATGAGCAATTATTTTTCTACTTACTTAGTTTATCCAAAAGATCATCTTTCATAAAAGAAGAAATAAGTTTTTAGTATCTTAATGCTTCATTGAAGTGAACTCATCACATTAAAAAAATATCTAGACAAAAAATTGGAGATAAAACGTCAGGCGCGTTTTATTGCTCTAGGGAGGGCTTGAACACTTTTGTTTTTTCTAGTGAACAAAACAGATATTTATTATGGGAACATTCAAAGGGGAGATAAGTTGAAATTAGGAGTGACTGATGGGATCATTATTGATTGACGTTAATAACGTCTCAAAAATATATCGCAACATTGACAGAGGAATTGGTTTTAAAAACAAGGTGTTTTCTCTCTTCAAGCCGGTTTATACAAATCATCATGTGTTAAAAGATATGAGTTTCACCCTCTTTTCAGGGCAATCGTTAGCAATTCTTGGCCCTAACGGAGCGGGTAAATCGACACTGATTAAAATACTTTCTGGTATACAATACGCTGATGAGGGATGTGTTAAAGTCCTTGGTGTTGATCCTTATAAAGCGAAGAAAAATCTGTTCAAGTCTTTGGGTGTGGTCTTTGGTCACAAGAATTGTTTATGGTGGGATTTGCCCTTACGCTACAGTTTGGATATGGTTCAACCATTATATGGTCTTGAACGCGCCTCTTTTACCCGTGATCTTAAAGAGATCGCTGAGTTACTGGGCCTTGAGCATATTATGGATAAGCCAGTGCGGATGCTTAGTCTGGGTGAGAGAGTGAAAAGTGAATTGGCATTTAATCTCTCCTTTAGACCTAAACTGTTGTTTCTCGATGAGCCAAGTATTGGTCTTGATATTACATCTAAGCATGAAATCAGGGAGCTTCTTAAAAAACTGAAAAAGGAGCGTGGCACTGGATATATCATCACAAGTCATGATATGGGAGATATTGATGGATACGTTGATGATATTATTCTCTTGCATAAAGGAAAGAAACAGTTTCATGGTAATCTTCACGCGCTTAAAAATGTCATCCCTTCTTTGGTGAGAATAACGTTTTTTTGTGAACACATGGCTGTACCTTCAGCTGTTGTAGAAAAAATTGATGAGATTGCGTTGAAATTATCTACTTCTTTAAAAGATAAGCACTTTAACGCTGAAGAATGCTCGCTGGAGGTTTCGCTGCCCCGTGAGGATTTTGCGCGTTTTGTACGCGAAATTACAACCAAATTGAACTGTACGTTCTCTGTATCCACTCCCTCGCTTGAAGAGATGCTCCGTGTTAAATTTAAAGAATTTATCTAACCACTACTTTGGTATGTTTCTTTTTGCCAAGAATGGATTACTGACTGTTCTAAGTGATAGAGCAATGTTTTTTACCGATATTATCATTGGGACACTTTCGCCATTTGTTATTCAACTTCTATTATGGAATGCACTTTTCTCTGATACGGGCAACACCATAAATGGCTTTAGCTTTTATGATATGATGTATTATTATGCTTTTGCTTTAGTCCTAGGTCGCTTAAATAATGGTTATAATGTGATTAAGTTTTTCTCTCATCATGTTAAAGAAGGTCAATTAGAAGTATATCTTACAAAGCCCTTTAGTTATATGACACAAATGCTTTTTACTTTTTTAGGGGAGAGTGTATTATATAGCATTCCCTTATTGGCTCTTTTTGTTGTTAAGCTTGTTTTATCCTATGAAAATATTCTGGGATTGGTCATCGCTTTTCTGTTCTTTTTTTTGGTTGTTATTCTATCACAATTGCTTTGTTTTTTAATCTCTTTTGGAATTGCCTTATTAAGCTTTTGGGTGATTGAGTACAATATATTACTTTCTTTCAGTATTCTCAGTTCAGCGCTTCTTGGGGGTGTTCTTTTACCACCATCTTTTTGGCCGGTGTGGCTTATTCCGCTTATGCAATTTAATCCTTATCGTTTCATGATATCAGCTCCTGCCGAGTTTTTCGCGACGCAAAATTTAGCGTTGTTTCAGCAGTTTATTTTCGGAAGTTTTACTTATATTTTGTGTTTTTTATTCTTAATTTATATTGCTTGGAATAAAGGGATGAAAGCATATAATGGAGCAGGTGGTTGAGATGAAAATCATCCTTCATTTTATCAGTCTGAATATCCGCCGACAGATTGTTTATGGTAAGAATTTGGCTGGGGAGTTTATGCTTTCTCTATGCTATTATTTTATTCAATTCATATTTATTGATAGAATATCTTCTTTTTCAGGAAAGATCGGTAACTATAGCAGAGATGAAATCCATTTTATCTTTGTTGTCTTTGTTTTACTTGGAATATTTTTGAATATTTTTACTAATTCTATTGAAACGTTTTTTGAAAAAGTAGCGGATGGTAAAATTGAACCATACTTGATAAAGCCCGTTTCAATCTGGTTGTTGATGTTGTTTGGTTGGTGTAAACCTCTTAATTTGATCAAGCTCTTTGTCCTTTATGTTAGTGCCTATTTATTTGTATCATTACCGAATATTTCTGATCTTAAGCTAAGATGGATCTCTTTTATTGTTGCAATATTTTGTGTTTTTATCGTCAATATTTGTTTTTTCATGATGTTCAATTTTATAACATTTATTATTAGCCGTAAGATGCCTGTCGAATATTTTCATGAAATGATTTACGAGCTTTCATTTGTGCCAATAGGAATTTATCCTTTAAGCATCGTAAAATGGCTTTTGTTTATGCTTCCCATGGCTTTTTCTGCTTCCTTGCCTGTGTCATTGTTGCTTGGTAAAGACGAATGGAATATTGGATATCTTCTGTTGAGCGCTTTTCTTTCCATGGTCATGACTTTCATAAGTTATAAGAAAACAATGCGTAAATTTAATGGATTAGGGGGATAATATAAAAGTCATCATGATTATAAAAATAAAAAATTGAGTGAAAATTCTATCGTACTGTAAAATATCGTTATTTATGCTGGCGGTATAGGGTATGTAAAATTTACACATGAGGATTTTTATTAGACATATTCATGCATAAAATCGGTTGTATTTCTATAGCTATGAGCAAAGAATTTACAATAAAAATCAGATAGTTAAATTTCTTGGTTTTAGATTAGTTTGAGTTTAGATGGCTGCTTGATGACACAAGCCAATTGTAAGATGGTGTACAATATTAGTAGTGCTTTCTCCTCCGAGCAAAATTTATTTTTGTTGCGTTTATAGTACTAAAAAATTGTCAAAGATGGGTAATTTTTATATGTGCAGAATGTGGTTATTCGTGCGGATTTTGTTGGTACATTCAATATATTATTACGTGGATGAGTTTTTGCTTAAACAATAAGAAAATTGACAGAATAAAGCTTTTAAGTTGCCCGATAGAAAGCTAAGAGCTTCGCCAAACAACATGATAGCAATTATCAAGACAACAATCACATAGAGATTTTTCAGCATGCTGAGCAGTCAAAATTCAGTTAATAATTGCTTGGAAATAAAAGGATTCACCAATCCAAGCAGGCAAAAACGATGGCAACGCAACTGAGTTCAATAACATAATTAAATATATTTCTTTGTTGTTCTTGTAAACAAAGAGAATTATACTTGATTTTCTTGTTAATTTCTTATTCTATTTAATAGAAAGATAATTATTATGTAATATTTTAGTGTTATTATAAATATTATTATTTAATTAAAAATATACAATTTAAACACATACAATATAAACATAATATATTTATATTATTTTAAATAGGTTATTTTAAAAAGTAATTAAATAAAATATTATTTTGTAAAAAAATATTTTCTATTTTTTAAATATTAATAAGCTCATTTTTCAATTTTTCTTAACAATGATAAGAGTAAAATGAAGTTTTACATACTCTTTTACAATAAATAAAAATGATACTTTAATCTGGTGTTGCTATTTAAGCTTAGAGCTATACAGATGTTATTGCTTATCATTAATAAAACTAATGTGATTGATGGCGTAGAGATTACAAAGGGCTAAATTTTTTTGTATGTAATTCATATCTTTTACAAGACTTTAAAAATAACACAAAAAAAATGAGTGAGGAAGGAATAGTGAACAAGAGTGATAAGCTTTTTCACTTTCTAGTGTTATGATTACTTTTGTATGTTACGGTTCATTCATTGTATGTATGATCAATTCCAAAATTTTTATTTTAAGCTTATAGTGAATCTATATTTTAGTCTGTTATTGAAGTGTTGTCGTGATTGAAATTACAATATCATAGTAGTGAACACTCTGATTTAATAGAGAAGATTGTTTGCTAGCAAATAATCTATCCATATCAACGTTATTTAAATTTTTTATGATTTATATTTTTAATCATTTTATCTTAGTTAGAAAGAAGGTCTATTCATTTTTATTTCTCTATTTTATCTTAAAGTCGTGGAATTATATTAATGTTAGAAAGTTATAATTGTGGAAGACAATGAACTTTATTAAAATTATTCCACGTTCTTGTAGAAACGCATGGCTGTGAAATCGTTGAAATGTGTAATAGCTTATGGCATTAGATTTAGCGCATTCACCAAAGTTATCCCTTATATTACCTAATTTAGCTTTTTTAATCAAAGAATTAAGCTAGTGCTTACGCTAATTGTAGCTGGGGAAAATATTTTTTCTCAATCTATACTAAGGAAAAATTATTTTATAAAATATTTATTTTACTATATTATACAAAAAAATAAAAATATTATGTGTAACTAAAAAACAACATATTGATATTTTTTATATTATAAAATCATAATAATATTTATGCTAATAAAGATAAATTTATAATAAAAACAATAAAATAATTTTATTTTAATATATTTTTATCATTAAACTACATAATGTAAATTACAAATAAAATAATTGACAATTATTAAATAAACATGTAACGGATATATTATAAGTGTAATATAATACAAAAAATAACAATTAAAATAAAATTATTAATTAAATTTTGTATTATATTTTTATTATAAGAAGATAAATATACTTTATCGATAGATGATGGAATGTTTTCTATTTAGAGGGGGCGGTAAAGAAAATTTATTTTATTAAATATTGTAATTAGGTGGTTATGATGAAAATATTCAAGCATTGTATAGTATGTTTTGTTGCAGTAGCGATTTTCTTTTCACAGATTTTAAGAGCCAATGCTGATTCTTTAAATGGTAGATTTCAAAATGCTGGTTTTATTTCTGTAATGACACAGGAAAATAGAGTTATTAAAGCTGTTGATATGGTTATTAGCCAGTTTGGAGGACACGGGGCTGAGAAAAATGTCCAAAAAGTTGCGGGTTTAATGGGGTTGGAGACAGCGATTTTTGGTCTCATCGCATATCTTGTATATTTCTTTACTAGAAAGCCGCCGAGTCCTAACAGAAAGACAGGTGGAAGAACATTCGATGCTTTTTCTCATAGTTCATGGGCTTTGAATTAAAAGATATTATCCTTGATAAACTTTGAATTATGCTGTTATTGAATGTTTTATATTAAATAAACCGTGATATTTAATCACGGTTTATTTGTTTTTTACTCTTAATGACATTGATAAGTTTATCCTTTTATATCATTAAGATATTGTTTTGTGGATGCCAGTATATGGTGCATTAAATTCAGCTAATCAGTTGCTTTTTAAATTTACTTAAATTTTTTCCTCTTCAAAATGCGCATTTGAGCTAAGTTTGTGGTTGATATTTTTTTATGATGAAAACGCGAATGCATTAATTGAGACATCCATAAACTTTGTATATCAACTCAAAAAATACAAGGTCACACAATCTTACGACTATTTGTGGGTTTTATGTTGATGAACTGAATAAGTATAGCGATGCGTCTTACAAATATTTGCAAAAATGCTTTTATTGGAATCTTTTAATCTCTTTGTGGTTTACAATTCATTTTATCATTTTATCTTAAGCAAAGAGAATGTGGATTCATTTCTATTTCTCTATTTTATCTGAGAAGGGTGGAGTTATACGAATGTCAAAAAAAGTCATGATCGTGGAAGATAATGAGCTTAATATGAAGTTATTTCGCGATCTTGTAGAAGCGAGTGGTTATGAAACCGTTGAAACGCGTAATGGTCTTATGGCATTAGATTTGGCGCGTTCATCAATGCCATCTCTTATCCTTGTGGATATCCAGTTGCCAGAGGTCTCTGGAATAGATGTTATTAAACAATTAAAAGAAGATGAAGAACTTCGATCAATCCCCGTTGTTGCTGTAACAGCTTTTGCTATGAAAGGCGATGAGGAGCGAATTCGTGCCAGTGGATGTGAAGAATATATGTCAAAGCCTATTTCTGTCCCTCATTTTATCACAATGGTAAAGCATTTCTTGGACTAAAGCTTGTTAAGTGATGATAGAAAAAATATTGAAAAGCTTATAAGATTGCTAAAGTTGTCGCGTAAATATTTTTGTGCTTTAGCACGTCGATATATTACAAGTTAGTAAAACAGATTTAAAAAATTGAAACTGAAGTTTTGAATTTTTTCGGTCTATTTTTCTTGCCTTTTATCTTAAGAGAAGAGGTTGTTTTGCATTCTTGTTTTTTCTAATCGGTATAGATTTGTTCCTACATTCATCTAAAAGTCTGTTTTAGCAGTTTAAAAAAGCCCCGTTTTTGTCCGAGGCTTTATGCATTGTACAAAAAATGAAATTAACGCTTTGAGAATTGGAAAGAACGACGTGCTTTTGCTTTACCGTATTTTTTACGTTCAACAACACGACTATCACGGGTAAGAAACCCACCTTTTTTCAAGATTGAGCGAAGTTCTGGTTCGTAATAGGTTAAAGCTTTGGAAATGCCATGGCGCACTGCACCGGCTTGTCCGGAAAGACCACCGCCTGCAACGGTTGCAATAATATCAAACTGGGTATCCCTATTTGTTGCAACAATTGGTTGACGAAGAATCATTCTAAGAACAGGACGAGCAAAATATTTGTCAAATTCCTTATTGTTGATCGTGATTTTTCCAGAACCTGGTTTAATCCATACACGTGCAACAGCGTCTTTACGCTTTCCTGTTGCGTAAGCACGTCCTTGTGAATCAAGCTTTTGCACGTGAACAGGAACAACATTTTCATGTGTTTCTGTAATACTTGTTACTATGCTAAGCTCAGAAAGAGAATTAATTTCAGCCATAATCAAGCAATCCTTTTGTTTTTGCGGTTTAAAGCACCAACGTCAAGAGATTCAGGCTGTTGTGCTTCATGTGGATGTTGGCTTCCAGCGTAAACACGTAGATTCTTCAATTGACGGCGACCAAGGGGACCCCGAGGAATCATGCGCTCTACCGCTTTTTCAATAACGCGTTCGGGAAAACGCCCCTCAAGAAGTTGACGTGCTGTACGTTGTTTGATTCCACCAATATAGCCGGTATGCCAATAATATTTTTTATCCGTATATTTTTTGCCAGTGAGAGCTATTTTATCTGCATTAATGACAATAACGTTGTCACCATCATCAACATGTGGAGTAAATGTAGCTTTATGTTTGCCACGTAAGCGGTTAGCAACAAATGTGGCAAGACGACCTAAAACAAGGTTTTCTGCGTCAATAATAACCCATTTTTTCACCACTTCAGTTGGCTTTTGTGAAAAAGTTGCCATAGAAGTATCCTTTATTAGAACCCTTTTAATATAAGGGAATTTTTACTGTTTTGCGTTGAAAATTGTTACCATAGCGAAATATTTAACGCATACCACTTGTTCTGATATAATGTCTTTTGATTGACGTCAAGAGAAAATAAAAACTTTATAAAACAACATGTTATGAGAAAGGTATTATAATACTACATTAAAGAAGTTTGTGGACCATTTAAATTTAAAATGAATGTTGCAAAAGACTATTTTATCTTTAACGCATGATTGTATTTTATCGTTCTTCATTATAAAATAAGTAATAATGCAGTGGTCTCGTTATTTTCTTAATGTTGAATCTTCTGCTTGTGGTCAAGCTTGGTTAGATGCCCTTGATGTTCAAGGGATAAATAATGCGCGCGCTATTTCTCAAAAATTTGGTTTTCCAGATCAGTTAGCTCGAGTACTTTCAGCAAGAGATGTGGATGAAGCTGAGGCTATTGCTTTTATTAATCCAACATTGCGTACACTTATGCCGGATCCAGAAAGTTTTAGGGATATGCAATGCGCTGCAGAGCGTATTGTTAAGGCTCTTCTCAATCAAGAACAGGTTGCTGTTTTTGGTGATTATGATGTTGATGGTGCTTGTTCTTCAGCACTCATAGCGCGTTTTTTTCGTTATTTTGGTATTGAAGTCAAAATTTATATTCCTGATCGTATTGTTGAAGGCTATGGTCCGAATGAACAAGCAATGAGGATGCTTGTGCAAGAAGGTGCTCGGTTAATTATCACTGTTGATTGTGGCGCAAATAGTCCAGATGCGGTAAAAGCAGCGAGGCTTGCTGGTGCTGATGTTGTGATTTTAGATCATCATCAAATGTCAGAGATTCATCAAGAAGCCGTTGCTCTTGTCAATCCTAATCGCCCTGATGATTTTTCTAAACAGGGGCATTTATGTGCAGCGGGCGTTGTTTTTGTTACGTTAGCTTGGGTTCATCATTTGCTGCGGAAAAAACAATTCCAAGGGCAGCTGCCTGATCTTTTAAGTATGCTTGATCTTGTTGCATTGGCAACCATATGTGATGTCGTTCCATTACAGGGGGTTAACCGTGCTTTTGTGATAAAAGGGCTTCAAGTTGCTCGTTCTATGCATAATCCAGGAATAACAGCTTTAACAAAGGTTTCACGAATAGGGGAGCCGCTTAATAGTTTTCATTTAGGTTTTTTATTAGGTCCTAGAATTAATGCAGGAGGGCGCATTGGTGATCAAGCTTTGGGAGCACGTTTGCTTAGCTGTGAGAATAAAGATGAAGCGGACAGAATAGCAGAACAATTAGATCAGCTTAATCAAGAACGCCAAGAAATGGAGAACATTCAATTAGCACAAGCGGAATCTTACATTGCATCTCTTTATCAAGATCAAGAAATACCCTTGTCACTTGTAATTTCTCATAAAGAATGGCATCCGGGAATTATTGGTATTCTTGCTTCCCGTCTCAAAGAGCGTTTTTTTTGTCCTGTTTTTGCTATTGCTTTGAAAGAAGATGGAAATGGCGTAGGGTCGGGACGCTCAATTAATGGTATAGATTTAGGAGCACTCGTTCGTGAAGCTGTTACATTAAATTTATTAGAAAAAGGAGGGGGACATAGTATGGCCGCAGGAATTATAATTCAATCAACAAAAATTGAAATCTTTCGAAAATGGCTAGAAGAAAAAGTTTCTTTAATGGTTTCACAGTTGCGTGCAAAAAAATCTCTTAGTATAGATGGTTCTCTTTCTGCTTCTGGTGTTAATGAAGCACTGTTTGAATTGCTTGAAAAAGCAGGGCCATTTGGAGCAGGGAATGCAACACCTGTTTTTGTTCTTCCCTCTCATAGACTGGTGAATCTATCTGAAGTTGGTAAAGGACATCTTCGCCTCGTTGTATCTAATGTTGAAGGAAAAAAATTGCAAGGAATAGCTTTTCGTGCTGTAGGGACATCGCTAGGTGATTTTCTTTTTGAAAATATTGGTGAAATGATTCATTTAGCTGGTCATCTTAGTTTGAATTATTGGAATGGAACGATCAATCCGCAACTGCGCGTGATTGACGCAGCTGCAGTGGTTTGAAAGGGATGTTTTTTACATTAGATGTCTAGATTAGAAGCAAAAGTAGAGTTTTCTTGTATGAAACGAAATCGTGCTTCTGGTTTTGTTCCCATGAGACTTTCTACAGTCTTTTTCGTTTCTTGCATTTCCACGGCATCAATAGAAACACGAAGCAATGTACGTTTTTGAGGATGCATAGTCGTTTCTTTAAGTTGTTCTGCGCGCATTTCACCCAGCCCTTTAAAACGCCCGATTTCGATTTTAGCTTTTCCAGTAAATTCAGTTTTGAGCAATTCATCCTTATGAATGTCGTCACGAGCATAAGCAACTTTTCCTCCTTGCGATATTCTATAAAGGGGAGGGACGGCAAGATATAAATGTCCCTGATGAATAAGGTCAGGCATTTCTTGAAAGAAGAAGGTAATGAGCAGTGACGCAATATGAGCACCATCAACATCAGCATCTGTCATGATGATAATACGTTCATATCTAAGATCTTTTTCACGATACTTGGAGCGTGTTCCACATCCAAGAGCAAGGATAAGATCGCTAATTGTTTGGCTTGAGTTCATTTTTTCATGTGCAGCATTGGCGACATTTAAGATTTTACCACGAAGAGGTAAAATTGCTTGGTTTGCTCTATTTCTTGCTTGTTTAGCAGATCCTCCTGCAGAATCCCCTTCAACAATGAATAGTTCAGCACCCAAAGCATGGTTCTGGCTACAATCTGCAAGTTTACCGGGCAGACGTAATTTACGGACAGCAGTTTTTCGACTTATTTCTCTATCTTGGCGTCGTTTAACACGTTCTTCAGCACGTTCAATAACCCAATCGAGAAGTTTTGTTGCTTCTTGTGGGGAATTTGCTAACCAATGATCAAAAGGATCGCGGATTGCATTCTCAACGATACGCTGTGCTTCAATGGTTGCTAATCGATCTTTTGTTTGTCCAACAAATTCAGGGTTACTGATAAAGACTGAAAGTATTGCGGCTGTTGAAATCATAATATCGTCAGACGTAATAATCGTTGCGCGCTTGTTTCCTATTAACTCAGCGTAGGATTTCAATCCACGCAAAAGAGCTTGACGTAATCCTATTTCATGTGTTCCGCCTTCTCCTGTAGGAATCGTATTGCAGTAAGATTGCACACAAGAATCACCACCATGCCAAGCGATAGCCCACTCAACGGAGCCATGGCCATTATTGTGTTGTGTTTTGCCAGAAAAAATTTCTGACGTTACTCGATATTCATCTTTTAGTGACGAAAGTAAATAGTCTTTAAGCCCATCGGGAAAATGAAAAACAGCTTTTTCAGGAATATTTTTTGCGCCTTCAAGTATGACGGGATCACAAGACCAGCGAATTTTTACGCCACCAAAAAGATAGGCTTTGGAGCATGTCATCTTATAGATTTTTTCTGGATCAAAAGCTGCTTTTTCACCAAAAATTTCATGATCAGGATGAAAACGAACGCGCGTACCACGACGATTATAAACATCTCCCAGATCTTCCAATCCAGATTGAGGAATACCACGTGAGAAACGTTGGCGGTAAAGTTTTCGTTCTCGTGCAACTTCAACTTCCATATCATCAGAAAGAGCATTGACGACAGAAATTCCTACTCCATGAAGTCCACCTGCAGTTTGATAAGCCTTTCCATCAAATTTTCCCCCTGAGTGGAGTTGTGTCATAATAACTTCAAGAGTCGATTTCTCAGGCATTTGAGGATGATTTTCAACAGGAATACCGCGTCCATTATCTGTAACGGTTATATAACCGTTCCTATCTAATGAGACCTCAATAGAATCTGCATAACCCGCAACAGCTTCATCCATCGCGTTATCAATAATTTCGGAAAATAAATGATGAAGCGCTTTACTGTCTGTTCCACCAATATACATTCCAGGGCGTAAACGTACAGGCTCTAAACCCTCAAGAACTCGAATAGAGAGGGCATTATAGTCATCTTCTTGCGTATCTTTTGCACTTTTTCTTGAAATCATCGCGTTTGATTTCATTGGAGACTGCAGAGTGTTTTCTTTTGTATTTACCCGAGATTGGGCTTTATTTAAAACACTAAAAAGATCCTTTTTGTTATCGCTCATAGCGTTTAACTATCCACCTCATAAAATCAAATATTATTAAAATAATTTTATGCCTGTTTTTTATTTAAAAATCAATGCACTTAGGAAACATCGATTGTTGGGCCAAAAATTTGTTCAAAAGCGTGTTTGAGAGCAATATCAACATCATGTATTGCTACATGGCAACCGAGATTAAGAAAGCTTGTTACACCGTGGTTTGTAATTCCACAAGGAACAATTCCTGAATAATGGGCTAAGTTAGGATTAACATTGATAGAAACTCCATGAAAACTTATCCATTTGCGCACTCGAATGCCAATAGCTGCAATTTTATCTTCGGAAGAAAGATCATTTTGTTTTGATGGGCAATGAGACTGTTTAACCCAGACACCAACGCGATCTTCTCTGCGTTCGCCTTTAATATTAAAGTTGGCAAGCATCTGTATGATCCATTCTTCTAATGCACTAATGAAAGCACGAATGTCTTGTTTTCGGCGTTTAAGATCAAGCATGATATAAGCAATACGCTGTCCTGGACCGTGATATGTAAATTCACCTCCACGTCCTGCTTCATAAACAGGGAATAAATTAGGCGCTAAAAGATCTTTTTTATTTGCACTCGTTCCCGCTGTATAAAGGGAAGGGTGTTCAAGAAGCCAAACTTGTTCATGCGCGGTTTTTGCAAGAATTTTTTCTACACGTTCTTGCATATAACGCAGAGCTTCAGGATACTCAACTAGATGATCACTTATCTTCCATTCAACGGGTGGATTTCCTAGAATTGCATTAAAATGATGTGATAAGTGATTACGATCCGTATGTTTCAATTCAAATGTCATTGGTAATATTTATCTTGATGTTTGAGTTTATTTTTTAATCAATAAAAGTGATTACAGAGTAAGGTATAGAATTGTTGAATAAAAGAGAATACGTTCATAAATTTTATCTTAAGAAGATTTGCTACGCTTAAAAATCCACGTTCCTTTTACCATCTTCCTGTTGCACCACCACCACCTGATGATCCACCACCACCCCTAAATCCCCCTCCACCTCGAGGACCACCGAACCTTCCACCAGGATATCTGCCACCGGCACTTAAGTTAAGAAACCAAGGTGTGAAGATGATCCCCAGCCAGAGATACTTTTGTGGACCCACTTTTTTACCAAAAATCATTGCAAGAATGGGCAAACCAACGACTATAAAGAGAATGAGAAACATGATTGTATTTATAATTATTTCTTCTTTTTCAGCTTGTTTACGTTGTTCTTCAACGATTTTAGCTTTTTCTTTGATGCGAAAAGTAAAATCAGAATCACTTTCTGTAATAACTTTGATAATTGCATCAACTGCTTCAGCAATTCCTTTTTGATAATTTCCTTCACGAAAATTAGGAATCATGAAGCTATTAATAATGACAGAGGAAAGAGCATCTGTTAGCTCTCCTTCCAAACCATATCCAACTTCGATACGTGCTGTGCGTTCATTCGGTGCAATGACCAGTAATACACCATTATTGATCTTCTTTTGGCCTAATCCCCATGTACGAAAAAGAGAATTGCTGTATGTTTCTATATCATTGCCAGAAAGAGTAGGGAGTGTCACAAGAACAATTTGATCTCCCGTTTTCTCTTCGAGTGCTGCCAGTTTTTTTGTCAAGTCTTCTTTGGTTGCATTATCGAGCAAATGAGCCACATCATTAACATAACCTGTTAAATGAGGAAATTTTATTTGCGAACAAGCGATACTTCCCAATGCAGCAACTAAATACAGAGAGCAGATAAAAGCCCATAATTTTGGAAATACAATACGTTGCAAAGAGTATCGAAATGATTTCATTAATTAAAATTAACCTTTGGTGTTTGTTGGCTATCAGTATCGATGGTAAAAGTTGGCATAGGTTTAGCATCACGAAACCATAATTTTGCCCAAATCATCGTCGGCATTGTTTTGAGTGCAGTATTGTAGGCACGTACTGTTTCAATATAATCGCGGCGCGCAACGGAAATACGGTTTTCTGTTCCTTCTAATTGTGATTGAAGAGCAAGAAAGTTTTGGTTTGCTTTAAGATCCGGATAGTTTTCAACAACAGCCATAAGCCGCGAAAGTGCACTTGATAAATTTGCTTGATTTTTGAGATATTGCTGCATAACTTCTGGATTATTCAACATATCTGCATTAATGTTGACCTGCGTTGCTTTGGCGCGTGCTTCAATTACATTTGTGAAAACGCTTTGTTCATGAGCTGCGTAAGCTTTAACTGTTTCTACAAGATTGGGGATGAGATCTGTACGACGTTGATATTGATTGAGCACTTCACTCCATGCTGCATGTGCTTTTTCTTCATTTGTTGGTATCGTATTAAATCCGCACCCACTTAAAAATGGCACTAACCATGCCAAAAAAATCACGATTGGAAATTTTTTTAATATTTTAAACATTGAAGAAGTTTGTACATTTAACATAAAGATGTCTCCACAGATATTTTATGTATTATATAGGGTTTATTTTCTTGGTGGAAAGTATTTTGAACTTTATAAACAGGCGTATTTATCAATAAATTGATATCTCTATGCGTTTTAGGTACGCTTAAGTGACTTGTTGATATTAAAATAATAATAGTAATATAGATGTCATCTTATAAAAGATCAATAATATTTATATCAATTATTATTACAGAAAATTATATTATTTTCGTAGGAGTTTTGGATTTCGCAACGTGCAGATAACAATTGGAAAAGAGAAAAATGTAAGTATCAATCTTATGGAAAGATAGAAGGTCAGGGCAGTTCTTATTTTCCTCCTTTAGAAGTTATGTTTAATGAATTGGATAAAAAAGGCTTTTTTATTATGTATGGTAGTAATTGAGAAGGAGGGTGAAAGTCCTATGATAGAAAGTGTTCAGCGGCAAAGTGAAAAGTTTGATGGATTGGCTAATGATTATGATCGTTATCGTCCTCGCTATCCCCTTACTTTATTTAAAACCATGCTCCATCCTTTTAAGAACAAAAAGCATTTGTCCATTGTGGATGTGGGTGCTGGGACAGGCATCGCATTAGAGGGAATTGTTAAATTTTTAGGAAATGAGCACCAATATCATGCTATCGATGTATCGGCAGATATGATTAAGCAGGGGCGAAAAAAATTTCCTACGGTGCAGTGGTATCAGGGCCGTGCCGAAGACCTATTGCCTCAAATTGGCGAGGTTGATCTTGTCATTGCAGCGCAAGCGTTTCAGTGGATGGATCGTTCTAAGTTGCTTTGTTCTGTTTCAGATCAACTTCGGGTCAATGGTGTCATGGCGGTTATTCAAAATAATCGCGATTTCCAGCATAGCGAATTTCTAGAGGCTTATGAGACATTGTTAGAGAAAATGAGTCCGAACTATTCTCGGTATTATCGTAATTTTGATTTTTTACAGGAAATGAGTGATGGCTTTGGGGTAGATCCAGAAAAGATTTTTTTTCATACGCACAATTGGACGATGATGATCCCATCTGAAGCTTTTATTGGAATGAGCCGCTCTTCAACGCAAGCGCAACGCGCTATTGCTTTCTATGGGGAAGAATATTTGCGGCAATTGGTCGCATTGATAAAGAAATATGAAGTGCAAGGCAATTTGGAGCTTTTGTATCGAAGTGAGCTCTATATGTATGCAGGATAATCCGATATCGATGATTGCTTTTGCTCTTTTAGCACATCAGAGTGGGCGGTATTCAGGAAATTAACGCATTATTAAGGCAGACTTTGAGGGGGAAAGTTTTTTTCTTCAGCATTCACATTGACATCTTATTACCGTTGATTTTCATTATTCATTTAATATGAGAGAGTTTAAATAGAAAATTTATGCACTGCATTATAGCATCGAAGCGCTTTCTTTACTGCAGTTTAACAACAGATTATTTTATAAAATGGAAAGAGGTAGATTGAATAGAAATGTTTGATAATTCTTTGTTTTTATGATTGCTTTTTATTATTAAATGAGAGTGTTTTTAATAAATTTTGACAAAAATAACTGAAAAAGTACAAAAAATTATCATAATCAGAAATTTGTAGTAAAAAAGGTAATGGCTTGGAAGAACCTTTAAAAAACAACTCATTTTGAAATTATCTCTAAATTCAGATTGAATATAACAAAAAGTAAAATATAAATATGCTATATGAAGCATTTCTCTTTTTAGAATATATAATATAAAAACAATATATTAATTAATTTTTTTTGATATAAGAAAACTTCTTTTATTTTCTATTTTAAATAACGGGTTAGTCCGAGTCTTATGTGGTTTTATTGAAGATGTGTTTTTCAAGGTTTAATCTGGCGCTTTAAATACAATTTTAGAAGTGGCAAATAAGCTCAATTTTTTCTCTGTTGTGATGTGTTGAATAAGTTTTTTAATTTTCTATAGAGTTTAATTTTTGCAATCATGATAGATTGTGGCAGCTATCTATTTAAGGTTTTTATAAGTTTAGTAGGAATAGCTTGATGATAAATCCATTGAGTTCTCCATCTTTACGCTTCATAAAAGAATAAGCCTGCACCATCACACACTTTGTCATTTTCCAATGTTGCGACAGCCCTTGACATGGTTTATAAGAGGAGTTTTTAGTCCTTTTTTGTACAGTTTTATCCATACGACAATCTCGCTTATGACGTGCAAGCGAATGGTTTTGATTGATTCAACATACACAGATTTGGAATGAAAGAATCTTAAGATATTCCGCTCTCTCATTTAATATTAATAATGCTAGATCATGATTATAAATTAATGTGTTGTCTATTTTTGAAATCCATGACCTTGGTTGAGCTTGTCAATATTTCATTTTCATTTATCGTAAACTATTCTACTTTTGAATAATGACTCCACTGTAAGGAATGTCTTTAAGAAAGCATTCTCGTTTTAAAGAGTCGTTATAGTTTTTTTGTTTTATAGAAGGATCAATAATGCTAAACATTATACTTTGATAAAAAAAGAAAGTAAATTATGACTATTATACTGAAACCGAGCGAAGTGACGCTTAGTGAACTTGCAGCTATTTATTTTAATGGTGAAGTGAGTAAACTTCATAATGACACGCATTTAGCTATCAAGAAAGGGGCTCAGCGCATTGCTGAAATTGCTGCTGGAAGTGAGCCTGTGTACGGCATTAATACTGGTTTTGGGAAGTTGGCTTCCATTAAAATTGATGCGGACGATGTCGCTGTTTTACAGAGAAACCTTATTTTGTCCCATTGTTGTGGGGTAGGAGAGCCTTTAGCTGAAAATATTGTGCGTTTGATAATGAGCTTAAAGCTTATCTCTTTAGGAAAAGGGGCTTCAGGAGTTCGTCTAGAATTAGTAAATTTGCTGGAAAATATGCTTGCAAAGGGCGTCATTCCTGTCATCCCTGAAAAAGGGTCTGTTGGTGCTTCAGGTGATCTAGCTCCACTTGCTCACATGGCGGCTGTTATGATGGGAGAAGGGGAAGCATTTTTTCAAAATATTCGTATGAGTGGGGCGGTTGCATTAGAGAAAGCGGGATTGTCCCCTATTATTTTAGAGGCAAAGGAAGGTCTAGCTCTTATTAATGGGACTCAAACATCAACAGCCCTTGCACTTGCTGGTCTTTTTCGAGGTTATCGGGCATTGTGTGGTGGATTGTTGGCAGGGGCTTTGACGACAGATGCTATCATGGGATCAACGGCGCCATTTCATCCTGATATCCATATTTTACGAGGACATTATGGGCAGATTGCCGTATCGAAAACATTAGAAAAGCTTGTAGAGGATTCAGAAATTCGTGCAGCACATTTACAGGGGGATGAGCGTGTACAAGATCCTTATTGTATACGTTGCCAGCCACAGGTCATGGGGGCATGTTTTGATATTTTGCTGGCAGCAGCAAAAACACTGATTATTGAAGCAAATGCTGTTACAGATAATCCATTGATTTTAAGGAATGGTGAAGTTGTATCAGGTGGGAATTTTCATGCTGAACCTGTAGCGTTTGCTGCTGATCAGATTGCTCTTGCTTTATGTGAAATAGGATCTATTTCTCAACGGCGTATTGCTCTTATGGTTGATCCAGCAGTTTCTTATGGACTTCCAGCCTTTTTAGCACATAATGCGGGTCTTAATTCAGGTTTTATGATTGCTGAAGTAACAGCGGCAGCTTTAATGTCTGAAAATAAGCAAATGGCCCATCCTGCTTCCGTTGATTCAACCCCAACTTCTGCCAATCAAGAAGATCATGTTTCAATGGCTTGCCATGGAGCGCGTCGGTTATTGGTAATGAGCGAAAATCTTTTTACACTTATTGGCATTGAAACGCTTGTTGCAGCACAAGGAATTGAATATCGTGCACCTTTAAAAACAAGTACTTTTTTGCAATCTGTTATGGAATGTCTACGAAAAAATGTTGCTTCTCTTAAGGAAGATCGCTATCTGGCTCCAGATCTTCATCAAGCACATATACTTGTGCGTGAAGGGCACTTATTATCTGTTTTACCAGAAACAATTTTTCCTTCATTAAGTTTTCAATAGTATTTGTTTTAAGGTCAATGCTGAAGGGGGGATATTGAATTTTGAAACTTCCTCATATGAAAATATAGAGGAGCAATACTATATTTGAATTATTTAATAAATTATATATTTATTACTGTATATATCTGATTTTTGTAGTTAACTAGATATTTTGTTATTTTATAGAAACTATAAAATTAAAGCACCTATATTTTCTGATTTATATCAGAAATTTTAATATAAGTTAAATAATATATACGAATTATATATTCGTGATATTGTATTTTTATAAATATAAATTATGATATATGTATTGTATCAAGTAAAAATAAAATTTTTATTTTATATTCTTCTTATTTTTAATACTTTATGAATTTTATAGTTCATTTTTGATATTTAAAATAAAAAAGGAGAAAAGAATGTTTAAAAGTGCTAAATTATGTGTTTTAATAACACTTCTTTTTTTCTCTCAAATTCTTGAGATTCATGCAAATTTTAGGAGAGCTAGCTTTCCAGAGGAAGTTTTCATTATGATAGTGGCCCAAGAGAAAGAGCCTCTTATTTCAGCGAAAAACAAAGATTTTATTGCTATCTCAGGGCAAATTCCCAGAGGTAATGAGAACGCTATCATCGGACCAATAATCAAAGATGCTCTTTTTATCGTATATTTTTTTTTCATTGGAAAGCTTGTCGTTAAGGCAGCTGGAGTCCTTAAAAGATGGGTTGTAGATAAATTTTCTCATGCTTTTGAAAACTTGCGAGATTCGTATTATCATTGATTGAGCTATTCAATTGGCATAAAAAGTTTGTTTTATGGGCTCAAAGAAAGTTTGCTTAAAGTAACAAAAAATTAATTGTATGCATAGTTAATGTGTTTGTTATGAATTTTTAGGCTTCTATTTCAGTGCACCGAAATAGAAGCCTAAAGTTTAGATTACATTAAGGTTAATTTTCTCTGTAAAAAACTAGAGAATACGAAATGAATTAAATGACAATTATGAAAAAATTCATTATCACTTTATTTGAATAAAATAATACGAAATTGCAGGCTATAAAAGCTGAATAATTCGCAATATATAAAAGCTGAATAATTCGCAATACGCAATAAAAGTATTTTTTCATTGTTTAGAGCAAAGTGTTGGACTGGCTGGTCTTCGATGTTTTTTGAAATATATTTGTGAAAGAAACATGAGGCTTTATTTCTCATAGAGCTGTTATCGTGGTGTGGATTGTCAGCATTTCAAAAAGTAAGGAAAGAAATGGCAATAAATGAACTGAAAAGAGGGATGAGTAAACGCCAAGTTATTTTTTTAGCTCTTGGTTCTGCTATTGGAACAGGTCTTTTTTATGGGTCTGCACAGGCAATTAAGCTTGCGGGTCCCAGTGTTTTGATTGCCTATTGTATTGCTGGTTTAGCTATTTTTATGGTTATGCGGGCTCTAGGAGAGATGATACTTCATAATCCATTGCCTGGTTCTTTTGCTCGTTATGCGGCAAATTACATATCACCATTAGCAGGTTTTTTAACGGGATGGACATATGTATTTGAGATGATTCTTGTTGGTTTGGCTGATATTACAGCTTTTGCGACTTATATGGGGTTTTGGTATCCTGATGTTGCTCCTTGGGTATGGGCACTGAGTATTACATTAATCATCACAGGTATTAATTTAGCTGCTGTAGAAGTCTATGGTGAACTAGAGTTTTGGCTATCTTCTATTAAAGTTATCGCTATCATTGCGATGATTATTTTAGGAATAGCAATTATTTTTTGGGGGTGGGGTGAAGGTACAGATTTTTCTACCGTTACTGTTCATAATTTATGGAAAAATGGTGGACTTTTTCCCAATGGTTGGTTTGGTTTTTTAGCTTGCTTTAGTGTTGTTGTTTTTGCTTTTGGTGGCATAGAAATCATTGGCATGGCAGTCATGGAAGTTCAAAACCCTCATCAAACGATTTCAAAGGCAATTAATTCTACTCCAGTTCGTATTTTGCTTTTTTACGTCATGACGTTAGCTATTTTAATGTCTCTTTATCCTTGGAATGAGATTGGTCTCATGGATAGCCCTTTTGTATCCATTTTTGAAAATCTTGGGATTTCATATGCAGCAAATATTTTAAATATTGTTGTTGTTACAGCGGCTATTTCAGCAATGAATAGTGGAATGTATGGTGCTTGTCGTATGATCCATGGTTTATCGCAGGAAGGTTATGCTTTAAAAAAGTTTCAATATTTAT
The DNA here is from genome assembly GCF_042195565.1 of Bartonella sp. AP88XZML. Lineage (NCBI taxonomy): Bacteria > Pseudomonadati > Pseudomonadota > Alphaproteobacteria > Hyphomicrobiales > Bartonellaceae > Bartonella > Bartonella sp. AP88XZML. The sequence goes on along the minus strand of NZ_JBHIOQ010000006.1, from coordinate 581 downwards.
CAAAAAACGGTATACCAGTTTTTGTTATTTTGATGATCTTTGGTATTTTTCTTCTTGGTGCTGTCCTTAATTATTTTTATCATGAAAAGCTTTTTTTTCTTATTGCTGCAATGGCAACATTTGCGACAGTTTTTGTTTGGATGATGATTCTACTTTCACAATTTTTTATGCGAATTAAGATGCCTAAAGAAGCTCAGAATGGTTTAAAATTTCCCATTCCATTTTGGCCAATAGGATCGATTTTTTCTATTTTATTTATGGTTTTTATTTTTATTCTCCTATGGTACTTTGATGAGACACGACCAGTTTTAATTATAGGTGTTAGTTGGATTGCTTGGCTTGTTATTTGTTTCTATGCACTTAAACTTTATAATTTTAAGCAACGGTAACAAATAATAATTAAATCAAAAAGTTATATTTGTAGTAAGGGATTAGGTGCTTATTGATTCTATTATGTTTTTTTATCTCTATCCCTAACTTTTTTGGAGCTTTTGTATCGATTCAAGGGAGAGTTTTTTGCGATCTGCGCTCTTGGTATAAAGAGATGCCATACTGTCATTTGTCCAGCCAAAGAGTGCTTT
>NZ_JBHIOQ010000005.1:0-5128 GCF_042195565.1 Bartonella sp. AP88XZML | reverse complement strand
AGACATCATGCGATCAAGCACATCCTGTCGTCAAAAACCATCATAGAAAACAATAAGAAATCTCTTTTAAAACTTTCTACTCAAATAGGCAAAACTCTCTGTACAGCGCATTAAGCAACCTTTCTCCAAAGATAATGATCTAAACAGAAGAGTTTTGTCCAGTGCTGTCAGTGTTGTCAGTTCTTTTTAGAGCCTATATTATTTTTTTTAATGAGAAAAAATTAAAAACATTATATTTCAATATGTTAGTATTTTAATGGTACAACCTATATCGACAATACAACCTTAAATACAATCCATAATATATATTTGTCAGTTTGTGTCAGTAAATTAAACTGACAAAATAGATTATTTTAGTGACTCATAAAACCTATCAAAATACTCATTATGATATCTTAAAAGCACATATCAAATTTGTCTTTTTTCCATAAAATAAACAGAAAATTTCACTATTTTGCTGATCTTATCCTATGCCATGGGCTGTGGATAAGTACCTTTAAAAACTCTTTTGAAAAAAATTTATCCGTTTTTTCGCATTTTTCTGCATTTTTTTCACTATTTACTCAAAATGGATTTAATAAGCTTCATTTTGATTCTTTTGAAGAGAATTAATCAATAGAATATATTGTCATGGAGTTTATTCTTTATGCTTCGCCCTCATCATTATGATCATGTCTCTTTACGCTCTCTCTTGGAATATTATCGTCAACAAGCAAAATCACCCCGTGAATTGGGAACGCTGTTTGAAAACCTTGTCATGGTTTATTTGACGCAAGACCCGCTTCAAAAGCAAGAATACGAGAAGGTTCAAACCTATTGTGAATGGGCGCAAGAGCATGGAGAAAATGGAACTGATATTGGGATTGATTTGGTCGCTACAATCCGTGATGAAGGAGGCTATGCGGCTATTCAATGTAAATGCTATGATGCTTCTCACATAATTAAAAAAGAAGATATTGATAGTTTTATTGCTGCCTCGGGCAAAAAGATCTTCACCCGTCGCATACTGGTTGATAGCACCGAAACAGATTGGAGTGACAATGTTGAACTGACTTGTGAGGGGCAAGAAATCCGTCCTCAACGGATTAATCTGTTTGATTTAGAAAATAGTCAAATCGATTGGGGGGCTTATAAAGAACAAGGACAAGCTGTTCTTAAAGAGAAACCGAAAAAAAAGCTTTTAGATCATCAGAAAGAAGCCCTTGAGAAAGTCTGTGAAGGTTTACAAGAAGCAGACCGTGGCAAGCTCATTATGGCATGTGGAACGGGGAAGACTTTTACAAGTCTTAAGATAGCAGAAACCATAGCAGGTCAAGGCAAGCGGGTATTGTTTCTGGTGCCCTCTCTCGCTCTTATCTCTCAAACAATTCGTGAATGGACAGAAGATACAGAAGTGCCTTTGCGTTCCTTTGCCGTGTGTTCGGATACACAAGTGGGTAAGCGTCGTAAGAATAATAAAAATGATGCTCTTGAATTTGATAGCTCTGATCTTGCCTTGCCTGCAACAACGGATGCAAAAGAACTGGCTAGCAAAGCGGGTAAGGTTTCACATGATCTGATGACCGTGGTGTTTTCTACTTACCATTCAATCCAAGTGATTTCGGATGCGCAAAAAAAGTATGATTTATCCGAATTTGATCTGATCATTTGCGATGAAGCCCATAGAACCACTGGGGCTTCATTGGGAACTGACGACAATGAATCTGATTTTATCAAGGTTCACGATAACAGCATCATTCAAGGCAAAAAACGTCTGTATATGACAGCAACGCCTAAGATCTTTACTGATGATGCCAAAAAGAAAGCCGATGAGATCAATGCTGTTCTAGCGTCTATGGATGATGAAGAGCTCTATGGAAAAGAGCTTTATACCTATACTTTCTCAAAAGCCGTTCAGAATGAATTGCTTGCACCTTATAAGATTATTGTTTTGGGGATTAATGAAGAGGAAGTGAGTCAATCCATTCAACATCTGATGACCGATGAGAATTATGAACTTATCCTTGATGATAAAACCAAGATCATAGGCTGTTATCAAGCCCTTGCTAAAATAGATCTAAAAGTTGATTTAAATGATGACCCTAATCCCATGCGGCGGGCTTTGGCTTTTTGCAAAGATATCAAAACTTCTGAACGTATCCGTGATACCTTCAATTCTGAAGAAATACAGAAAGAATTATTTAATCTTCATAAGGTCTATAAAGATACCCCGCCGCTTCACTGTACCTTTGATCATATTGATGGAACCCAAAGTGCCAAAACGCGTCATAAAGCCCTTGATTGGCTTAAGGAAGATGCGGGGGAAAATACGTGTCGTGTGCTAACCAATGTACGCTGTCTTTCTGAGGGTGTTGATGTTCCTGCTCTTGATGCGATCATGTTTTTACACCCGCGGAAAAGTTATGTGGATATCATACAGGCGGTGGGGCGTATCATGCGGCGTGCACGAGGTAAAAGGAGAGGCTACATCATTTTACCCGTTGGGGTACCGGCTGGGGTTTCTGCTGAACAGGCTTTAAAATACAACAAAAGATACAAGGTGGTCTGGCAAGTGATCAATGCTTTGCTTGCTCATGATGAGAATTTTGAAATCACCCTTAACCAGATGATTTTAGGTCAAGACGTTAGTGATGTTTTGGAGATTAGAGCCTTAGAGAGCATGACCGCGGTTGAGGATAAACTCCATATCCATGAAAAATCAGAACATATGGGTCTTGAGATTGGAAAAGCCGCTCATGAACCACAAATTATTCATAGCGTAACAGGAAGATTACCTTTTTATAAAGAGTTTCCCAATGCTTTGAAAACCCTTCTTGCGAAGAAATTTGCTATTGCGGATTATTGGGAAAATTGGGCGGGCAATGTTGCTGAGATTGCTCAAAACCATATCACCCATCTTCAAAACCTGCTTGCTGATGAAAACAGTGAAGCCTTTCATGCTTTTGATGCCTTTCATAAGGAATTAAAGAACAACTTAAACAGTGAAATAAAACAAGAGGAAGCGATTGAGATGTTAGCACAACATCTTGTCACCCGTCCTGTGTTTGAAGCCTTGTTTGAGGGCAATGAATTTGTACAGAACAATGCCATTTCGCAAGCCATGGAAAAAATCTTAACAGAACTCGATAAAACGAATATCGATGAAGAATCCAAGGAGTTACAAGAGTTTTATAACAGTGTAAGGCTTCGTGCTTCTGGGATTACCACACCACAAGCAAGGCAAAATCTTATTATTACGCTTTATGAAAGTTTTTTTGCCAAGGCATTTAAGAAAACCACGGATAGGCTTGGGATTGTTTATACCCCCGTTGAGGTTGTTGATTTTATCATTCATTCTGTTGATGATGTGTTGCGTAATGAGTTTGGAAAAAGCTTGGGATCACGGGGTGTTTCTATTCTTGACCCTTTTACGGGTACTGGAACCTTTATCACACGGCTTTTACAATCCAATCTCATCAAACCAGAGGATATGGAATATAAATTCCGTCATGATATCCATGCCAATGAGATTGTCTTGCTTGCCTATTACATAGCAGCGATTAACATTGAATCGACCTATCATAGTATCATGAAAGGAGAGTACATTCCTTTCAAACATATTGGTTTGACTGATACGTTTCGGATGCTTGAAGAGAAGAATCTGCTGCAAAAATTATTTAAAGAAAACAGTGAATATTTGGAGCATCAAAAGAAACTGGATATTAAAGTTATCTTTGGTAACCCTCCTTATTCGGTAGGACAAAAAAATGAAAATGATAATGCAAAGAACACTCCCTACCCGATATTAGATAAACGGATCAGTGAAACTTATGCGGCTCAATCTAAAGCAAGTAATATACGAGCGCTTTATGACAGTTATATACGTGCTATTCGTTGGGCGAGTGACCGTATTGCTGATGCTGGGGTAATCGGATTTGTTTCTGGTTCAAGCTATATAGAAAAGCCAGCAATGGATAGTTTACGAAAATCTTTAGCCAAAGAATTTACGAGTATTTATGTACTTAATTTACGAGGTGATATCCGTAAAAATATGATGAATAAAAATAACGCTCAAGAAGGTGAGAATATTTTCGGCAATGGTAGTATGACGGGTATTGCCGTAACATTATTTATTAAAAATCCCAATGTTTCTGGAGATTGTAAAATTTACTATCATGATATTGGAGATAATCTTTCCACCGGAAAAAAACTTGAGATGCTTCAATACCTTGGTAGTGTTGGTGGTATTACACTTGAAAACGGTTGGAAAATAATTACACCAGACAAGTACGGTGATTGGATCAATCAACGTGATGACAGTTTCAAGACATTCCTAGCTCTAGGTGTTAAAAAAGGGGATGATAAAAAGCTATTTGAAACTTATTCTCGCGGTATTATGACGAGTCGGGATGCTTGGGCATACAATTCAAGTCGTGAAACTCTCGCGAAGAATATGAGTAATATGATTGCTTTTTACAATAGTGAAGTGGAGCATTTTAATGGTGCTTATACACATAATGACGGTAAAACACGTATTAAAACTGTAGACAATTTTGTTAATGCTGATGAAAGAAAAATAAGTTGGAGTCGCGCTCTTAAACAAGAATTGGCAAAAGGAAAGAGCTTCAAATTTGAAGAATCTTATCTCATGCAAAGTCTTTATCGTCCATTTGCACAACAATGGCTTTATTATAATCGCAGCTTTAATGAAATGGTTTATAAAATGCCGCATATATTTCCGATAGGACGAGCGGTTGAAAATAAGGTAATACAAATTTCAGGCATGGGAACTCAATCAGGTTTTTCTGTTTTGATAGCTAAGTCTATACTTGATCTTCATGTTGTGCATAATGGTCAATGCTTTCCACGCTATATTTACGAAGACACTCTAGTTTCAAAAAGTAAAAGTGAGAAACAATCCCATTTATTTACGCATTCTACGGAGAAAAACACAACAGCTGGTTTACAGAGGCGTAATGCTATTACTGATGAGGGGCTAGAACATTTTAAAGCCGCTTATCCTAATGAAACTATCACTAAAGATGATTTGTTCTATTATGTTTATGGGATTTTACATTCAGAAGATTACCGTGCTCGTTATGCTGATAATTTATGCAAAGAATTACCTCGCATTCCTTGCGTAAAGAGT
>NZ_JBHIOQ010000004.1:0-18835 GCF_042195565.1 Bartonella sp. AP88XZML | reverse complement strand
ACCAATATGCTTGAATGGGATATAATTCCCTTTCATCAGACTATGATAGGTCGATTCAATGTTAATCGCTGCTATGTAATAGGCAAGTAAAACAATCTCATTGGCATGGATATCGTGACGGAACTTATATTCCATATCCTCTGGTTTGATCAGTTTTGATTGTAAAAGCCGTGTGATAAAGGTCCCCGTTCCAGTGAAAGGGTCAAGAATAGAAACACCCCGTGACCCCAAGCTTTTGCCAAATTCATTACGCAACACATCATCAACAGAATGAATGATAAAATCCACGACCTCAACGGGCGTATAAACAATCCCAAGCCTATCCGTGGTTTTCTTAAATGCCTTGGCAAAAAAACTTTCATAAAGCGTAATAATAAGATTTTGCCTTGCTTGTGGTGTGGTAATCCCAGAAGCACGAAGCTTTACACTGTTATAAAATTCTTGTAATTCCTTGGATTCTTCCTCGATATTGGTTTTATCAAGTTCTGTTAAGATTTTTTCCATGGCTTGCGAAATGGCATTGTTTTGTACAAATTCATTGCCTTCAAACAAAGCTTCAAACACAGGACGCGTCACAAGATGTTGCGCTAACATCTCAATCGCTTCTTCTTGCTTGATTTCACTGTTTAAGTTGTTTTTTAATTCCTTATGAAATGCATCAAAAGCATGAAAGGCTTCACTGTTTTCATCAGAAAGCAGATTTTGAAGATGCGTGATATGGTTTTGTGCAATCTCAGCAACATTGCCCGCCCAATTTTCCCAATAGTCCGCAATAGCAAATTTCTTCGCAATAAGGGTTTTCAGAGCATTGGGAAACTCTTTATAAAAAGGTAATCTTCCTGTTACGCTATGAATAGTTTTTGGTTCATGAGCGGCTTTTCCAATCTCAAGTCCCATATGTTCTGATTTTTCATGGATATGAAGTTTATCCTCAACCGCGGTCATGCTCTTTAAGGCGACAATCTCCAAAGAATTACTAACATCTTGCCCCAAAATCATCTGGTTAAGGGTGATTTCAAAATTCTCATCATGAGCAAGCAAAGCATTGATGACTTGCCAGACCACCTTGTATCTCTTGTTGTAGCGTAAAGCATGTTCAGCAGAAACCCCAGCAGGGACCCCAACGGGTAAAATGATGTAGCCTCTCTTTTTACCTCGTGCACGCCGCATGATACGCCCCACCGCCTGTATGATATCCACATAACTTTTCCGCGGGTGTAAAAACATAATGGCATCAAGAGCAGGAACATCCACTCCTTCAGACAGACATCTTACATTGGTGAGTACACGGCAGTGATTTTCCCCCGCATCTTCTTTAAGCCAATCAAGGGCTTTATGACGCGTTTTGGCACTTTGGGTTCCATCAATATGATCAAAGGTACAGTTAAGAGGCGGCGTCTCTTTATAGACCTTATGAAGATTAAATAATTCTTCCTGTATTTCTTCAGAATTGAAGTTTTTACAAATGCGTTTAGAGGTCTTGATATCTTTACAAAAAGCCAATGCACGACGCATGGGATTGGGGTCATCATTCAGATCAACCTTTAGATCTATTTTAGCAAGGGCTTGATAACAGCCTATAATCTTGGTTTTATCATCAAGAATAAGTTCATAATTCTCATCGGTCATCAGATGTTGAATGGATTGACTTACTTCTTCTTCATTAACACCCAAAGCAATAATCTTATAAGGTGCTAAAAGTTCATTCTGAACGGCTTTTGAGAAAGTATAGGTATAAAGCTCTTTTCCATAGAGTTCTTCATCATCCATAGAGGCGAGAACGGCATTGATCTCATTGGCTTGCTTTTTGGCATCATCGGTAAAGATCTTAGGGGTTGCTGTCATATACAGCCGTTTTTTACCTCGAATGATGCTGTTATCATGAACCTTGATAAATTCAGATTCATTGTCTTCAGTTCCCAATGAAGCCCCAGTGGTTCTATGCGCTTCATCACAAATGATCAGATCAAATTCGGGTAAATCATACTTTTTTTGCGCATCCGAAATCACTTGGATTGAATGGTAAGTAGAAAACACCACGGTCATCAGATCATGTGAAACCTTACCCGCTTTACTAGCCAGTTCTTTTGCATCCGTGGTAGCCGGCAAGGCAAGATCAGAGCTATCAAATTCAAGAGCATCATTTTTATTCTTACGACGTTTTCCCACTTGTGTATCCGAACACACGGCAAAGGAACGCAAGGGTACTTCTGTATCTTCTGTCCATTCACGGATTGTTTGAGATATGAGAGCAAGAGAGGGCACCAAAAACAACACACGCTTGCCTGTTCCTGCTATGGTTTCTGCTATCTTAAGACTTGTAAAAGTCTTGCCCGTTCCACATGCCATAATCAGCTTGCCACGGTCTGCTTCTTTTAAACCTTCACAGACTTTCTCAAGGGCTTCTTTTTGATGATCTAAAAGTTTTTTCTTCGGTTTCTCTTTAAGAACGGTTTGTCCTTGTTCTTTATACGCCCCCCAATCGATTTGACTGTTCTCTAAATCAAAAAGGTTTATGCGTTGAATACGAACCTCTTGCCCCTCACAAGTCAGTTCAACATTGTCACTCCAATCTGTTTCGGTGCTATCAATCAGAATACGACGGGTGAAGATCTTTTTGCCAGAAGCTGCTATAAAACTATCAATATCTTCTTTTTTAATTATGTGAGAGGCATCATAGCATTTACATTGAATAGCCGCATAGCCACCTTCATCACGGACTGTAGCGACCAGATCAATGCCAATATCAGTTCCATCTTCTCCATGCTCTTGCGCCCATTCCAAATAAGTTTGAACCTTTTCGTATTCCTGCTTTTGAAGCGGGTCGTTTGTCAAATAAGCCATGACAAGGTTTTCAAACATGGTTCCCAATTCACGGGGTGATTTTGCTTGTTGACGATAATATTCTAAGAGAGAGCGTAAAGTGACATGTTCATTATCAGACTTAACAGATTGAATCATAAAGAATAGACTCCATGGCAATATATTCTATTGATTAATTCTCTTCAAAAGAATCGAAATGAAGTCAATTAAATCCATTTAGGATAAATAGCGAGTATCAGAAGAGGTAAAGTCATTCAAAAGCGGATAAATTTTTTCAAAAGGGATTTTTAAAGGTTATTTATCCACAGCCTATGACATGGGATAAGATCAGCAAAGTAGTGAAATCTGCTGTTTATTTCACGTATTCATCAAGATAAATGTACTACGTGCTTTAAAATATCAGAATGAGTATTTTGATAGGTTTTGTCTGTTTTTAAAACCCCCAAAACACCTACAAAACCCTCTTAGATATATATTAAAAATTGTATTTATGTGTTATGTTTAATATAGGCTGTTTATTTGAAAGATTAACTTATTGAAATATAATAACTTTTATTTTTGACTAAAAAATATATATAAAGGGGGGGTAAAAAGACCCCCCAAAACCCCCATACCCCCCCAAAACTAATGATGGGGAGTGCTTTAAAGCTTCACTGTTATATTGTTTAATGTTTTATAAGATTTCCAAATTGCCTCAGTGTGATGTCTTATGACTTTTCACTAAAGGGTGCCATTCATAACGTATGGTAGGTCGACCGCCTTGGGAGTTATTCTCTCCAGAGATTTCACGAATATAGTTACAACGACATAAAAGCTCTAAAGCTTGCTTAACGGCTTGATTGTCTGTTAAATATTTCCAATCACGTTTATAAACATCCCTTGCTGTAAAAACATCAGATAAATGATCACAACGCTCGACGATTAATTTTGCACGCTCTGCTGTTAATGTATCCCCCGCCGCATAAAGACGTTTTGCATGACTTAATAGATATTTTTCCCAACGCAAGGCTGTTGTGATGGCATAGAGTCCAATTTCTAAACGACCACCGTCAAGAAGTTCAAAAATCAACGCAAGACTTGCTATGGTTTTTGGCATTTTTAAAAGATGCGATTGTAAGCTTTCTGAGTGAGTACCTCCTTTTGCCTCTCTATGAAGGTTTTCTAACCATTCATAAAATTTCTCTTGTGCTTTTGGCATAAAACGCATGATCAGCGGGTGTTCTGGAGAACCTAAGCGTTTATCACGAAAAGAGCGAAATACCCCTTCATACTTTTGCCAGACCTCTTGATTGGGTGGTCTATCAACCAATTTCCACTCTTGATTTTCATCGGGCCAGACAATCATTTGAAAGCGTTGCAATAAACCGTCATCGTTTATTCCACGGTGCATTGCTTGAATAATGGGAATAATGCGTGAAGGTTGAATGCCGCCAATCATGGATAAAGTGACATAAGGGATAAAAATGGTTCCACGCTCGATACGGTCATAGGTAAATTGATCATCTCCATTAAAAGCTGTTAAATAAAAGGCACGGTCTGTTTGATATTCTCTTCGTTCCAGATTGGCTAAAAAACCAGATAATTCATCACGAACCATTAAGAGACCACGGGGGTTTTCTTTTAAGAGTTCCCCAAGCTTTTCAACGGTCACATCATTGACGATAAAACGAGAGACATCATCATCATGCGCATTGTCTTTAGAGAGCGTTTCATACAAAAGAGCACGAGCGGTTTCACACTCTCCTTTTCTTATCGCTTTATTGACTTGTCTTTCCTTTTCTCGTTTATCTAAAGTTTCAAGTCTCTCTTCAATTTCTTGTTTCTCTTTCTGCTTTAACCAGTCTTTATACCATTCCTTTTGAAGGCACGTGATAGGCGCTAAAGCGGCTTTCATGGCTGGTGTTTTGTATGTTGACGATTGACCAATCAGAGCGCCCCAGAGATTAGGGACAACAGTCCAATCATCATGTTGTTTTGGAGCAATACGCACACCATTGCCAATGACAGCAGCCAAGGCACAGAGAGCAGCGACAGCAATAAAATCCATTGGAGCTTGTTGACGCTCTGAAACGTCATAAATATATTCCATGAATGGCATGGGGAGCTGTAATGGATTAAAAGGTTCAACGGGTAAAAGAGCACTCTCAATCTGTTGTAATTCCTTCCAACCGTTTTGTTGCAAGGCGACTTCATAAGGAATGGCTTTTAAACAAGTATTTTCGTTTAAAGAGACATTATCGTTATCATTGACGGGAGTATTTTCATTCTTGTTTTGTAAATGACTCTCTTTCATAGTTTCCCTCTTTTAAGAAAGTAATACGTTATTAAAATCGGTTCCTTTTGGAGCTTGCATCATAAAGACTTCAAAGCCATGGTTATAGGCACGCGCAGCGAGGGTAAAACCTGCTTTACGACCCGCATCATCGCCGTCCATTGCAATGGTGAGACGCCCTTTTGTAGGGGGTAAATTCACACGCATCATGCCACTGGTTGAAAGAGACGCCCATAAATTCACAGGCTCAGATAACAACCCAGACAAAAGAGCCAGACCGGTTTCAATGCCCTCACAAATGACCAGATGTTTGGGATTGGCTTGACTTAAATGCACCCCACCACCTGTTACAGATCCCAACATGGCTTTTGCTGGTTTTTGGTCTGTTTTGCAGCCATTGGCTTGTAAAAAGGTTCTATGAATGGCGAAAGAGCCAGCGCCCTTAACAAGAGCAATCAACGCGGGCAATGTAATCCCTAAAGGGTGTGGACACTTGCTATGAAAGCGTAAATCAGTAGGCAAATCACATGTAATACCCCGCATACGTAAATAGGTTTCTGCTAAAGTATTTTTGATTGGTTGGCATTGTTGCCAAATTGCTTTTGCTCTCTCTGCTTTCTGTTTTACTCGTTTGAGATCAGCAGAAATCTGTTTTGAGAAAGAGAGCGTCTGATCATAAGCTTTATCAAAAAACGCTTGTTTTCCAAGCAATCCAATTCTAATGAGTGCTTGTATGATCTCTCTAAAAGAGCAGCCAGCATAACAAGTGAGTAAGAGACGCCCATCATGTCCATTGGCAAGGGATAAGCTAGGCAGCCTATCATCATGAGCAGGGCAACGGGCTGTTCCATAACGCCCATGCCAAACCCCATGCAAGGCATTTGTGATGCCCCGAGCATTTATATAAGAAAACATGTTTTTTATCCTATGAATATTGCACCATAGGACGGATTGTGCTATCTCTAGGGTGATGAGTTTGAGAAAGCCTTGTCCGTCCTTATGTGACAAGGTTTTTTTTATGCCGCGTCACTTTGACGTTGCTGTTTTGCTTGCTCGATTACATTCAAAAGATCCGATTGTAACCAACGGGATAAAAAGCCAAATTTTAAAGGTTTTGGGAGAGAGCCATTGGTCACATGACGGCGGAATGTTGAAACACTCATATGAAGCAATTTTGCACTTTCACGGTCTGTTAAAAGAATATCATTTTCTGTCATACTAAAATCCTTTCTATCAAAAAATGGTAACAAATCATAACTATTTATTAACCACATTTTGGTTCATTTAGAAAGATGTTTTATTTATAGAAAACAATATTTTATCATATAATTTCTGATGTGAGATGTTATGACTCTTATTGAGAAAGAATGAGAGAGAAGAGAGAGAAAGTTATCCACAGATAATGGGGTAAATTACCCCATATCTTAAGATTGACCCGTGACATAAGCCGCCCATTTATCCATATAGATCCGGCGTTGTTCTAGATAATCAGTGCGACGATAGGAACGTTCTACTTTACCGCCGACCGTATGACTTAGAATGGTTTCAGCGACCTCATAGGGGGCATCGGTTGTTTCAGCGAGCCAATCGCGTAAACTAGAACGAAATCCATGCGGGCAGGCTTCAAGTTTATTGTCTCTCATATACTTTGACATAACCATAGGTGAAATAGGAGCCCGACTAGAAAAAGAAAAGATGAAATTACTTTTAGAGATACAACGGGCTTGTTCTATCACTTTCATTGCCTCTGATGATAAGGGGACGCGAAATTCTGTTGTAGCATCGCGCTTTCCTTTCATATTTTCAGCAGGTATGATCCATATATCTCCATCAATCTGATCTTCACGAATATGACGCAAGGGATTGGTACGAACCCCTGTAAGGATAAGCAAACGCAAAGCCAGTTGTGTGGGGTTTGTTGTTTGGCAAAGCGTTTTATAAAAAGCGGGAACATCTTTCCAATCCATTGCAGGTAAGTTTTTGATTTTATGGCGTTGTTTGCCTAAGAGAGCGCGTGCTTTTTCTACTGCTTGTAAATCAACATCTAAACCCAAAGCAGCCGCATGTTTGAGACAAAGATTGAGACGAATGAGAGCTCTACGCGCTGTAACAGCTTTTGTATGCCAGATAGGGGCAATAGTGTTGCGTATCTCAGTTTGTGTAATCTCAGAAACCGGCAGACAACCTAATTTAGGGAGAATATGAAGGCGTAATGGTAAAAACCAATCTCCATCTTTACCATCATTCTTGAGTTCAGCTTTACGACTTTCAAAAGCATCTAAGGCAATGTCTTTTAGGTAATGGAGATTACTTATTGCCTCACGCTTTTGTTTCTCACGTTCTTTAATGGGGTCACGCCCCTCATGCAAAACAGAACGCCATTGATTTGCTAATTCACGGGCTTTTTTTAAAGAAACATTTCGCAACGCCCCCAAGCCCATTTCACGACGGCGCCCATGAATGGTATAACGATAAATCCATTGAGCACCTCCGTCTTTACGCTTATGAAGTAACAAGCCGGCACCATCATTATATTTGCCAGCCCCCAATGTTGCGACAGATCTTGCATTAAGACGGTTCATAAGAGCCATTTTTTAATCCTTTCTTATACAAATTTGATCCACACACTCATCCCACTTGTTATGTGCAAATGAGTGGTTTTGATTGATTCAAGATAAACAGATTTGAAATGAGAGAATCTTCCGTTATTCGGGATTCTAACTCAATATGAATAACGCTAAATTATCATTATAAATCAATATCTTGAATCTATTGGAAACGATATTACACAAAGGAACTTTGGGAATAGAGATAATTTGCCTGCATTTTTAAGAGAATTATGAGCTTGCTTTCATGAGACGTTACAAAACCATGACTATGGTGAAGAGCCTTTGATGTTTCAATTCATGCTGCATTTTATAATATTAGGATTCATATTTTAATCTTTAAAAAATGTCGAAAAAGAGAAACATTTTTTAAGAATAAAAAATTCTTTACATAGTATAACCAATATAAACATGTATGGCTATTATGTGATGAGTTTTCTTCTAGAAGGGGAATATTATTTGGATAATATGCTCTCTTTGATTGGTAATCTTTTATGTTAAAAGGTAGAGGTGAGGTGCGATGGATCATTTTTATGTTGTGGAGAAGAATTGATGAGTTTTTTTCGTTGTATTGGCCGTTCTGCCTTATTTATGTTGGATCCAGAGCAAGCACACGGTTTAGCGATTCTCGGGCTGAAAAGTGGATTAAATGGCTGTCAAAAGGTTATCGATAAACGTTTGTGTGTAACTGTTGCTGGGCTTGAGCTTGAAAATTTTATTGGTCTCGCAGCGGGGTTTGATAAAAATGCAGAGGTTGTAGATGGTGTTTTTCGTTTAGGATTTGGTTTTACTGAAATTGGGACAGTGACACCAAAGCCTCAGATTGGAAATCCTAAACCACGGCTTTTTCGTTTAAAAGAAGATGAAGCGATTATTAATAGAATGGGCTTTAATAATGATGGACATCAAGTTGTTTACAACAGATTGCGTGCGTGTAAAAAAACTGGTGTTGTAGGAGTCAACATTGGAGCCAATAAGGATACGGTCGATAAGATTGATGATTATACTGCTGGTATTGTTCATTTTTATGATGTTGCTGATTATTTTACGGTTAATATTTCTTCTCCTAATACACCAGGTTTACGTGATTTACAGGCCCGTGACAGTTTGCATCTTTTGTTGAATGCAATTTCGCAAGCGCGAAATGAGCAAGAGAACAAGCATGGATTCTCCATTCCTATTTTTTTAAAAATTGCTCCCGATTTATCAGAGAAAGAATTAGATGATATTGCTGAAGAAATAAAACTTTCTGATTTTAATGGATTGATTGTTTCTAACACAACTCTTTCACGCCAAGGGCTTAGCAATAGTCACTTCAGTAATGAACAGGGGGGGCTTTCTGGACGTCCACTTTTTGAGCGCTCTACTATTGTGCTTGCAAAAATGCGTAAAAAATTAGGGAAGGAGATTGCAATTATTGGCGTTGGCGGTGTAAAGGACGCACAAACCGCTTTGGAAAAAGTAAAAGCTGGTGCAGATCTAATTCAATTATATAGTGGGATGGTTTATGAAGGTCCACATCTTGTTATAACTATTCTGCAAGAGATTTTGCGGATGATGCAACAAGATGGAATTGGTAACATAAAAGACTATCGTGATCATAATCTTGAGCATTGGGCAAAATTTCCTTTGTAAAAAACGCTTTTTTCTTCACAAAAAATTGCGAGATTTTTTAAAGGGGCTTGCAAAGTTTGTTGATTTTCCTTATGTCACATAAGCATAAGAATAAATGTTTACGCAATCGTGAACAGTTATGATACATTTGCTTTTTATGCGGTTGTAGCTCAGTTGGTTAGAGCGCTGGTTTGTGGCACCAGAGGTCGTAGGTTCAAATCCCACCAACCGTACCATTTGTCTTGTTACAACTTTTCTAATTCTTATTTTGGTGTTTTGTGAGGCGGTTAAAAGCCGTGCTTGGCGGGCTTTTTTGCGTGTGAGCCGTCACGGAGCAGAGACCTTGCGCGGATGATTTTTCTCAAATTTTGCCCAAAAAGGAATGATACGATCAATAATCGCTTGAAATATAAATGGGTTAGCTAAATCTATGATTCTGACTGCAATTGTAACAATAAATATCTCTATCAGTATATTTATATACTTTTAGTATATTTTGTAAACCAAGAGAATCTTATTTAACTTTCATTATTATTGCTCATAATATAAACTATTAAGTTTAAACACATAAAATAAGTAAGCATAAATTTACTAAAATATGCCATATTTTTGACACAATATCCTTGATTTTGTCAACTATATATTATAAATGCGAACTTGCATGAAAATGCATTCATATCTCCAGGGGGGGTTCGGTGGTTAATTATGGGTAAGCCATTTTGGCGCGGGGACATAAGTAACCTTGGGGGATTTATTTATACACTAAATTGGAGAAAATAAATGGGAAGTTCAAGTCGTTCGCACGATTATTGCAGTGCCGATAATTTTAGTAGCAAATATAACTCTGGTAGTGCGTTTGGTAGAAAGCATGGTGGTAAGGTTGGCCTTGCGAGTGGTTTTTTCATAGGATGGGCAGCGGGGCGTAATCCTATGACTGGCATGGCCGTAGGAAGCTTTGGGCAAGCTGTAGGCAATGAATTCGGAGACACCATAGGCGGTTATGCTGGTTATGGTGTGGCTGCTGCCCAGTGTGGCACACAGTTGTTGGGTCAATCTTTTGCTAATTCAGGTGGTGGGATGTTGATGCACTTTTGATGTAGTTCTTTGGGTTATCCTAAAGCCTAGAACGGTGGTACTGTAAAAGGTGCCACCTTTATGTTTAGAATATTGTACAGGAGGAGCTATGGGCGAGTTTAGTATAGTGCTCGTTTATTTTTGTCTGTGGTTTGGCATGTTGTATCTATTCCTCAAAACTATTGCTATTAATGGAAAAAGCATGTTAGGCAGGGAGAACATAGTTGCATTCATAGTGGCGGCATTGGTTATTCCTCCTCTCATTTATGCCTTTGAGTATTTTGAGTATATAGTCGGTGTGCCGATAACATCTTCTCATGTTGCTATAATTATGTTCTTTCTTTCTTTTTGCATTGAATTTATACCCAATATAGTAAACAATATAAAGTGCTTTAGTTTGGCCATTATCGCAAGTTGCCCCATTTTTTTCATCGCAGCTGGTTTTATTGTTATGAGTGATGACCTTCTGTTAGATTTTTTTGATCTGCAGCTTTCGAGCTATATTTATCTGCTTTTCATTATTCCGTTGATGATAGGGGTGGCTCGCTATGTCCTAATTGCTAAAGCTTTGAAGGAAAAATCTATGTCAGTGCTAGATTTAAGCATTTGTATTGGCTGTGGGTTTGCCATAGGCGTCTTTTTTGTGTCATCACTGCTTTTATCAGACCTTCGAGAAATCTATCAACAGATAGGTTTTGCGAACAGGGAGGCAGTGAAAAAAATGTTTGATTATGCAGTGTTTGGTTTCGCTATTCTAACGGGCCAAGTTTTTTTGACATTTTTGATGGTTCTCTTTGTTACTACAAAGAAATATTATTGGTTGGTCCTTGATGTTCTTGCAGAGCTGTTTTTTAGCCTCTTTGTTTCTTATTATGTAGCGTTTGTTCATACAGATGATGACTATGGAATGGTTAGAAGTTGGATTTGTTTGATGTTTGTTGTTTATGTGTACGCGCGTTACATTAAATCAAAGAATGTGAAGCTTAGCGTGATTAACCCGTTTAAAAGGAAAACTGAGTGAGAAGACAGGAGGCTATAGTTCTTTGGGTTATCCTAAAGCCTAGAGCAGCCAACCCAGGAGGGGCAGTTTCTGGAGCAATAGTAGGCGGGGTCCCGTGGCGCAGCCGCGGGTATTGCTAAAGCTGGTTAGGATTGTGTTCGCTCTAAGTGGTGAAATTGTTGTTTGACCTGGCTTTTTTAACAAGGTAAAGGCCTTGCTAAGGGGTACGCTATCAGCCTCTTAGCAGGGAGTTTTTCTCCCGCAATAATATCTTGGTATGCTTGGGAGGGCAAGGCGCTTTAAGGAAATTATATGTCTGACTTAATTTTTGGAATGCTGCTTAGTTTTGGGATAAGTTCCAGCCCTCGTCTCCTTAAAAACAATGGCTTGTTGGGTGAGCGCGTCATTTTTGGGGGGGCTAGCTGGCTTTTCCTGCGCTATCATCTTCGCTTATCCACATAGTGAAAGTGGGCTTACAGACTTATCTTTGCTTTTGGTATGTTATCTTGGCATTCTTTTAATTCTGCACGAGCACTACTTATATAAATATTTAGTTCTTGGGTTCTGTGGTGCAGTTGCTACCTTGTGTATTGGGGCAGGTTTTGTATATTTGAGCTCTTTGTTGCCATAGCCTGCTTTGTCTGCTGCTAATAATAGCCAGCAGCAGGTGGTGCATTCCATGAGTTTGGTTGCTGCAAACTATCCCTTTTTTATCCTTTTGATATCAGTTTTAACTGCGGAGCTTTTGCGTTTGTGGTTGCTTCGCGTATATAAGCCAGAATTAGCTGCGCGTGAGATCCTTTATTTCGGGCTGGGCTTGGGGGTGTTCTAGACTTATACTATAAGACCCTCTCAGCTCTTTTTCTTTACTTGAATTACCGTGTTGATAGGGCGCCACAAATGGTGGGCTATGTCGCATTTGAATCTTGTCCACAAGCGATCAGCTATCTTATTGCCGCGGGCATGGTTGTATTGATGCATGTTGTAAATACGCGCTTTATGTATCTTGGTTTCCAAGATAAGCGCAAGGTCTATTCCTATCTGCCTTTTGTAATTCATTTTGCGGTTGGTCTTTTGTTTATGTTTGACATTTCTTCAGGCTATGCAATATTAATAAATTCTATTTTTGAGGTTTGCAATAATGCTTGACAAATTGACATTATCTGTTATCGGCGCCGTTTTTTGTCTGGTGCTGATTGTTTTTCCTTTGATGAAGAAAAAAACATTGGTTGAACATTTGGTTTTCTTGCTCGTTGTTTTGTGTCTTGTTTTTCTTTATGTTTATGGCGCTACGAGTTATTTTCCTTATTATGTTTTGGCGCTTTCGCTTATATTGGGGTACCGCTGGTTACTCTCTTTGGTTAAAACGTTTAAAGGTACGAAGGCGATTATTGGGTCAAGCGCTGGTTGTTATGTGCTTTTGATTTTTTTTCTATACGGCTTTATGCGTATGATAGGCAGTTTGATTTTAGATTTTTCTGCTTATAGTACGCCTAATATTGTTTTTGCTGTTGGTCTATTCCCTATAGGCATGGCGATTATGCAGTTTTTTTTGCTCTCTCATTGGGTGGCAGAAGATAATGGCAATGGTGTAGAGGCAGCACTGGGCGTGGGAATGGGGATTTGGGGGGCTGCTATAGGGCTTGTACTGCTTACATCTCTACCAGAAACTGTGAAAATCCTAAAAGGGGCTTTTAGTCTTGATAGGGACGCCTTACTTTCTTTACTTGAGACGGTAATATATTATGCATTTATTATAGGTCTGAATCTTTTATCAACTTTCTTAATGCTTGTGGTTTTCCTTGACAAGAAATGGCGTTTTTTTGTTCTTATCCTACTTTTACAATGCTTGGCGGCTTGGGCGCGCTTTTCATGGCGGGCCGCTGAGCCAGAACTTCTTGCAATTGGGCATTATACAATCGCTACTATTCTTATGTTTGCTCTTATGCGGCAAATTTATGATTTTGTGCAAGATAGATTATCCATGAAGAAAAATAGCAGTTTCGCTGTAGTAAATGAGGGGGCATAATAATGTTGGTTTTATTTATTACTTCGCTTCTCGCAGGCCTTATTTATGGCGCTGTCATTTATAATTTTTTTCGCTCTACGTTTAGTTGGATAAATGTGCTGTTGAGCGGCATAGTTTTTGGGGTGATTGTTCTGTTAGTATGGCGTTACTCGGAAATAGAACATAAACTTGATACCTTACGTTTACTGCAAGTGCTTGGCGTTGTTTTTCTTCTATGTGTGTTTCATCATTTTCTGAAGTTCAAATTGGTTGTCGCTGGTGCTGTGGGATGGTTTGTTGCTAGCTGCATTGCTGGCGGGCTTATTGCTTTTTGGGAGCAATCTGTAATAAAAACGCTTTATATGATGAGTATTGTTGAAACCAAGAGTCGTGCAGAGCAGGGGCTGGCGCTTGTTTTTTTATTTTTAACATTTACGGTTTTTTTTGTTGTAGCAGAAGAAGCCATGCGTCGTTGGTTAGTTACTAAGTTTTATCGGTGCTCGCCTAGTTTTTTGTGGCGTTTGCCGCTGAATATTGGCATAGGCTGGGGTTTATGCGAATTAGTTTATAAGGCGCTAGGTCCTTTCCTTGTTTATAATGGCTGGCCTATTCGATCTAGTTTATTAGCCGGTGAATATGTAATTTTTTATTCCTGGACGCAAGCGAGTATTTTTTTGTGTGCTTTAATGAGCGTCATACTCATGCATATTTTCAATACATGCTTGGCGTATCGTGGTGTTGTTACGCGCTCTAAATTTTATGCGTGTGCGCCTTTTTTTGTCCACGCTATTGTTAATTGTTTCGGTGCAACAGTGATGGTTACAGAGAAGGTTTGGTTTAATGTTGGGGGCAGCTTGTTTATTCTACTTTGTGTGATGTTGTTCGTATATTTTGAAAGCAAAAATCCTTTAATACAAAACATAAAACTGCGCGCTTAAAGTGTTGTAGAGTGATGAATAACTTTGCGCACTCTAAGTATGGCTAGAGAGCTTGATACGCGCTTTCTGTTCTGCAAAAAAATAGAGAAGGTTAGCACTGACGTAACGCGTCCAGTACCAAGAGCGACGTCATTTCTGCACTAATTGGGGGGAGGGTGTGCTACTGGCCACGCGCATATGGGAGCCTGCAAATATGCTATCATGCGACTTTCTAGTGTCCTCCATGAGATTGAAGCTGGGAATCTTGAGGTGGCGATATGAGACTTAAATTTAAACAACAAGAATTTCAAAATGATGCGGTTAAAAGCGTCATTGATTTGTTTAAAGGCCAACCACAACGGGATTCTTCTTTTTCTTTGCATTCAGAACAAGGACAATTAGCGTTAAATGAATTTGGTTATGGTAATCAATTATTGATCAGTGATGAAACTATATTAGCAAATTTACGAGAGGTACAACAGAACAATAAACTCTTGGCGAGTGAGACGCTAGAGCAAAAGCAGTTTTCTATTAAAATGGAAACGGGAACAGGCAAAACTTATGTCTATAGCAAGACGATTTTTGAGTTAAATCAACGCTATGGCTTTACCAAATTTATTATTGTCGTACCAAGTGTTGCTATTCGCGAAGGGGTATATAAATCACTTCAGGTAACAAGGGGGCATTTTCAAGCAGAGTTTGATAATCTACCCTATCGTTATTTTATTTATAATTCAAAAGATCTTTCGCAAATTCGTCAATTTGCAAGCTCTACCAATATTGAAATTATGATTATCAATATTGATGCATTTAAAAAAGCAGAAAATATTATCAACCTTCCGCAAGATAGACTGAATGGCGAAAGTGCTATGCGCTATATCCAAGATACAAATCCGATTGTGATCATAGATGAACCGCAATCGGTGGATAATACAGCAAAAGCGAAGGAGGCTATTGCGAGCCTTAATCCACTTTGTGTTTTCCGCTATAGTGCCACGCATAAAGATGAGATTAATCTTTTATATCGTTTAACACCTGTTGATGCTTATAAAAAAGGACTGGTAAAGCAAATTTGTGTCTCTTCTAATCAGATAGAGCAAAATTTTAACCGTCCCTATATTGCCTTGAAATCCGTATCACACAAACATGGCTTTAAGGCGCGCTTAGAGTTGGATATTGCGGGAAAGAATGGCATTGTGAGCCGCAAAACAGTTACAGTGAGACAAGGCGATGATCTGTATCGCGTTACGGGCGGACGTGAGCTTTATAAGGGCTATATTGTTTCGGGTATCAATTGCATGGCGGGGGATGAAGCTGTTGAGTTTTCTGATACTGAAATTGTCAAATTTGGCCACGCACTTGGTGATGTGAATACAATAGAGCTTAAACGCGCACAAATTTATCGCACTATAGAAACACATTTAGATAAGGAATTGCGGCTTGTGCCTTTAGAGATTAAAGTTTTATCACTTTTTTTTATTGATGAGGTGGCTAAATATCGTAGCTCTGATGAAGACCCAGCACTTTATGAGCGTATGTTTGAAGAATGTTATGAAGAGCTGTTGGCGAAAAAGAAATATGCCTCCTTGCGAACTAAGTTTGCGCAAAATATTCGAAACGTGCACGGCGGTTATTTCTCGCAAGACAAGAAAGGCGTGTATAAGGATACAAAGGGCGACAGCCAAGCTGATGATGACACTTATAACACGATTATGCGCGATAAGGAGTGGTTATTATCTTTTGCATGCCCCTTGCGTTTTATCTTTTCGCATTCGTCCTTGAGAGAAGTCTGGGATAATCCGAATGTGTTTCAAGTGTGTATGTTGATTGAACAAAAATCGAATTTTACCGCACGGCAAAAGATTGGTCGCGGTTTGCGCTTATGCGTAAATCAACAAGGTGAACCGGTAGAAAATAAAGATATAAATGTGCTGCATGTCATGGTGAATGAAAGCTTTGCTGAGTTTGTGAGTACATTGCAAAAAGAATTAGAGGCGGATATTGGTTATAAACTTGGTACATTGCAGATGGAGCATTTGGTTGTCCGTATTTATGAAGATGTAAAATATGTGGCTGCTAAAGTGGAAGTATCGCAAGCACAAAAAATTGTTAAAATACTTGTTGCAAAAGATTTTATTGATGAGGCGGGTGTCGTTAAAGTAGATCAAGATTTAGTGGCGAGCGAATTTGAGGCTATAGGGGCGGAGGAAATGCCACGCGAATTGCGTCAAGAAATTGTGAAAAAAACTGATGCGGGCGCGCTTATTAATGTTGAGACGCTGCAAGATCTGATTTATATGACAGCTGTGACGGAAACAAAGATTCTGTCTTCGCAAGAGGCTGCTGATATATTGGTTGAGTTGCGTGAAAAAGCCTTGCTTACATCAGCAGGAAAAATCACAGATACATTAAAAGCGCAATGGGCGACTGGGACGTTAGATTTAAGTGAACGTTTTAGTGAAGGGCAGAAGCAGGCTGTGCTGCAGGCGCTAGAAGCGAGCCAAGCCATGCCGATTACTTCGTAATGCTACGCGCGAGGTGCGGGTTAAGCTTAAAAAGCAAACAGTGGCTTCACCAGAGTTTTTGGCCTTGTGGGAGAAGATCAATAAAAAGACCACTTATCGTGCAAAGCTTGATCGCACAGAGTTTGTTGCCAAAGCAGTGGATGCAGTGGAAAAAATGGCGCCAGTTGCGCCCGCGCATTTGGTTTATCAGACAGCAGAGATAGTACTCAGTATAATATCAAAAAACACAATAAAGTCAATAGTTTGCTTGCAATTATTTTATATGAATCCACTCAAGAATCCATCTTTTTATGCATGATTCATTTGACCATTTTTTATATAAGATTGCCATGCATGAATAGATCCCAAAAAGCTAATCATAAAGAAGTTTAAGAAGAAAAAACAACTTCAAAATGTCCTTCAAGCGTTTTAACTTCTTTCGGATTAACAATAATCTTTATATCGTTTCCCAATTTTGCCAAACACTCAAGCATTTTCATTTCACTAATTCCTCGAAATTCTCCACTTAAGAGTTTAGACAGTTTTGGTTGAGTCATTTTCAAAAGTTGACTAGCCTGTTTTTGTGTTAAGTTCTTTTCTTTCAGAATTTGACTAATCTTATGAGCAAGTTGCGCTTTGATAAGCATCTCTCTGGAATCTGAAAAGCCAAGATCCGCATAAACATTGGAACTACCCTGAAAAACATTGATCATTTTAATTCCCTTCTAATTGTTCTGCTAACTTGAGACGTTCTTTAATCAGATTAATGTCTGGTTTTGGTGTTGCAATGCCACGGGTCGATTTTTTCTGAAAACAATGCAACACATAAAGAGATTTTTTATATTGTATCGTATAAACAGCGCGATAAGTTCCTTGAATATCGCGTTCAATAATTTCTAGAACATTGGCAGATCCAAACCCCTTGAGAACCTTAACATTTTCTCCTCTATCTCCTATCTGAGCAAGATAAAGAGCATAACCAATCCTTTGTTGAATAAGATCAGGAAGACTTTTTATATCTTTGAGTGAAGAACCAAGCCATATGATACGTTTTATTTTACTCATGATTATTAATATACCCATATGGGTATATTTTCAAGTGGTTATTCTAATTTTGTGATTTTTTAATAACTATTATTAATAAAATTGACTTGATAAAAATGGTAACAAAAAAACCATAATTGTTTATTTGTTTTATGAAAAGCTGCTTTGTAAAAACCAACGCTTCCAAATGTAAAAAGAACGTTTTTTACAGATATTTATTGAATATGCATTTGCTTTTGATTGGATTGTTAAAGCTACCGAGCGTTTTGATTTGTTTGATAAGTTTTCATATCTCTAATAGAGCGCTTGCAATATGATACGTTTTGTATATATGCATTCATTACTCCATTGTAGATGATTATTTTTTATCATTATAATCGTTATTTGAAAGCCGCGTCATATCATTTGGCACGGCTTTTTTTGTTTTACTCTCTCTTTTATGATATGTTTATAGCAATGCATTTTATATGCGTTTATAACCATAAAGAAGGCACGCCCCCCACGCCGTTCTTTATTCTGTTTCATCAGTTATATTGACAACATTATCCCTTTCATAAACCTCACAATTTTTTGGAACCAACCTTACTTTGCTTTTTTTATTGATTTTTGCATTGCCATAAACACGCCCCCAGATCGTTGCACAATATGAGATTTTAGCATTGCCATAAACAGAGCCATAAATCTCACAAGAGCCACTCACACAAGCATTCCCATAAACCTTGCCATAAATCTTTGCACGACCATTAATAACAGCATAATTATAAATTTTTGCATGGCTATAAATACAAGCCAAGCCAGAAACTTTGGCATGACCATAAACGCGTGCATAACTAAAAACCGTAGCATCATAAGAAACATGCGCATGATCATAAATATGAGCATCAGCAAGAATGCGGGCACTACCATTCACATGAGCATTACCATAAATATTGCCATAAACATGAGCATTGCCATAGACAAAAGCATGGTCATA
>NZ_JBHIOQ010000003.1:0-3072 GCF_042195565.1 Bartonella sp. AP88XZML | reverse complement strand
TTTTGCCAAGTTTGAGAGAGATCAAAAGCAGCAGCAATGATGTTTTTCCATTTGGTGATGGTGGTGGGTTCAGCACCAAAAAAGCGCATGACGGCTTCAAAGGCACGCCCAAAAGCCCGAGATACCCCCCGTGCAAAGCCCTTCATAAAAGAAGAAAAACGATCCCAATATTTCCACAAAGCAAAACCAGCAGCCAGTATGACCGCCACAACAGCAGCAACCACAGCCCCTATTGGGGTAAAAATACCCCCACAACAGAGGAAATACCCACCCCAACCACTTCGATCACTGTCCCAATAAAACCAAAAGAGGCAGAAAATGCCGCACCTGAAACGGCTATCCCTCGTAAAGCCCCCACAAGTAAAGTCATTGGGCAAAGAAGACGCAGCGCGCTCCCACCAAGCCCTGCCATCGGCTGCACGGGTGCGCACCACATTGACAAAGCGCCACAATGGGTCACTGGAGGTGGTGTGGTTGCCCCATAAAATACGTCCATTGGCGACAATTTTTCCATGGGCATTTTGGCTAAGCCGTGCTGGAATAAAGGTAGCAATATCGGCTTGGTTAAGGCGATTTGCTTCATGATCGATTTCCCCATCAAAATAGCTAATGGGGCGCGCTGTTCCTAAAATGCCTTTGACATCTTGGTTGGAGGGAAACCAAAAAACACCGCCCCTTTGCTTGTCGCGTTTGATAAACATGGCGGCAGCAAAGGGACTTGCCGGTTTAACACTCCAACCACCATCACTATTTGCCACCCAGACAAAGGAATCAATCAGGTAACAAAAATGCAACAATTAAACTTCCCCCTGATAAACTTCCCCCTGAAGATATAGCGGAACTCGTAGCAGAGCTTGATAAAAAGTTACAAGAGCTTGTTCAAAACATCAAAGACAGAGAAGAAATAGAGCTTACCTTGCCTCTTTTTAAAATTGCATTTAAAACGTTAAATAGAGGTTGGAAAAGCACTCAAGAACTACACAAATCCAACCTAACCATCATTATACAATGGAAAATGAAGGTGCATTTCTCCTTACATTAAGATTTTTAATAACACTTTGTTTTTAACATATTATATCTTTTTTTGCTTTTTGGGCTGATTTTGGAGCGAACTTCACAATTTATAGATTTTTTTCAAAGGGGCTTAAAAGGCGGTCTTCTAGGCTTTCACAGAGTTTTTTTAAATCTTCAAAGCCTTTTCCTATTTTCCATTGAATCACAGTTTTTTCTCATTTTCACTCTTTTTTAGATGTCAAAATCCATTTTGATAAAACGCGCATTTAATGGTGAAAATTAGTCATAAAAAATCATAAATTTCCACCTATTCCCACTTAAAAAAACTCCTGTCAAACGACAAACTTTCTTTTTTGTATATCCACAGCAGCATGGATACTGCTATTCTTTATTGCTCATTTCCTCTCTTCTTGTTTCTTTTTTCTAATATTTTTTCCATTCTTTTTTCTTTTTATAACTCAATAAAGTTTATCTCTAAACAATGCACAATAATAACACTATGATCTAAAATCAAATAAATATAAATAATTTTTAATATTATAAAATAATTTATATTTATTTCATAATGAATAATATTCAAAACATTATGTATTTTTATAAAAAAAATATTTTTCTACTTTACATAAAAATAAAAACAATCTATTGGTCCCCAAAGTAGAAAACCATTCATTTGATATCCTTCTTGTAAGCGGGGAAGGAATGCGTGGGGCTTATAAGTTAAGGAAAATATCTAAATGTTTAAAAAATCTCTTTTATCCGGCACAGCTGCCGTAGCTATCATGCTGTTTAGCACTCATTTCAGCGCATATGCGACAGTCCTCAGTGCTACAAGTAATGAAGAAGTAAAAGATGTCTCCGACGACGCATCCGAAAAAAACTATGATGCGATTAAGGCAACAAATAGTGGAAAAATCATTGGCAAGGATATAAAAGTAACCGCTCCTGAATCTGAAAAAACTGGTGTAACATCTACAGATCTTGGTAGCGAAATTACGTTAAAAGGCACAACAACCATTGAAAAAGCTGTGGATGGGATCCTAGCAAAAACAGGTGGTAAAATCACCAGCGAAGATTTAAAAATAAAAGGAGACGATACAGGAACAGGTGTAACAACCACAGATCCTGATAGTACAGTTGAATTAACAGGCACAACAACCATTGAAAAAGTTGCAAACGGATTTCGGGTAAATAAGGGCAGTAAAGTCACTGCAAAAAATGTAACGATAATCCTTCCTGAAGCTAAAGAAGACAGCATTGGTATACTCGTCGATGGTGCTAATAGCGTGATTGAATTAACGGGTCAAACAACCATTAAAGACATTGCTGGCAGCGGTCTTAGGGCAACAACTGGTGGCAAACTCGTTAGTAAAGATTTAACAATAACGGGCTCTCAGAACGAAAAAAATACCAATAGCACCGGTATAGCAGCCTACTTGCCAAATACTATGATTGAATTAACAGGCAAAACAACCATTGAAAATATGGTAACTGGGCTTTATACAGCAGTTGGTAGCAAAATCGTTAGCGAAAATTTGACAATAACCGGCTCTGAAACTGAAAAAAAGAGTACTGGTGCAAAAGCTGACAACAACAGCGTCATTACATTAAAAGGCACAACAACCATTGAAAAAGTTGCAAACGGCCTTGATATACAAAATGCAGCTACAGTCAAGATGACCGATGGTTCCATTACAGCATCTCAAATAGGTGCTCTTTTCAACGCTAGCGGAAATGATGAAAATAAAAACACGCTGGAAAATGTAAAAATATCGAGCAGCAAAGATGACGCCTTGGTAGATAAAGGAATAAGTGCCGAAAAAAGCACTGTGTCTTTAAACAATGTAACCGTCACTAAAGCGACAACAGGCATATTTGCAAATAATAACTCCACAATAACAGTCTCTGGAGGTTCATTCGACGGAAAAACTGATGGGGTATATGCTAAAGAAGGCAGCGCCATTACTTTGGACGAAAAAACTGCAGTTACATCATCTGATGGTTACGGACTTCATGCAGAAGGTCCAGCCAAAATCACGAAGACAAAAGGTGCTGTAAGTG
>NZ_JBHIOQ010000002.1:0-3833 GCF_042195565.1 Bartonella sp. AP88XZML | reverse complement strand
TCGTTTGGTACGGATATCTGGTGAAGAGAATGCGCAATATATTCCATTGACGCGTGAAGAAGTAACGAGTGTCGAGTATGATATTGTAGTTGATGATGCGCCAACCAGCCCGAATGAGAAAGAGCGCACCTTCGGTATCATCACACAGCTGCTCCCATTGCTTCAAAATGCCATTACGCCGGATATTATGCTTGATCTACTTCGTTACTCACCCTTGCCTGCGTCATTACTCAATCGTGTCAGTGAGAAGTTCCAACAGCAACAAATGGCACAACAACAGCAGATGGATCCCGAGCAGGAAATGAAGTTGCAGGAAAAGCAACAAGACTTAGAGACGAAAGCACAGATGCATCAGATGGATTTGCAACAAAAGCAGATTGATCTTTTTGTGCATCAAGAGAGAGCAAAAACAGACGCAGAACTGATGAAGCAACGCTATGAGATTGAACGGCAGAAGCTTCTCAATGATCAGGCACACAATCAGATTATGCGAGAGCGAATAGCATTACACAGAGGTATGCATAGTTGAGAAAGGTGAAAGAATGAATGCAGAAATGAATGAAGCTATGAATGAAGATTACAGAGTTGGAGCACCGGTCTTTGATGATGAGAGCTCTTTTGATGCTGGCACTTATGATGGTGAAACGATTGATAATGATGATGTCACCTCTCCAGAGCCGGTTGCACAGCCCGTTGAAAAGCCTTCAGAGATTGTTCCTAGTATAGAACAGCAGCGTGTGGAGCAACAAGCCAAACAAGCCCGTGAAGCGCTTGTCAAGTTTTATGAACCCCAATCCCAGACGCCAATGGTTGAAGGTGAAAATGCACCCCCAGACCTACGTGAGGACCCTGTTCGTTTAGTGGCGTGGATGTTAGATAAGATTCAAAAGCAAGATGCGTATATTAGGGAACAGAAAGAAGCGCTAAGACAAGCTGAGGAACAGCAGCAGCACGATATGCGTCTTGGTGAATTTTTTAATAATTCTGTTAAGTCGTTTCAAAATAAATCCAGTGATTTTGATGCCGCGGCAAATTTTCTTTATGAGGCACGCGCAAAGGAATTGAGTTCTTGGTCATCACTTTATCCTGAGTATGGACAACAAAACACAATAGATGCGATTATAAGAGATCAATTGCATGCGCTTGTAGCGACTTGTGCACAAAGAGATCTCAATCCGGCAGAAGAAATTTATAGAATAGCACAAAACCTTGGCTATCAGAACCAAGCAGTGCAAGCGAATAATCAAGTTGCAGAACTTCAAAGTCGGCAGAATTCTGCGAGAACCTTAACGGCATCTGGTGGAGGGGGCGTGACGGGTCCACTTTCATGGGAAACGATGGACGCTATGACGGATAAAGAGTTTCAAGCGTGGTACAGTAATCCAAAGAACCGAGTGCTTATACGCAAATTGAGTGGTGCAGATGATGAAGATTAAGTGAAAGACTTTTAGAGAATAAGCCGCCTTTGGTGCGGGTTGGTGGTCCGGCTTTAAGCCGGTTTTTTTATAGCAAAGAAAGGTGAAATAAATGGCAACAACACATATAGGGATTAATGATCCCCATGCGTTAAAAACATGGGCGAGAATTCTTGATGCGGAGGTCTCCAAAGCAACTCCTATTGCTCCTTTGATGGGGCAGGATTCCAATAGCATTATTCAGGTGAAAACAGAGACGCAAAAAGGCAAAGGGGATTGTGTAACATTTAGTCTGCGAGCTCAGTTATCAGGACGTGGTGTGAGTGAGGGTGAAACCCTTGAAGGCAATGAAGAGGCACTACAATTCCTTCATGATAAACTGTATATCAATGAACTTTATCATGGAACAAGAATTGCCAATGAAGGCACTATTGATAATCAGCGCACATTGTTTAATTTGCGCGAAGAAGCCAAAAACAGTTTATCAGATTGGTATGCGGACCGTTTGAGTTTGATGTTTTTCGTTCACGCTTGCGGTTATACAGCCAACAGGCTTAATTTTGAGGGAGAACTGGTTGATCTTGATCCTCTTTTTTGGGGCTTTAATGCACCATTAGCTCCAAGCAGTAAGCGCATTGTGCGACCAGAAGCAAAAACCAAGGATGAAGAGCTTACAGAAAAAGCCAAACACAGCTTTAATCTTAAATTGATAGATGAAGCGGTTCAGTGCGCTAAGCTAGCGAATCCTAAAATTAGACCGGTTCGCGTGAATGGCGAGAGTGTTTATGTGTTGTATTTGCATCCCATTCAGGTGACACAATTGCGCACTAATACAGAGACGGGTCAATGGCTTGATATTCAGAAAGCTGCTTATACCGGTTCGCGTTCCAAAAACCCAATCTTTGATGGTTCTCTAGGCATGTACAACGGTGTGATTTTACGTGAATCAGAGCATGTCACCAATGGTGTTAAATCCACGGATAGTACACGTCTTGCAGGTGTGCGCCGTGCTGTTTTGCTTGGAGCGCAAAGTGTCGTTATGGCATTTGGTAAGAGTTACGGTAAGACCCGCTATAAAATCGAAGAAGAAACCTTCGACTACAAACGCGAATACGGTTTTGGAGTGCATACAATTATGGGCATGAAGAAAACGCGTTTCCAAATGCCCGGAAGAGCACAAGGAGCCCAAGATTTTGGAACGATAGTTATCCCCACCTACAGCGGTGAAGTTGAGTGATGAGGAAAGGAAATAGGACATGGTAGATGGCGTAACAGGACACTTACACGGCAGAGATCTTCATACACATCAGGTCAGTTTTTTGCGTTTGAATATCTCGCATAAAGATAAGCATTTGACGCGCAAAATCGGGACTTTACCGCGTGGTGCAATGATCCTTTCGATTAAAGCGTTTGTGAAGACAGCGTTTTCGGATGCGAAATTAAAGATAGGCAGCACCTATGGTGGTAATGAGTTTAGTGAAAAGGATATCAAAACCCAAAGCACTCAAGATTTTACATCAACCAACCAAAAAGAGTTTGTTCCAGAAGATCAAGAGCTTACGCTTTATGCAACACGGGATAAAACAACCGCGGCTGGTGAGTGTGTTGTGGTCGTGCAATTCGTGACCAATCGTTGAGAGGTATAGGGGAAGGCTTAATTCCCCTCACGATTTATGGAGCAGATTGTACAGAGAGTTGTAAATTAAGGGCAGATAAGACAGCGACTAAGGTAGAAAGTTTAGGATCACCTGTTTTGCTTAAAGAGCGGTATAATCCACTGCGTTCGCGATTGGTTTCTTTTGCTAAGGCACTCATATTTTGTGCTCTAGCAACAATACCAAGGGCATCCGCTATATGAGAGGCATCACCAGTTTTAAAGGCTTCATTTAAAAAGACTTCTTGAGATTCTGGTGTTGTGAGGTGTTTTTCAAAGTTAAAGGTTTTCAATTTCATTTTTAAGATCCTCTAAAAGAGATAAGGCTTTTTGAATATCACTGGATTGTGTGGATTTGTCACCACCACAAAGCAATATAATGATTTTATCGCCTTTTTTTGTAAAATAAATTCGGTAACCAGCACCATAGTGGATACGTAATTCACCTATACCATTAAAAAACTTTGCATCACCCAAAAGCCCTGAACGAATTCTATGAAGCCTTGCAAGAATTATATTAGCAGCTTTTCTGTCTTTAAGTTTTTCTAACCAGTTATCGAATTCATCTGTTGTTTTTATTATCGCTACCATCAGTGCACTATACTACACAATATATATAATATCAATAGTAATAATTTTTACTGAGAGGTATTTTGATGACACGTCATTATATTCGGATTAAAACCGGAGGACCGATACCTGTAAAGCGAGATGTTTATCGTCATAAGAGAACACTTTCGCACTTAGTGTCGGTCATTCAAGAT
>NZ_JBHIOQ010000001.1:0-1423 GCF_042195565.1 Bartonella sp. AP88XZML | reverse complement strand
TTCTTCAGATTCAATATAGCCACCAAGTTGACCAGCTTTAACATCACCAAAATCTCTTAACGCCTTAATGCGATAAAGTTTTTTACCCTCACGAAGAATTGTTTGATTGGTGAGTTGATATTTTTTTACAGAATTCTGCATAATAATTACCTCGTATTTTAACATTTTGATTGACACCCTATAAGGGCGCCGGGCGCTCAAAACACGGATACGAGACCGTCGTTACACTTTCCCCTATGAAGGGTATTGTATAGTATAACCACACCCGGCAAAATCGTTATATGCCAATAAGAGCACAAAAGAAAGCCAGTATATTTTAGAAACATAGGAAGAGGTCGTTTCGTAACCTATCCGCTCGTATTACAGTGTTTTGAGCACTTGCCAACCTTAATAAACGACCTTTTCTTTAAAGTCAATACGTATTTTTTATTTTTTTCAATTTTTTTCATTTTGATACCTACATAATTGAATATCAAGTGCTTTTAAATTTTACTTTTGGTTTTTAGTATAAAAATGTAGTGCGTAAATGGACATGTTTATTAAACTGCGTGTATGCAACATGAGAAAGAATGAATAAACTAAAAAAAAGTACCAAAAAACGATATCTAAATACCAAAATACAGTATAACTATTTGGAAAAATTAAAACGACAAGTGCTAAACTTATTAGCTTTAAAAGTCTGTGCATATAATGTTGTAAATCACGTGTTAATGTCTTCCAACCTGTTGTATCATCATCTTTATATTTTGGATTGTTCTGCAACTCAAAAGGAATATGAGAATTGCATAAAATTACAAAAATATTTGTTATTATTATCAAACCAAAAGATGCAAATATCAAAATACCTTGGATAAAATAGGGATTTTTTTTAATTCCTAAAAAGCATAAAAATATAAAAATTATAATACCAAACAAGGCTCTTAGCTGCTTATCTGTAAACATATTTATTTCCTGCGGTTTTTGATAATTTTTTGATCTCTTTATTGATCTCATCTATAAGAGGTTCGTAATTGAGAACGCTTTTCGGAATACCACCCCCATATATCCACGCTTTCACTTGCGCCTTGGTACTGTAATCAACTNTCATATTCTCTTGTACCATCATCATATTCGTAAAGATTGTAAAAATACTCTGCTACCCCTAATCCCCATGGGGCATGCCCCACCGCCGTTGCAACGAACTTTTTTCCCCCCTTCTGTTTACGTTTTTTTAAAAACATCTGGTTTAATATCCCCTAATCTAAATCCATAACTTTACCAATGGGTTTATTTGCCTCAAAATGGACTGTACAGAAGCGTTTTTAATTTCAATGTGGTTTTTATCACAAAATCTTTAAATCGCTCTGTACGGTGCCTTTTTGTCGATTTAAACACATGCCTAATCGTAAAATGATCAGCACTTTTCACTAGTTTGCTGTGGACC